>DASWYE010000139.1:0-12780 GCA_036405115.1 Telluria sp. | reverse complement strand
TGCTGGTGCAGCGCGGACATTGGGCGGTTGGCCTGTTCCAGGGCCTGGTCCAGCCGCAGTTCGATGACCTGGGTCGGAGCCAGGTCTCCGCTGGCGTCTTCGCAGGCGTTCTTGACCTTGTAGTCCCAGCGGCAGGCGTTGGTGCAGGTGCCTTGGTTCGAATCCCGATGGTTGAAGTAGCCGGACAGCAGGCAGCGGCCCGAGTAGGCCATGCACAAGGCCCCGTGCACGAACACTTCCAGCTCCATTTCCGGGCAACGCTGGCGGATTTCCTCGATTTCGTCCAGCGACAGTTCGCGTGACAGGATGACCCGCGTGAGCCCGATCCGGTGCCAGAACTTGACGTCCGCCCAGTTGATGGCGTTGGCCTGAACCGACAGGTGGATCGGTACCTCCGGCCACTTGTCGCGCACCATCATGATGAGCCCGGGATCGGCCATGATCAGCGCGTCGGGCCGCATCGCAATCACCGGCTCCATGTCCCGCAGGTAGGTCTTCAGCTTGGCGTTGTGCGCGAAGATGTTACTGGCGACGAAAAACTTCTTGCCGCGCGCGTGTGCGCCCTCGATGCCGGCCTGCAGCGCCGCGTGGGTCGAAAAGTCGTTATTGCGAACACGCAGGCTATAGCGTGGCTGGCCGGCATAAACGGCGTCGGCGCCGAAGTCGAACGCAGCATGCATTTTTGCAAGCGATCCGGCGGGAAGGAGGAGTTCGGGAGCGGAGATCATCGCCAAAATGCTGGATTCTAAAAGCGATCATTGAGGCAAATCCTTGCTCTGCATCAAAAACGCTGGAATCCGGTTTTGCGGCGAACGGGCCTGTAGACTGCAGTCCCGGAAACGACAACGCCCACTGCAGGAGCGGGCGTTGTCTTTATCTTGGTGGCCCGGGGCGGAATCGAACCACCGACACAAGGATTTTCAATCCTCTGCTCTACCAACTGAGCTACCAGGCCAAGGGCGGCAATTATACCAACTGCCGGCCATCCTTAGAAGTAGTAGACACCCGAAATGCCGACGTGGTTGGCCTTCACCTTGGCGTTCCACTCCTTCAGTTCGAGCTCTTCCTTCACGTAGCGCACCTTGACGCCGAGGTTCGGGGCAAACAGGTATTCGGTTTCGAAGATCGCGCTGGTCGTATTCTTGAAGGTGACGTCATCCATCGCGGCAGCGCCGCTGCCGCTCAGTTTGGCGCTGTTGACGTAACGTACGCCGCCACCGACTTTCCACTGGCTGTTCGGGTGATAGAAACCAATCACTTCGACCGGAAAGCGCTGGAAGCGCATGTCGCCGTTGCGGGCGGTCTGGTTGTCCACGTGGAAATTGACGCTACCCTGGATAGAGAATTGGGGAGCAATCGCATAGTCGAGGCCAGCGGTGAACACGACGCCGGAACCAGCCTTGATGTCGGCGCTGTGGCCGTTCGTGTAGGTGGCAGTCGCCAGCTCGTCGCCGCCCACAGTGACACCCAGGCCAACGAATCCGCTTGCCGGATTTGCGGCGGTCATAGGGCTCTGGGCAGTGGCGGTGGACATGACGCCCAGCAGGGCGAGGATGAGGAAAGTCTGTTTCATCGAAGTTCTGGTTGGTTGTCGCTCACACGCATGCAGGCTGTGGGGCGGATTAATCGAGGCCGGAGTATTGCATATCCGCCGATTAAAAGTTGCCGAGCAGCACGATATCTTGCTTTGACGTTGCGCGGGTGCTACGGGGAGCGGGAGAACGATTCGGAAACAAAAAACGCCGTATGGAAACGGCGTTGGGCAGGAATTCTTGGTGGCCCGGGGCGGAATCGAACCACCGACACAAGGATTTTCAATCCTCTGCTCTACCAACTGAGCTACCAGGCCAAGAGGCATGATTATAGTCAGGCCGATTTGATATTGCAAGGGCGCATCGTGGAATTTTTCGACTCTCCGTACTTCCCGAGCGAATGCCGGTTCAGTTGACGGCGGCACCGTCCCGGTCGTGCAGCGTACGCCACGCGCTTGGCCTTATAATACTTTTCATGAGCAAATCAACATCATTGGCAGTGCGCCACCGCAGTGACGTGTGCATTGTCGGCAATGGACCGATCGCGAAGACGGCGGCGCTCGGATTCTCGCAGGCTGGCCACAGCGTCACGCTGCTGTGCCCCATGATTGGCACGTCCGCGCCTGCGGCTGCGCACGGCATCACCAGGCCGTGGGACGTGCGCGTGTACGCGCTCAACCACACCGCCCATAAACTGCTGACCTCGCTCAAGGTCTGGGGCGCACTCGACCACGAGCGTATCGCGCCGGTCGAATCGATGAAAGTGACGGGCGACGGCAAGAACAGCGGCGGACTGGCGTTCGACGCCTTTGGCGCGCACGTGGAGTCGCTGGCTTGGATCGTCGAAGACAGCAACCTGAACCAGGCGCTTGATGCGGCACTCAAGTTCGCCGCCAACGTCAGGATGGTGCACGGGCGGGCGGCGAGGCTGGATACCTCGACCGAACATGCGCGCATCACACTGGAAGATGGCACCCAGGTCGAGGCCGACCTGGTGGTTGGCGCCGACGGCAAGCACTCGTGGGTGCGCGGGCAGTGCGACATTGGTTATGACTATCGTAGCTACCACCAGCGTGCGATCGTCACCAATTTCAGCTGCACCACGCCGCACCATGGCATTGCGCACCAGTGGTTTACCTGTTCTGAAGGCGTGATCGCGTTGCTGCCTCTGCCGGGCAACCGGGTGTCGCTGGTGTGGTCCGCGCCGGATGCTCTGGCCGATACGCTGCTCACCGAGACGCTGTCCGAGCTGGCGGTGCGCCTGTCCCAGTACGCGGAGGCGGAACTGGGCGCGCTGCGCCCGCTGACGCCGGAAGATGTGGCGGCGGTGCCGCTAGCGCTGATCCGCCCGCATTCGATCGTGGCCCCGCGCGTGGCGCTGGCCGGGGACGCCGCGCACGCGGTGCACCCGCTCGCCGGACATGGCATGAACCTCGGCTTCGGCGACATCCAGGACCTGCTCAAGGTGATCGCGGAGCGCGAGCCGCATCGCAGCATTGGCGACAGCCGCGTGCTGGCGAGGTATGCACGTGAACGCAAGGAAGACGTGCTTTTAATGCAAGTTGCGACCGACGGCCTGGAGCGATTGTTCGGAACCGACCTGGAACCCTTGCGCGTGGTTCGCAATTTCGGATTAAACTTGCTGGACAAGTTTCCTTTCATCAAGCGCAAGCTGATTGCGCAGGCGATGGGCAAGTAAGTTTTCAGAAGTTTATCCGGAGATTCCATGGTTAAAGTAAAGGGTGCGCTGGCGTTCGCGGCAGTGCTGTTTGCAGGCTGCGTCGGCGCGGAGCAACCGCCCGAAACAACGATCCGCAAGAACATCGAGGCCCGCCTCGGCGCGACCGCCAAAGTGGAGTCGGTCACGGCGACGCCATATGGCGGACTGTACGAAGTTCGCATCGGTAACGAGATCATCTACACCGACAAGAACGCGGACTACCTGTTCATCGGCAACGTGTTCAATGCGAAGACCTCGCAGAACCTGACCAAGGCGCGCACCGACGAACTCAACAAGATCAAGTTCTCCGACCTGCCGCTGGGCCTGGCGCTCAAGACGGTCAAGGGCAATGGCGAGCGCGTGATCGCGATCTTCGAAGATCCGAACTGCGGCTATTGCAAGAAGTTCCGCCAGACCACGCTCAGGCAGGCGGACAACATCACCGTCTACACCTTCATGTACAACATCCTGTCGCCGGATTCGTTCGTCAAGTCGACCAATGTCTGGTGCTCGGCCGACCGCAACAAGACCTGGGACGACTGGATGTTGAGCGGGAAGGTGCCGCCGACCGCAGCCAAGAAGTGCGATACCCCGAACGAGAAGGTCGTGGAACTTGGCCAGAGGCTCAGGATCGAAGGTACACCGGCGATCTTCTTTGCCGATGGAACCAGGTTCGCCGGAATGGTCGACATCAAGACCCTCGAAGCCAAGCTGGCCACGATCAAGAAATAAAATCACGCCACGCCCGCCTCACCGCGGGCGTTGTTTCATCAATGCCCTGCACGGGCTGTCCTGAACCTGGAGAGACAAGTGACGACATTGAACATCAACGGCCGCGACATGCAGGTGGACGCCGACCCGGGCACCCCGATCCTGTGGGCGCTGCGCGATAACCTGAACATGACCGGCACCAAGTTCGGCTGCGGCGCTGCCATGTGCGGCGCCTGCACCGTGCACCTGGACGGCGCGGCGATCCGTTCCTGCGTGACGCCGATTTCGGCGGCGGCGGGCAAGAAGATCACCACCATCGAAGCGATGGAGTACGACAAGGTCGGCAAGGCGGTGCAGGAAGCGTGGGTGCGCCACGACGTGCCGCAATGCGGTTACTGCCAGAGCGGCCAGGTGATGAGTGCCACGGCGCTCCTGCGCACCAACCGGAAGCCCACCGACGCCGACATCGACAACGCGATGAGCGGCAACGTCTGCCGCTGCGGCACCTATCAACGCATCCGCGCGGCCATCAAGGACGCGGCCAGCACTCTTGCCTGAGGAGCCAGCATGCGCAATGAATGGATGAATGGCGAAGCCGGCGAAGGCGTGTCGCGCCGAGGTTTCATGAAAGCTTCGGCGCTGGCAGGGCTGGTACTCGGCTTCACGATCCCTGACTCGAACAAGTTCGCGGCCGCGCAAAACAGGGCGAGGAAGGTCTCCGAACCGAACGCGTTCCTGCACATCACCCCTGACGGCACCGTCACCGTGGCCGTCAACCGGCTCGAGTTCGGGCAGGGCGTGCACACCAGCCTGCCGATGCTGATCGCCGAAGAACTCGATGCCGACTGGTCGAAGGTGCGCGCGGAGCTGGCTCCCGCCGGCGATGCGTACAAGGATCCCGGGATGGGCCTGCAGATGACCGGCGGCTCGGGCTCGGTCAAGAACTCGTTCATGCAGTATCGCGAGATCGGCGCCCGCGCGCGCCTGATGCTGGTGGCCGCCGCGGCCGGACAATGGAAGGTGGCGCCGGAGAAGTGCACGACCGCCGGCGGCTACGTGCACGGCCCCGCGGGGCAGAAGGCATCCTATGGTTCGCTGGCCGATGCCGCGATGAAGATGCCCGTCCCGCAAACGGTGGCGCTGAAGGATCCGAAGCAGTTCAAGGTGATCGGCAAGCCGACCCGCCGCATCGACGCGCGCGCCAAGTCCACCGGCCAGCAGCAGTTCGGCATCGACTTTGCGCTGCCGGGCATGAAGGTGGCCGTGGTGGCGCACCCGCCAGTGTTCGGCGCCAAAGTGGCGCGCTTCGACGCCGCGAAGGCGCAGGCGGTCAAGGGCGTGGTCGCGGTGCTGCAGGTTCCGGTCGATCGTGGCGGCAGCGGCGTTGCGGTGATCGCGGACGGCTACTGGCCGGCCAAGGTGGCGCGCGATGCGCTCGCGATTGAATGGGACACCTCGTCGGTCGGCAAGACCGATAGCGCGGCGCAAATGCTGGCGTATCGCGAACGCGCGAAGACGCCGGGCGTGTCGGCGCGCAAGGCCGATATCTCCGCCCTGGCAAGCGCGCCGGCGAAAATCTCCGCAGTCTACGAATTTCCCTACCTGGCGCACGCGCCGATGGAGCCGCTCAACTGCGTGATCGACCTGAAAGCAGACGGCTGCACGGTGTGGGCAGGATCGCAGTTCCAGACCATCGACCACGCTGCGGTGGCGTCAACCGCCGGCCTGCCGGCCGACAAGGTGGCGCTCAATACCATGATGGCGGGCGGCGGCTTCGGGCGCCGCGCAGTGCCATCGTCGGACTACATTGTCGAAGCGGTGAACATCGCCAAGGCGTACCGCGCCGCCGGCCACAATGGGCCGCTCAAGCTGGTCTGGAGCCGCGAGGATGACATTCGCGGCGGCTACTACCGCCCGTCCTACGTGCACCGGGCCGAGATCGGACTGGACGCGCACGGCAATATCGTCGCCTGGGATCACGCGATCGTGGGCCAGTCGATCATGGCTGGCACCCCGTTCGAGAAGTTCGGCATCAAGAATGGCGTGGATAACACCATGGTCGAAGGGATGGGCGAGCCGTACAAGGTGCCGTTCAACCTGACGACGCATATCGAGCAGGCCAACGTGCCGGTGCTGTGGTGGCGCTCGGTCGGCTCCACCCACACGGCATTTGTGATGGAGACGCTGATCGACGAGGCGGCGCAGCTTGCGAAGGTGGATCCGGTCGCGTACCGCAAGAAGCTGATTGGCAGCGGGCATCCGCGTCACTTGGCGGCGCTCGACCTGGTGGTGGCCAAATCGGGCTATGGCGTGAAGGTGTTGCCGAAAGGGCGCGCCTGGGGCGTGGCGATGCACGAGTCGTTCAATACGGTGGTGGCCTACGTGGTCGAGGCATCCATCGAGGACGGCAAGCCGCGCCTGAACAAGGTGACGGCAGGCGTGCACTGCAACCTGGCGGTGAATCCGCTGTCGGTGGCGGCGCAGGTAGAAGGCGCGGCGCTGATGGCGCTGGGTACCACGCTGCCGGGCGCGGAGATCACGCTGAAGGACGGCGTGGTGGAGCAGTCGAACTTTGACCGCTACACCGTCGCCCGCATGGTGGACATGCCACAGGTCGACGTGTTCATCGTGCCGTCCACCGATCCGCCCACCGGAATCGGCGAGCCCGGCCTGCCGCCTCTGGCGCCGGCGTTTGCGAATGCAATCGCGCGCCTGACGGGCAGGCGGCTGCGCAAGCTCCCGTTCGACCTCGCTTCGGCGTGAAGCAATGACGCCGGTCGGGATCCTGCTGGCGGCAGGGCGGGGTACCCGCTTCGATCCGACCGGCGCCAGCGACAAGCTGCTCGCGCCGTACGGCCCGGGCGGCACGGTGGTGGCGGCAAGCGCGCGCCACCTGCTCGCCGCCATCCCGCACGTTATTGCCGTCGTCGCGCCGGGCGCGGAAAGGGTTGCGCGCGAGCTGGAGGCAGCCGGATGCATCGTGACCGTATGTCCGGATGCCGCGCAGGGCATGGGAGCGTCGCTGGTCCACGCGGTGCGGGCGTCGCTTCCCGCGCCGCTGGGATGGGTCATCGCGCTCGGCGACATGCCGGACGTCCTGCCTTCCACCGTCGAAGCGCTATGCGACGCGATCGCGGATGGTGCGGAGATCGCTGCTCCCGCCATGCACGGCCGACGCGGGAACCCGGTTGCGTTCGGCCCCGGCCAGCGCGACGCGCTGCTGGCGCTGGGTGGGGACGAAGGGGCGCGCAGCCTGCTTCGCTCCCGGCCCGTCACGCTGGTGGAAGTGCCAGACGCCGGCATCTTCCGGGACATCGACGTGCCCGGCGAGCTGGGGGCGGTTTGAAGTACACTGTGCGCTGCTAAAGAAAGGCCTGGCCGCACATGAAAAAAACACCTTCCCGCCGTACTCCTCCCATTCTCTATACCGTCAATCCCAAGGACCTCGCAGGCCACCTGTTCGAGGTGACGCTGCGCGTTGAGGCGCCGACCCCGGACGGCCAGGTGCTGGCGCTGCCAGCCTGGATCCCGGGCAGCTACATGATCCGCGAGTTCGCGCGCAACATCGTGCAGATCCGCGCGGAGGCAAACGGGCAGCCGGTGGCGCTGGACAAGCTGGACAAGCACACCTGGCGCGCGGCGCCGGTGCAGGGCGCGCTGACGGTGGTGTACGAGGTGTACGCGTGGGACATGTCGGTGCGCGCGGCGCACATGGACCAGACCCATGCCTTCTTCAACGGCACCAGCCTGTACCTGCGCGTGGAAGGGCAGGAGAATCTGCCGCACCAGGTCGAGCTGCTGCAGCCGCAGGATCCCGCGGCGCGCTACTGGCGCGTCGCGACCGCGCTGCCGGAGCTGGGCGCCAAGCGCTATGGCTTCGGCACCTATGCCGCGGCGGACTACGACGAGCTGATCGACCACCCGGTCGAGATGGGCGACTTTGCGCTGGGCAGCTTTACCGCCTATGGCGTGGAGCACGACATCGTGATCACCGGACGGGTGCCGAACCTGGACATGGAACGCCTCGAGCGCGACCTGAAGGTGCTGTGCGAGCGCCACATCGCCTTCTTCGAGCCGAAGACCAAACGCGCGCCAATGGACCGCTACGTGTTCATGACCATGGCCGTGGGCGACAGTTACGGCGGCCTCGAACACCGCGCGTCGACCGCACTGGTATGCAACCGTGCCGACCTGCCCACCATCGCCGACCAGGGCGGCGCGCCTGGCGATGGCTATATCAAGTACCTGGGCCTGTGCAGCCACGAGTACTTCCACACCTGGAACGTCAAGCGCATGAAGCCGGCCGAGTTCGCGCCGTACGACCTGCGGGTGGAGAACTACAGCCGGCTCCTGTGGCTGTTCGAGGGCTTCACGAGCTACTACGACGACCTGCTGCTGCTGCGTTCCGGCCTGATCGACGAGCCGGCCTACATGAAGCTGCTGGGGAAGACCATTGCCAGCGTCCTGCGTGGCAGCGGGCGCACCAAGCAGAGCGTCGCCGAATCGAGCTTCGATGCCTGGACCAAGTACTACCGCCAGGATGAGAACGCGCCGAATTCGATCGTCAGCTACTACACCAAGGGTTCGCTGATCGCGCTGGTGTTCGACCTGACCATCCGCGCCAAGACGGGCGGCGCCCGGTCGCTGGATGACGTGATGGTGGCGATCTGGCAGCGTTACGGGCGTGACTTCTACCCGGACGGCGGGCGCGGCATCAGCGAGGCCGAGGTGGAAGCGATCTTTGACGAAGTCACGGGGCTGCGGCTCAAGCCACTGTTCGACCGCTACGTGCGCGGCACGGACGAACTGCCGCTGGCGCGGCTGTACGCGGGCTTTGGCGTGCGTGTCATCGACGAGCGCAAGCCAGGGCGCCCATCGCTGGATGTGTCCACCGCGCGCGAAGGCGCCGACGTCAAGTTCACCCACGTGCTGGAAGGCGGCGCCGCGCATGCAGCGGGCATCTCGGCAGGGGACATCCTGATCGCGATCGATGGGCTGCGCGTCGGCGGCAATCTCGATGCGATGCTGGCGCGCTACGCGGTAGGCGACGCCGTGAGTGTTCACGTTTTCCGCCGCGACGAATTGATGGCGTTCTCGGTGACGCTGCAGGGCGAACGCGCGCCGCGCATCACGCTGACGCTGGCCGACAACAAGAAGCCGACCTCGTTGCGCCGCCCCAGCGCCCTCCGCTAACTCGTCATCCCCGCGTGCGCGGGGATGACGGTTATCTAACCGAACAGGCGTTCGAGTTCGACGCCCGGCTCGGGCGCACGCATGAACGCTTCACCCACCAGGAAGGCATGCACGTCATGCTCGCGCATGCGCTTCACATCGCCAGGCGCGAGGATGCCCGACTCGGTGGCCACCAGCCGTTCGGCCGGAATGCGTGGCAGCAGGCCGATCGAGGTGTCGAGCGACACCTCGAACGTGCGCAGGTTGCGGTTGTTGATGCCGACCAGCGGCGTCTTCAGCTTCAGCGCGGCGGTCAGCTCGTCGCCGTCGTGCACTTCCACCAGCACGTCCATGCCCAGCTCATGCGCGCATGCTTCCATCTCGGCCATGAGCCCGTGGTCGAGCGCGGACACGATCAGCAGGATGCAATCCGCCCCCATCGCGCGCGCCTCGTAGACCTGGTACATGTCGATCAGGAAGTCCTTGCGCAGCACCGGGATGGAGCATGCTGCGCGCGCCTGCAGCAGATAGTCAGCACAACCCTGGAAGAAGCGTTCATCGGTCAGCACGGACAGGCATGCCGCGCCATGCGCCGCGTAGCTTTGCGCGATTTGTGCAGGGTTGAAGTCCGCCCGCAGCACGCCTTTGGACGGCGAGGCCTTTTTTACTTCCGCGATCACGCCGGCGCTGCCGGCCGCTATCCTGCCACGCAGGCTTTGCTCGAAACCGCGAATGGCCGCGCGCGATGCGCTGTCGCTTTCCACATCCCGGCGCAGGCTGGCCAGGTCGCGCCGCTTCTTTGCAGCGGAGACTTCGTCGCGTTTGACGTCGATGATCTTGTTGAGGATGTCCGCCATTCCGGTCAGCCTCCGAGTTGTCGGGTGACCTGGACGAACTGCTCCAGCTTGCGTACGGCGGCGCCCGATGCCACCGTTTCCCGCGCCTGTGCCAGGCCCGCCTCGATCGAGGGCGCGACGCCCGCCGCGTACAGCGCGACGCCGGCGTTCAGCGCCACGATGTCGGCAGCCGGGCCAGGTTCGCCGCGCAGCGCTTCCATCACGCGCGCGATCGATTCGGCCGGATCCGCCACCTTGAGGTTGCGCGTGGCAACCATCTGCAGGCCGAAATCTTCCGGATGGATTTCGTATTCGCGAATCTCGCCGTTAATCAGTTCCCCGACCATGGTGCCCGCGCCGAGCGAGACTTCGTCCATGTTGTCGCGGCCCCAGACAACCACCGCGTGCTGTGCTCCGAGGCGCTGCAGCACCCGCACCTGGATGCCGACCAGGTCGGGGTGGAACACGCCCATCAGGATGTTCGGCGCGCCGGCCGGGTTGGTCAGCGGGCCGAGGATGTTGAAGATGGTGCGCACGCCCAGTTCGCGGCGCACCGGCGCCGCATGCTTCATTGCCGCGTGGTGGTTGGGAGCAAACATGAAGCCGATGCCGGTCTGCGCGATCGATTGCGCGATCTGCTCGGGTTGCAGGTTGATGTTTGCGCCCAGCGATTCCAGCGCATCCGCGCTGCCGGATGATGAGGATACGCTGCGCCCGCCGTGCTTGGCCACGCGCGCGCCCGCTGCGGCGGCGACGAACATGGTGGCCGTCGAAATATTGAAGGTGTGCGCGCTGTCGCCACCCGTGCCGACGATGTCGAGCAGGTTGGTGGTATCGGCCATCGGCACCTTGGTCGAGAATTCGCGCATGACCTGCGCGGCCGCGGTGATCTCGCCGATGGTTTCTTTTTTGACGCGCAGGCCGGTGATGATCGCAGCGACCATCACGGGCGACATTTCGCCCGACATGATCTGGCGGAACAGGTGGAGCATCTCGTCATGGAAGATCTCGCGGTGTTCGATACAGCGCAGCAGCGCCTCTTGTGGTGTGATCGACATTGTTTACCTTTATGTGTTGTTCAGCGCTGCAGGAAGTTCTTCAGCAGCGCGTGCCCGTGCTCGGACAAAATGGATTCGGGATGGAACTGCACGCCTTCGATGTCGTATTCCTTGTGGCGCACGCCCATGATTTCGCCATCGTCCGTCCATGCGGTCACTTCCAGGCAATCGGGCAGCGAGGTGCGTTCGATCGCCAGCGAGTGGTAGCGGATCACGGTGAAGGGGCTGGGCAGGCCCCTGAAAACGCCCACGCCGGTGTGCGCGACTGGCGAGGTCTTGCCGTGCATGACCTGCTTGGCGCGGATCACCTTGCCGCCAAAGGCCGCGCCGATGGCCTGGTGGCCGAGGCACACGCCGAGGATCGGGATTTTTCCCTTGAAGTGCTGGAGCACCTCGATGGAGATGCCCGCGTCCTCGGGCGATTTCGGTCCCGGCGAGATGCAGATGCGGTCCGGCTGCATGGCCTCGATGTCGGCAATGGTCAGCTGGTCGTTGCGTACGGTGACGACCTCTTCGCCGAGCTCGCCGAAGTACTGCACGATGTTGTAGGTGAACGAGTCGTAGTTATCGATCATTAAAAGCATAATTCGCCGTCCCTTGGGTTCGGGTGTCAGGGTTGAATTGGTGTACGAAGCGGCCGAGGCTGGCGAGGTAGGCCACGCGCCGGGGTTTCCACCATGTCGAGAGCTCGCCGCCGGCCAGGCATGCCTTGGCGGCGCGCGGCGCGACAAAGCTGGCATTCACGTAGCCGTCCGACCTCATCGCGTCCGCGATCATCGGGCCGTACAGGCCCACTCTATCGTAAATGCGCTGCTTCGCTGCGCGCGTGGCCTTGTCCTCGTACGGGATCGCGCCGATGAACGCGTCGGCCATCCGGATCGTCTCGGTATGCAGGGATTTGTCGCGCGTGACAGCTGGCTCCAGCCCAAGCAGGAACCTGGCAAGCGGCAGGTCGAGGTAGGGCGCGTAAGCGACGTGCGCGCCGAGGACCTTGAACGGCAGCATGCCGGTGCCGCGCCGGCTGCGGTTCCAGAAATAGAAGGACTTCAGCGGGTTCGGCTGGCCAAGGTGGTGCTTCAGTTCGGCGTCGATCAGTTCCTCTGCGGCGCCCGGCACGACCACCGCCGCCAGCTCCGGCCCGAGGCTGTCCTTGAGCGCCGCCTCGCCGCCCAGCTGGCTCCAGTAGGCGAGCAGCGCGGTGCGCACGGCCACGATGTCGCCATCCTGGTACTGCTTGATCAGCGCGTCATCCTGAAACAGGCCGGCCGACAGCACATCGCCGCCAACGCCATCGAAAACTTCGGTCACGCCGCTTTCCGCCAGCGCGTCACGCATCGGCAGCGTCCAGGAGTGTTCGTACGTCAGGAAATCGACTGCGTGCGCATGCGCGCATTCACGCGCGTACAGCCCTCGCAGCGGTTGCCGCACCACGCGGTGCGGCCAGACCATCGCCGTGCACAGCTCAGCAGCAACGCGCACATCCTCATTGTGGCGCGGCGGGATGTGGCGTGCCGTGATGGCGAAGCGCGGCTTGCGGCCCATGCGGTGCAGTTCCAGCGCAATGTGGCGGGAATCGCGTCCGCCGCTCAGGGGCAGGGCGAAATTATCGGTCATCGCCTGTGCGATGCGCGCCATCGATTCGCGGAACATCTCGACGTAGCGCTTGTGCACGTTCGCCGGCTGGACTGGCTCCGCATCGGGGTAGGACCAGCGCACCTCGGGCGCCGAGCCCGGACGCCATGTCAGCGCAC
>DASWYE010000138.1:0-19103 GCA_036405115.1 Telluria sp. | reverse complement strand
ACTGACCCCATTTATCCACCCGGCAACCGCCGTCATGGGGACAGACCCCATTTATCCCACGTGCAACAACAGCATGCCCCTTCCATTGTTTTCTACTGGTTAACATCGTAACAAGGTGTAATTACCAATCGAATAACTGACGGGCTGGTCAATAATTCAAGTTCCCTTTAACAACGAATAAAGAGAACCTCATGAAAAAAGTAATCATTGCACTGATCGCCACCGCATTTGCAGCTCCAGCCTTTGCAGCTGACAACTACGTATCCGCCTCCGTGGGCCGCGCCAAGCACAAGCTGGAAGCGGACGGCGCCAAGCTGTCGGAAAAGGACACCTCGTTCAAGGCCGCCGTCGGCCATAACTTCGCGCCGGGCGTCGGCGTCGAGCTGGGCTACGTGAACTTCGGCGAGACCAGCGTCTCGGCCGCTGGTGCGTCCGCTTCGGCCAAGCCGAAGTCGGTGTACGCAGCAGTGGTGGGCGAGCTGCCGGTCGCCGAGAAAGTCTCGGTCCTCGGCAAGCTGGGCGTGGCCCGCACCAAGACAGACATCAGCGCAACCGTTGGCGGCATCACCCAGCGCGCTGACGAAAAAGACACCAGCGCCGTGATTGGCGTCGGTGCCGCCTACGCCTTCACCGACGCGGTCAAGCTGGTCGCCGAATACGAGAACTTCGGCAAAGTGGCACGCGGCGAAGGCGACAGCCTGAAAGTCGACCAGGTCTCCGTCGGCCTGCGCGTCGCCTTCTGATGTTCGGGGACTGTCCCCGTTAGGGGGCCGTCTCCAGCTCTTCAGCATCCGCAGCACGAGAAACCGGGCCCTCGCCCGGTTTTTTTGTTGGCGCTGAAGTGTGTGCCCGCCCACCATGGGTTCCCGCGTCCGCGGGAATGACGGGCGTCGCTATAATGTCGCTTTTCCCGACTTGAGCACCCCATGGCAATCCGCCTGATCGTCGGCCTTGGCAACCCCGGCCCCGAATACGAACAAACCCGCCACAACGCCGGCTTCTGGCTGGTCGATAACCTGGCCAATTCCCAACCCGGCTGCCGCCTGCAGCGCGAAGCCCGTTTCAATGCCCTGGCTGCCAAAACCAGCATCGCCGGGCGCGAAGTCTGGCTGCTCGAACCGCAAACCTACATGAACCGCTCCGGCCAGTCGGTCGGCGCGCTCGCCCGCTTCTTCAAGATCAACCCTGACGAAATCCTGGTGGTCCACGATGAACTGGACCTGGCGCCCGGCGTGGTCAAGATGAAGAAGGGCGGCTCGTCCGGCGGCCACAACGGCCTCAAGGACATCACCGCCGCCCTGGGCACGCAGGAGTACTGGCGCATGCGCATCGGCATCGGCCATCCGCGCGCGCTGGGACTGGCGCAGCCGGTCGCCGACTTCGTCCTGCACCGCCCGCGCAAGGAGGAGCAGTCGCTGATCGAGGAAACCATCGACAAGGGCTTGCGCGTCATCCCGCTGGCGGTCGAAGGCAAGATGGACATCGCCACCATGCAGCTGCACACCGCGTAAGCAGGAAGGTACAGTCCCCCTGCGCACCAGGGCGGCATGGTCCGTCCCTCTGCACTGTTTCCGGTCTTTGATTTGCATCCCGGTGGAGCAAGCAAAGATCAGGGTCGCGAAAGGACAGGACGGCCGTTTGCCGTATGCCTCATAATTTGTACATGAACGCACTGAATTTCTACGCCGGGCCGCGCGCGCTGGAGCAACTGCGCGCTAACGGTCTGCGCGCCCGCGACGTCGCCGTCATCCCCGCCGCGGCAGGCGGTCCGAAAGGCCTGGTGTTCCAGGCACTGGACCAGTGGATGTTCGGCGAATGGCTGCCATCCGAAGCGCGCGAGCGCACCCTGATCGGCTCATCGATCGGCGCGTGGCGCATGGCGGCAGCCTGCCAGCGCGATCCCGTGGCCAGCTTCAAGCGCCTCGGCGACCTGTATGCCGGCCAGCGCTATACCGCGAAGCCGGACCAGTCCGAAATCGACTCGGTGTGCCGCAAGATGCTGGCCGAATTCGTCACCGGGCATGAAGAGGATATCCTCGCGCACCCGCACTACCGGCTGCACCTGCTGACCAATCGCGGGCGTGGCGCGCTCGCGGCCCCGTCCCACCGCCTCCATGAGATGAAAGGCTTCGCCGTCGCAGCACTGCACAACCTTGCCTCGCGTGAGCGGCTGGCTCCCATGCTCGAGCGCGTCGTCATGGGCGACACGCGCGACAGCGCGCCATGGCTGCGCGAACGCTGGGACGTATTCACCACCCACTTTGCCAAACTCACCCCGCGCAACCTCGCAGCCGGCCTGCTCGCTTCCGGCACGCTGCCGCTGATCATGCCTGCCGTGCGCGGACTCGAGGAAGCTCCGGAAGGCGCGTACTGGGATGGCGGCATCATTGACTACCACCTCGCGCTGCCATATTCCCGGCTGGGCGAGGGCGAACTGGTCTTGTATCCGCACTTCACATCCCACATCGTGCCGGGGTGGCTGGACAAGTCGCTGCCGTGGCGCCGCGCCCACAAGGGCCCGAACCGCCACTGGCTGGACAACGTGATCATTGCTGCGCCGTCTCCGCAGTTCCTGCGCACCCTCCCGCGCGGCAAGCTGCCCGACCGGAAGGACTTCAAGTTCTACGGTCTGGACCAGGACGAGCGCACGCGCCAGTGGCAGAAGGCGATATCGCAAGGACAACAGCTGCGCGACGAATTCGCCGCCTTCGTGGACAAGCCCGACCCCGCCCGCGTCACGCCCATCTGACTGAGGTAAAATGCGGGGTTTAAGCGCAATTTTTCGAAGGTTTCCCCCATGAGTCTCAAATGCGGCATCGTCGGCCTGCCTAACGTCGGCAAGTCCACCCTGTTCAACGCCCTGACCAAAGCTGGCATCCCGGCCGAGAACTACCCGTTCTGCACGATCGAGCCGAACGTCGGCGTGGTCGAAGTGCCGGATCCGCGCCTCAAGCAGCTGGCGGAAATCGTCAAGCCGGAACGCATCGTCAACGCCATCGTCGAATTCGTCGACATCGCGGGCCTGGTGGCCGGCGCGTCGCAGGGCGAAGGCCTGGGCAACCAGTTCCTGGCCCACATCCGCGAGACTGACGCGATCGTCAACGTGGTGCGCTGCTTCGAGGACGAAAACGTCGTGCACGTGGCCGGCAAGGTCAGCCCGCTGGACGACATCGCCGTGATCCAGACCGAGCTCGCGCTGGCCGACATGGGCACCGTCGAGAAGGCGATCCACCGCGAACAGAAGAAGGCGCGCTCGGGCGACAAGGACGCGGCCAAGCTCGTCGCGCTGCTCGAGAAGATCATGCCTGCGCTGAACGACGCCAAGCCGGTGCGCGCACTGGGCCTGTCCGCGGAAGAGATGGAGCTGCTCAAGCCAATGTGCCTGATCACCGCCAAGCCTGCGATGTACGTGGCCAATGTCTCCGACACCGGCTTCAAGAACAACCCGCTGCTGGACCAGCTGACCGCCTACGCGGCTGAACAGAACGCACCGATCGTCGCGATCTGCGCCGCGATCGAAGCGGAAATCGCCGACCTGGAAGACGAGGACAAGGAAGCCTTCCTGGCCGACATGGGCATGGACGAGCCGGGCCTGGACCGCCTGATCCGCGCCGGTTTCAAGCTGCTCGGCCTGCAGACCTACTTCACCGCCGGCGTGAAGGAAGTGCGCGCCTGGACCATCCACGTGGGCGACACCGCGCCGCAGGCTGCCGGCGTGATCCACACCGACTTCGAGCGCGGCTTCATCCGCGCGCAGACCATCGCGTTCGACGACTTCATTACCTACAAGGGCGAAGCAGGCGCGAAGGAAGCCGGCAAGATGCGCGCCGAGGGCAAGGAATACGTCGTCAAGGACGGCGATGTGCTGAACTTCCTGTTCAACGTGTAATCACAGCATGACAACGAAGCGCCCGGAAGGGCGCTTTTTTTACGTGAAAGCGATAACAAGAATGAAGAGACTGACTGCACTGGCCGTAGCCACCCTGGTCCTGTCCGAGGGGGCAAGCGCGGCCGATCCGGATCATATCCATTGCGGCTCCTGCGAGGCGTGGAACGTCGCGCAGAAACCGTTCCAGGTGGTCGGCAACACGTACTACGTCGGCACGAAAGAGCTCTCCGCGATGCTGGTGACGACGCCGGCAGGCCACGTTCTGCTGGACGGCGCGCTGCCGCAGTCGGCAGCGCAGATCGAGGCCAACATCAAGGCACTCGGTTTCAACATCAAGGATGTGAAGTACATCCTGAATTCGCATGCTCACTGGGATCACGCGGGCGGCATCGCAGCGCTGCAAAAGGCGAGCGGCGCGACGGTACTCGCGAGCGCCTGGGGCGCGCGCGTCATGCGTGCAGGGACGGTCGAGCAGGACGATCCGCAATACGACGCGAAGGAGCCGGTGCATTTCCCGAAGGTCTCGAACGTGCGCGCCGTCAAGGACAACGAGGTGATCCGCATTGGCGGTGTCGCGATCACCGCGCTGATGACGCCGGGGCACACGCCTGGAAGCACGTCGTGGACCTGGACGGCCTGCGAAGGCGGCAAGTGCCACGATGTGGTGTACGCGGACAGCCTGACGGCGGTGTCGATGGACGGCTTCCGCTTTACCGGTGGGGCCGGGAAGCCTGATGTTTCGGGCAGCTTCCGTTCGACCATCGAACGCGTGGGCAAGCTGAAATGCGATGTGATCGTGTCCACCCATCCGGGCTTCACCGATACGCTGGACAAGCTGGCGAAGACGACGCCAACGCATAACGCTTTCCTCGGCGGCGGGTGCGCGGAGTATGCTGCCGCTTCCCTCAAGCGCCTCGAAGAGCGCATCGCCAAAGAGCGCCGCTGACTTGTCATTCCCGCGAACGCGGGGACCCATAGCGAGCGAGCCCGATACACCGCAAGCCTCACCTCAGCCACACATTCAGCATGGGTCCCCGCGTTCGCGGGGATGACGATCCAACGTGATGCCGACCATTTCCGAACTCCTTATCTATCCCGTGAAGTCGTGCGCGGGCATCTCTGTTCGCACGGCGACTGTCACACGCTACGGGCTCGCAGTTGATCACGTCCACGACCGCGAATGGATGATCGTGACGGAAGACGGCCAGTTCCTCACCCAGCGTGAGCATCCGAAGCTGGCGCTGGTGGTCCCGCGCCTCTCGGCCGATATGCTGGAGCTGCGCGCCCCGGGCATGCTGCGGCTTGTACTTCCCCTCGGCCTGCCGAACCCTGAGCAGGAGATGACACGCCAGGTACGCATCTGGGACGACACCTTGCTGGCCTACGACTGCGGCGATCTCGCAGCAAGCTGGTTCTCCAGCATGATCGGGACGCAATGCCGGCTGGTGCGCCACCATCCTGATTCCGGTCGCCTCACGAGCGGCAAGTGGACTGGCGGCGCGCAGTGGCCGACCATGTTCGCGGATGGCTATCCGGTGCTGGTGGTCGGCTCGGCCTCGCTGGCTGACCTGAATCAAAAACTGGCTGCTGCGGGCCGCGAAGCGCTGCCGATGGACCGGTTCCGCCCGAACGTCGTCGTCGACGGCATGGAAGCGTACGAAGAAGATTTCGTGGCTGCGTTCGCGCTCGGGAACGAGGCCATCCTGCGGCCCTGCAAACCCTGCGCGCGCTGCCCGATCCCGTCTGTGGACCAGCGTACCGGGGAACGCGGCCCCGATCCCCTCGACATCCTCAACACCTACCGCGCCAGTGCGAAGCTGGAGGGCGCCGCCGCCTTCGGCATGAACGCGGTTCTCGACGGTGCGGAAGAGGTCACCGTCACGGTCGGCCAGCAGCTTCCCGTGCAGCTCAATTTTTAGGCATCCACGCCACAATCCATGCTCTTTTTGTATGCATCGGAAGCATCTTGCGCTAAGGTGTCGCCTGTTGCATAAAATAACAGCAGAATTAAGGATTTTGCAAGGGATGACGGAAGATCCAATCGAGGCGCTGGAGACCCTCCACGCTGAAAACGCCAGCATGCGCGCACGCATGGCCCACCTGGTCGAGCAGGCCGAACGCAACCACGACATCATGCGCCGACACCAGCAGTTCGACCTGGCGATCGTCGGCGCGTCCGGCTTCCCTGAACTCGTCGGGACGATCTTCCGCGTGCTGCCTGTCATTTCCGAACTCGATGCCGTCACCCTCACGCTGGTCGATGTCGATGCCGACATCCGCACCGTGATGGAAAAGCTGGGAGTGGACTTTGCGCTGTTCCCGGACCTGCTGTTCGCGCGCGATGCGGACGAGCTGAGCTTCCCGCACGATGGCGCCCATCACCCGAGGCCCGTGCTCGGCAGCTTCGATCACGCGGCGCATGCGCAGGTGTTCCCCGTGCCGCCGCAGGGCCTGGCCAGCATCGCGCGCGTACCGCTGATGCGCAACAAGCGCATCATCGGCTCGCTGAACATGGGCAGTCGCGACCCCGCGCGCTTCACGCCGGCGCTTGGCACGGACTTCATCGAGCACATGGCGTCGATCATCGCGATCTGTCTGGAGAACGTGATCTCGAACGAGATGCTCAAGTACATTGGCCTGACCGATCCGCTGACGGGCGTGTACAACCGCCGCTACATGGACCGCCGCTTCCTCGAGGAGATTGCGCGCGCGCGCCGCCAGTCCTATCCGGTGTCCTGCCTGTACATCGACCTGGACCACTTCAAGAATGTGAACGATACGGTTGGCCACCAGGGCGGTGACGAGGTCTTGCGCGAGGTTGCGGGCCGCATCAAGGACGAGTTGCGCCTGTCCGATGCGCTCGGCCGCTTCGGTGGGGAGGAGTTCGTGGCGCTGCTGATCGACGCGGACCTGGAGGCCGCCGGCCATGTGGCCGAGCGCATCCGCGCAGCGATAGGAGCGTCGCCGGTGACGTTGTCGTCGGGTTTCAAGGTGCAATCGACCGTGTCGATCGGCGCGGCGACGCTCGACCTGTCGGGCAAGGACCAGGCGATCGACGCCTGCGCGCGACAGTTGCTGTCGAACGCCGACAGCGCGCTGTACCGGGCCAAGGAAGCCGGACGCAATCGCGTCATCGGCTTTGGCGACGCCTAGCGCAGCAGCCGGTATTCCGCGTGCGCGACCGCTTCCGCGGCGCCGCGCACCACCACCACGTCACCCGCCTCCAATTGCGTGTCCGGTGTGACTTCGATGCGCTGGCTGCCGCGGCGGATGGCGGTCACCTCCGCCGCCAGTGCTTCCAGTCCGAGCTGGTCGACCCGCATCCCCACCGAGCTTGCGCCTTCCGGCAGCGTGACCGAATGCAGGCGCACGAACAGGTCTTCTTCTGGCGTGTCGCTGGAACCGGCGAAGTAGCCACGCAGCGAGGAGTAGCGCTCGTCGCGCGCGGCCTGCACGCGGTGCACCACGCGCCGCAGCGGCACGCCCAGCATTACCAGCGCGTGCGATGCGAGCATCAGGCTTCCTTCCAGCAGTTCCGGCACCACTTCGGCCGCGCCCTCGGCCTTCAGCCGTTCGAGGTCGGAGTCGTCGTGGCTGCGCACGATGACCGGCAGGGTCGGCGCCAGTTCGCGCACCAGCCGCAGGACCTTGAGCGCGGATGGCGTGCTGGCATACGTGATCACCATGGCGGCGGCGCGGTGCACGCCGGCCGCCACCAGCGCTTCGCGGCGCGCGGCATCGCCGTAGGAGACGTTGGCTCCCGCAGCCTGGGCTTCCGCCACCCGCTCCGGGTCCATGTCGAGCGCCTGGTAGCCGATCTTTTCCTCGGTCAGCAGGGTAGCCAGGCTCTGGCCGGTGCGGCCGAAGCCCGCCAGGATCACGTGCTTCTGGACCGACATGGTGCGCGTTGCTATCTGCGTCAGCTGCAGCGAGCGGTTCATCCATTCGTTGGATGAGATCTTCATCACGATCTCGTCGGACTTGGTGATGATGAGTGGGGCCAGCAGCATTGACAGCACCATCGCCGCCAGCACCGGTTGCAGGACCTCCGGCGGCACCAGGCGCAGGCCGGTGATTTCGTTGAGCAGCACGAAGCCGAATTCTCCCGCCTGGGCCAGCGCCAGGCCGGTGCGGATCGCCGTGCCGTCCGGCGCGCCAAACAGCTTGGCCAGGCCGGCAATGGCGGCAAACTTGAACAGCACGATCGCCGCCAGTAGCGCCAGCACGACCCACCAGTTCGCGATCACGAGGTTCACGTCGAGCAGCATGCCGATCGTGATGAAGAACAGGCCGAGCAGCACGTCGCGAAATGGCTTGATGTCTTCTTCCACCTGGTACTTGAACGGCGTTTCGGAAATCAGCATGCCGGCCACGAAGGCGCCCAGCGCCAACGACAGGCCGGCCGACTCGGTGATCCAGGCCGCGCCCAGCGTGACCAGCAGGATGTTCAGCATGAACAGTTCCTGCGACTGGCGCTTGACCACCACGGTAAACCAGCGCCGCATCAGCTTGTGGCCGATGAAGAACAGGAGCAGCAGCACCACCGACGCCTTCAGCACGGCCCACGCCAGCGTCTGCGCCAGGTGTTCGGGATCGCGCGCCAGCGCCGGGATCACGATCAGCAGCGGCACCACGGCCAGGTCCTGGAACAGCAGGATGCCGATGGTGCGGCGCCCATGCTGGCTTTCCAGTTCCAGTCTTTCGGTCAGCATCTTGGAGACGATCGCGGTGGACGACATGGCGATCGCGCCGCCCAGCGCAAACGCGCCCTGCCAGCCGATGTGCAGCAGGCCATGGGCGCTGAAGGCGACCAGCGTTGCCAGCAGCATGGTCATGCCGATCGTGACCAGCACCTGCGCCAGCCCCAGGCCGAACACGATGCGCCGCATCGCCACCAGTTGCGGCATCGAGAACTCAAGGCCGATCGAGAACATCAGGAACACGATGCCCATTTCGCCCAGCATGTGGGTGGTGGCGCTGTTTTCGGCCAGCGCCATCGCATGCGGCCCGAGCAGCACGCCGACGGCCAGGTAGCCGAGCATGGGCGGCAAATGCATCATCCGGAATGCCACCACCCCCAAAACAGCACAACCCAGCAACAGGAGGGTGAGTTCTAGACCGGAGAACATATAGGCGGGATTCCTTGCGGCGCTGGGCGATTGTTGGGACTGGCAAGTTTTTTGCTTGGCCAATTCGTTTATACTGCTGTCATGAGTGTAACCGATGAAAAAACAATGCAGAAAGCTTTTGATGCCAGCGCAGTACGCCGCGCGATGGAGCTGGCCCGCGAGACGCTGACGATCGAAGCGGATGCGATCGCGGCGCTGAATGCGCGCCTTGAAACCGACGACTCCGTGGCCCGCGCGGTGCAGCTGCTGCTGGGCTGTACCGGCCGCGTGGTGATCTCCGGGATCGGCAAATCGGGCCATATCGCGCGCAAGATCGCGGCGACGCTGGCCTCGACCGGCACCCCTGCCATGTTCGTGCACCCGGCCGAAGCCGCGCACGGCGACCTGGGCATGGTGACCGCGCACGATGCCTTTATTGCAATCTCCAATTCCGGTGAAGCATCCGAACTGCTGTCGATCGTCGGCATCATCAAGCGCATGGGTGCGCCGCTGATCTCGATGACCGGCAAGCCGGATTCGAGCCTGGGCAAGCTGGCCGACGTACACCTGGACGTGTCGGTCGCCAAGGAGGCGTGCCCGCTGAACCTGGCGCCGACCGCCAGCACCACCGTCACGCTGGCGCTGGGCGACGCGCTCGCGGTGGCGCTGCTGGACGCGCGCGGCTTCCGCGAGGAAGACTTTGCGCGCTCGCACCCGGGCGGCGCGCTGGGACGCCGCCTGCTGACCCATGTGCGCGACGTGATGCGCGCCGACGCGGCGGTGCCGAAGGTCGGCCTGGACGCGCGCCTGCAGGACGCGCTGATGGAAATCACCCAGAAGGGCATGGGCATGACCGCCATCGTCGATGGCGACGGCCGCCCGGTCGGCGTGTTCACCGACGGCGACCTGCGCCGCCTGCTGGAACGCGTGCAGGACTTCAGCAAGGTGATGATCCGCGACGTGATGCATGCGAACCCGCGCCGCGTCCATCCGGACCAGCTGGCGGTGGATGCCGTCGCGATCATGGAAGAATTCCGCATCAACCAGATGCTGGTGACCGACGCCGACGACAAGCTGGTCGGCGCGCTGCACATCCACGACCTCACCCGCGCCAAGGTGATCTGATGGTGCGCCCGACCGACGCCGCCAACCGCGCCGCCAACGTCAAGGTGATGATCTTCGACGTCGACGGCGTGCTGACTGACGGCAGCCTGACCTACGCCGCCGACGGCGAGATCACCAAGACCTTCTACGTGCTGGACGGCCTCGGCATCCAGCTCCTTAACAAGACCGGTGTGGCCACTGCCATCATCAGCGCGCGCAATTCGCCGATCGTGGTCAGGCGCGCGCACGACCTGGGCATCAAGCACGTGTACCAGGGCATCCACGACAAGCGCATCGCGTTCGCGAAGCTGCTGGAAGAAACCGGCGCCACGCGCGAGCAGTGCGGCTACATCGGCGACGACGTGATCGACCTGCCGCTGCTGCTGCAGGTGGGCTTTGCCGTCACGGTTCCGACCGGCCACCCGGAAGTGCAGCAGCGCGTGCACTACGTGACCAAAAACCCGGGCGGCCGCGGCGCCGTGCGTGAAGTGTGCGACATGCTGATGCGTGCGCAGGGCACGTACGAATCCGCGCTGGCCCAGTACTTCGCATAACGCATGCCACGCCAGTACAGGAAACGGACTGCACACCGCTGGCGCTTTGGCGCCATCTTCGGCGCATGCCTGGCGCTGGCGCTGGGCAGCTTCTACATCGCCCAGCTGATGACCGCGCAGGACATGGAAATGATGTCGGACGCCCACAAGGGCGAGCCCGATTACATCGTCGAGAATTTCAGCGCCGTGCGCATGTCGCCGGACGGCAGTCCGCGCTACATCATCTCCGGCGCCAGGCTGGCGCACCTGCCGATCGACGACAGCTCGACGGTGGATGCGCCGGCGCTGCAGAGCATGGCGCCGGGCAAACCGCCGATGTACCTGAATTCTAAGACGGCGCGCCTGGACCACGTCAACAACACGGTCGAGCTGATTGGCAACGTGGACATCCGCCGCGCCGGCTCGGCCACCGCCAAGCCGATGACGATCCGGACCGAAGCGCTCACGGTACTGGTCGACGAGGACCAGATGCAGACCAAGCTGCCGGTCGAGATGACCAGCGGCGCGACCGTGGTGCACGGTGTTGGCATGACCGCCAATAACGCCACGCGCCAGGTCAAGATCCACAACGGGCGCATTGTCCTGCCCGCAGAATAACCGCTAACCGAACGGGAACCGCCCATGAAACGACACCTGATCATCGCCAGCCTGTGCCTCCTTTCCGCCGGCGTCCATGCGGAGAAGGCCGACTCGAACAAGCCGACCACGATCTCGGCCGAGACGGTCGACATCGACGACGTTTCGCAGACCCACATCCTGACCGGGAACGTCGAGTTGAGCCGCGGCACCCTGGTCATGCGCTCCGAAAAAGCGACTATCCGCGAGACCCCGGATGGCTGGCAGATCGCGACCCTGCTGGGCGGCGACGGCAAGCCGGCCACCTTCCGCCAGAAGCGCGACGGCGGCGCCGACCTGTGGGTCGAGGGCCGTGCGGAGCGTATCGAGTACGACCAGAAGACCGAGGTCGCCAAGCTGTTTTCGAAGGCGAACATCACCCAGCTCGAAGGCAAGCGGGTGACCGACGAAGTCAATGGCGAGTTCATTTCGTATGACAGCCGCAAGGAAGTGTTCGCGGTGCGTAACGATGCCAGCGGCGAGAACAAGCCGGGCAAGGGCCGCGTGACCCTGATCCTGGCGCCGCGCAAAGCGCAATCGGCGCAACCGGCCCAGCCAGCAGCACAGGATAAAAAGTAATGGATGAAAAAAACAGCGGCTGCACCCTGGTTGCGCGCGGCCTGCAGAAAACCTACGGCAAGCGCATGGTGGTGCACGACGTGTCGCTGCAGGTCGAATGCGGCGAGGTGGTGGGGCTGCTGGGGCCGAACGGCGCCGGCAAGACCACCTCCTTCTACATGATCGTGGGCCTGGTGCCGTCCGACGCCGGCTCGATCGAAGTGGCCGGCGTGGATATTTCCAGCCTGCCGATCCACCGCCGCGCCGCGCTCGGCCTGTCCTACCTGCCGCAGGAGGCATCGGTGTTCCGCAAGCTCACGGTGGAAGAGAACATCCGCGCCGTGCTGGAGCTGCAAAAGGACGAGAACGGCAAGCCGCTCAAGGGCGACGAGATCGACCAGCGCCTCGACACGCTGCTGGCCGAGCTGCAGATCGAGAAGCTGCGCGAGAACCCGGCGCTGTCGCTGTCCGGCGGCGAGCGCCGCCGCGTGGAGATCGCGCGCGCGCTGGCAACCAACCCGCGCTTCGTGCTGCTGGACGAACCGTTCGCCGGCGTGGATCCGATTGCGGTCATTGAAATTCAACGAATTGTGCGCTTCCTCAAAGAGCGCGGCATCGGAGTGCTCATTACCGACCACAATGTGCGCGAAACGCTTGGCATCTGCGACCGGGCGTATATCATCAACCAGGGTTCGGTACTGGCGTCCGGGCGTCCCGACGACATCATTGCCGACGAATCGGTCCGCCGCGTCTACCTGGGTGAACACTTCCGCATGTAAGCTTGCCGCCGCATGAAACAAAGCCTGCAGTTACGCACCTCGCAGCACCTCGCGCTCACGCCGCAACTGCAGCAGTCGATCCGCCTGCTGCAGTTATCGACGCTTGAACTGCACCAGGAGCTGGAGCAGGCGCTGGCCGACAATCCCCTGCTCGAACGCCTCGACGATCCGCTCGACCATTCGGTGCGCCTGCTGGCCGATGGCGCGCTCGCCAGCAGCGCGCCTTCGGGCAGCGACAGCGCGCAGCCGGCCGGGGACGAGAGCGACGCGGCGCCGCCATCCGGTGACGACTACGAGGCGCCGCTCGCCGGCGGCGATACTGCCGTCGAGGACTGGGGCGAGGGGATGCGTGGCCAGGCCCCCGAGGACGACGAAGGCCGCATGCAGCTGGAAGCCTGCGCCACCACGCTGCGCGAGCACCTGCTGGAGCAGGCCCGCGTGACCGTGCTGGAAGAGCGCGACCGCGTGCTGGTCGACCTGGTGATCGACGCGCTGGACGACAACGGTTACCTTGAAGAGCCGCTTGAGGAGATCCACGCGCGCCTGCCCGGGGAAGCGGAAATCGATATCGCCGAACTGCGCACCGCACTGGCGCTGCTGCAAAGCTTCGACCCGGCAGGCGTGGGCGCGCGCAACGCATCCGAATGCCTGGCGCTGCAGATCCGCCGGATGCAGCGGGTGCCGCTGGTCACGCGCCGCATGGCGCTGGCAATCGTCGAACAGCACCTGGCCTGGTTTGCGCAGCGCGATTTCGGCAAGCTGAAAAAGGCGCTCGACTGCGACGACGAAGACCTGCGCGAGGCGCAGGCCGTGATCCGCCAGTGCAATCCTCATCCGGGCGCCGCGTTTGCCGAGAATGCGTCGGACTATGTGGTCCCTGACGTGATCGTGCGGCGCGCCAAGGGCGGCTGGTCGGTCACGCTGAATCCGGACGTGATGCCGCGGCTGCGCATCAACCAGGTGTACGCCAGCATGCTCAAGCAGGCCAAGGGCGAGGCGCAGATGGGCGCACAGCTGCAGGAGGCGCGCTGGCTGATCAAGAACATGCGCCAGCGCTTCGATACCATCCTGCGCGTGGCACAGGCCATCGTGGAGCGGCAGAAGAACTTTTTCTCGCATGGCGCGGTAGCGATGCGTCCCCTTGTGTTGCGCGAAATAGCTGATACACTAGGTTTACACGAGAGCACTATTTCTCGTGTCACAACCCAAAAATTCATGCTCACACCGCATGGTATGTTTGAGTTGAAATATTTCTTCGGTAGCCACGTCGCCACCGAGGCAGGCGGAGAAGCCTCCTCCACGGCGATACGAGCTCTGATCGTGCAATTGACAGGAGCAGAAGACCCGAAAAATCCTTTATCCGACAGTAAGATTGCGGAGATGCTGGGGGAACAGGGCATGGTCATCGCACGGCGAACCGTCGCCAAGTATCGCGAAGCGCTCAAGATCCCGCCAGTCAGCCTCCGGAAATCGCTGTAGTTCTTTGTAGTAGTTGTGAGCAGGGCGTTCCTCTACGCACGGGCGCACGAACGAGCAAGTGAACTTTCAAGGAGTGTGTATGAATCTCACCATCAGTGGACATCATCTCGAAGTAACTTCCGCCATCCGTGATTACGTTCAAAGTAAACTCGAGCGAGTCACCCGACATTTCGATCACGTGATCGACATCGCCGTCATCCTCTCCGTCGACAACCTCACCGAAAAGGAAAAACGCCAGAAGGCGGAGGTCAATCTGCGCATGTCGGGCAAGACCGTACACGTGGAAAGCGTCGCGCAGGACCTGTATGCGGCAATTGATATGTTGATGGACAAGCTCGACCGGCAGGTGATGAAGTACAAGGACAAGGTGCAGGACCATAGCAACGAGTCCATCAAGTACCTCCCGGAACAAGAAGAACGGTCCGCGGCCTGAAAAACCATAAGAACAGCTCCGCGCAAGGAGAGCCGTAGAGCGCTCCGCAAGGCACCTTCGGGTGCCTTTTTCAATGGAAGGGGAGGACAGTCCGCAAAATGGGGACTGTCCCTGGAAGGGACTGTCCCCAGCTCTTCAGTCACCGGACACCCCATACACTAGAATAGATGCTTTCCTTCCTGATTACACCGCCATGACTGAATACGTCCAGACCCGCGTTTCCAACGGCATCGGTTTCATCACGCTCGATCGCCCCAAAGCCCTCAATTCGCTGTCGCTCGGGATGGTGCGCGCGCTGACCGACGTGCTGCTGCAGTGGCAGGGCGACCCGTCGGTGCAGGCGGTGGTGCTGGGATCGAGCAGCGAGAAGGCGCTGTGCGCGGGCGGCGACATCCGCTTCTTCTTCGAAGCGGGAAAGGCCACGCCGATGGGTGGCGCGGCGCTGCTGGAGGATTTCTTCACCGAAGAGTATGCGCTGAACCACCTGATCCACTTCTACGAAAAGCCGTACGTGGCGCTGATGGACGGTGTGGTGATGGGCGGGGGCATGGGCATCGCCCAGGCCGGCCCGCAAGCGCGCGTACGCGTCGTCACCGATCGCACCAAGATGGCCATGCCGGAGGTGAATATCGGCCTGTTCCCGGACGTTGGCGGCAGCTACTTCCTGTCGCGCGCGCCGGGCGCACTGGGCAACTACCTGGGCCTGACCGGCCTCACCGTGGGCGCGGCCGATGCGATCTACCTGGACCTGGCCGACGTATTCGTGCCGGGCGCGCGCATGGCGGAACTGAACGCCGCGCTGGCGGGGGCCGATGGCGGCAAGGTGCGCGAGGTAATCGCGTCGTTTGGCGCCGATGCCGGGCCGTCGCAGCTGGAAGCGCAGCGTGCCACGATCGACCGCCACTTCTCGCTCGATTCGGTCGGCGCGATCATGGCTTCGCTGGAGCAGGACGCGGACCCGTTCGCGCAGAAGGCGCTGGGCGCGATGCGCCAGCGTTCGCCGCTGATGATGCGCGTGACGTACGAGCTGCTCAAGCGCGGCGCCTCGCTGGACGTGGCGGACTGCCTGCGCATGGAGCGCAACCTGGTGCGCCGCAATTTCGAACATGGCGAAGTGCTGGAAGGCGTGCGTGCGCTGGTGATCGACAAGGACAACCAGCCGGTGTGGAATCCGCCATCACTGGATGCCGTAACCGACGAGATGGTCGCGCGCTTCTTCGCACCCGCCTGGCCTACCTGGGCCCACCCCCTGCGCCACCTGTAATCGCGCGCTGAACCTGCCACCGTCATCCCCGCGCAAGCGGGGACCCCTGCGGAGTGCGCAGCAAGGGGGAACCTGGCCATCAGGGTACTCGGCATGGGTGTCCGCATGCGCGGGCATGACGGTCTTGCGGTTCGCGGGAAAAGGGGAATGTCAGGACTGCTCGCGATGCCGCAGCAGCACCCGCTCGGTCGCCGAGAAGTGCTTCGCCAGCCGTTCGGCCATATACACCGACCGGTGCTGCCCGCCCGTGCATCCCAGCGCCACCGTGAGATAGCTGCGGTTATCGGTCTTGAACGAAGGCAGCCACTTCTCGATGAACTTGCGGATATCTTCCAGCATCTCGTTGGCGTTCGGCTGCGCCTCGAGGAACTTGATCACCGGCTCGTCCATGCCGGTCAGCGGCCGCAGGGCCAGGTCGTAATAGGGATTGGGGATCGCGCGCACATCGAACACGAAGTCCGCATCCAGCGGCACCCCCAGCTTGAACGCGAACGATTCGAAGAACAGCGTCAGCGGCGCGCGCTCCAGCTCCACCAGCTCCTTGATCCAGACGCGCAGCTTGCTGGCCGAGAGTTCGGAGGTATCGATCACCAGTCCCAGCTTCTCGATCGCGCCCAGCCGATCGCGTTCTTCCGCGATGCATTCGATCAGGGTGCGGCGCGCGGCCGGATTCTCGCCCGGGCGCACCTCATGCGAGAGCGGATGGCTGCGGCGCGTCTCCGAGAAGCGCGCCACCAGCGAATGCGTGTTCGCGGTCAGGAACATCGCTTTCACGTCATGACCCTCTTCACGCAGCGCCTTCACGCACAGGGGCAGCTCGGCCAGCGACTCCGCGCTGCGCGCGTCCACCGCGATGGCGGCCTGCTCGGTGCCCTGCTCGCGCAGGGTGTCGACCAGCTGCGGCAATAGGGCAGGCGGGAGGTTGTCCACGCAATAGAAACCTGCGTCTTCGAGGACGTTCAGGGCCACTGATTTGCCGGAGCCGGAGATGCCGGTGATGAGTACGATGCGCATAGCCGCGATCATACCGCAAGGGAGGGATGCACGGACACGTCATCCCCGCATCCGGGGAATGGCGGAGTCAGTCGCCGCTCATGGCCTGGCGCTGGCGCTCCATGAATTCGGAAAGGGTATCGATTCCGCGCAGCTGCAGGATCGTGTTGCGCACTGCCGCCTCCAGCAGCACCGCGATGTTGCGGCCGGCCGCGACGGGGATCACCACTTTGCGGATCGGCAGTCCGAGCACGTCCTCGGTCGGGAAGTTGAATGGCAGCCGCTCGACTTCCTCTTCCAGCGCCGAGCGGCGCACCAGGTGCACGATCAGCTTCAGGCGCATCTTGCGGCGCACCGCCGTCTCGCCGAAGATCGCCTTGATGTCTAGCAGGCCGAGGCCGCGCACTTCCAGCAGGTTTTGCAGCAGCGGCGGGCAGCGTCCCTCCACCATGTTCGGCGCGATGCGCGAGAACTCCACCGCGTCGTCGGCCACCAGCCCGTGCGAGCGCGAAATCAGCTCCAGGCCAAGCTCGCTCTTGCCAAGGCCGGAATCGCCGGTAATCAGCACGCCAACGCCCAGCACGTCCATGAACACGCCATGCATGATGATGCGCTGCGCGAGCTTCTTCGACAGGTACACGCGCAGGAAGTCGATCACCTGCGCCGCCGGCAGCGGCGTCGAGAACAGCGGGATATTCTGTTCGTCGCAGATGGCGAGGATGTCGGGAGGCGTCTCCAGGCCCTGTGCGATGATCAGCGCGGGCGGTGCGCCCGCAATCAGCTCGCCAATCACATGGCTGCGCGAGCCGGACTTGAGGCGCTGGTAATAGGTCAGCTCCTGGTGGCCGAACACCTGGATGCGGCCGGGGTGGATCAGGTTCAGGTGGCCGACCTGGTCGGCTGCGGACGCCACATCGCCCGAGATCAGGCGCTCGCCGCCGGGGAATCCGGCAAACCACCCGAGCTCCAGGCTCTCGCGGTTGTCATCGTAGAGGCGTTGAATCGTGAGTGGCGTCTGGAGCATCGGCTTAACCCAGCGCGTGCAGGCTAGGCTGCCAGTGGGTGATGCGCGCGTGGACCGAAGCCGGATCGGGATCGGTGGACAGCGCCTGGCGCACCGACTCGTCCGAGAACATCTCCGCGATCTCGGACAGGATCTCCAGGTGCTGCTGCGTGACGTGTTCCGGGATCAGCAGGAAGAACAGCAGGTTCACCGGCATGCCGTCGGGCGACTCGAAAGGAATCGGCTCGGCCAGGCGCACGAATGCGCCGATCGGCGCCTTCAGGTTCCTGGAACCCTTGATGCGGCCGTGCGGGACCGCCACGCCGTGGCCGAGGCCCGTCGAACCGAGGCGCTCGCGCGCAAACAGGTTGTCGGACACGGTCGAGCGTGCGATGCCGCAGTTGTTCTCAAAAATCAGCCCTGCCTGTTCGAAAGCGCGCTTCTTGCTGGAAACTTCCAGGTCGAGGAGCACGTTCTCGGGCGACAGGATTTTGCTCAGGTTCGTCATAACAAATTGGTGCTGCAAAGCACAAGGGGGCTTGCGAGCCCGAATTATAGGCTGGTTTTGGAGCGGTGTAATTCGATTTCGCATCCATTTGGCGCCGCCTGTTTTTGCGTTACCACAATGAATACTCAAACGTCCAACACCGTCCGCCGCTGGCAGGCGGCCATGCCAGTATTTCCCCTTTCCCGCCCGAGCACGGTTAAGTGACGCACTCCCGCGTCCGCTCCCGAGGTATCGTATTCCAACACCGGTGCCTGACCCCACTGCGGTTTGCGGGGTACAGGGGCGCGGAGCGTGCCGACAGTAGCGTCAGGCAATACCAACCAGATCAAACGCAAATGGGGTCTGTCCCCATTTTGCCGTTATTGGCGGGCGGCGCGCAGGTTGGGGGGGCGCTGGCCGGAGAAGTTGGTGCGGTAGGGGTTGATGTCGAGGCCGCCACGGCGGGTGTAGCGGGCGTAGACCGCGAGCTTGTGGGGGGCGCACTGGCGCATGATGTCGGTGAAGATGCGCTCGACGCACTGTTCGTGGAATTCGTTGTGCTCGCGGAAGCCGATCAGGTACTTGAGCAGCATCTCCTGGTCGATCTGCGCGCCGGCGTACTGGATCTGGACGCTGGCCCAGTCGGGCTGGCCGGTCACCAGGCAATTCGATTTGAGCAGGTGGGATATCAGGGTTTCTTCCACCGGCGGCTCGCCCTTGGCGGCTTTCAGCAGGGCGGGGACGGGGCTGTAGCTGTCGACTTCGATGTCGAGGCGGTCGAGCAGCATGCCGTCCAGCTCGCCCATCTTCAGCTTGCCGAAGTCTTCCGGCATCGTA
>DASWYE010000137.1:0-6547 GCA_036405115.1 Telluria sp. | reverse complement strand
GCGAACAGGTCCTGCTCGAACTTCGGCAGCTGGCCGGTGCCGCGCAGCGAGTCGGCGTTGACGATGTAGGGGGTGTAGCACTCGGTGTAGCCGTGCTTTTCGGTGTGCGTGTTGAGCATGAACTGCGCCAGCGCGCGGTGCAGGCGGGCGATGCCACCCTTCATGACCGAGAAGCGCGAGCCGGTCAGCTTGGCCGCAACGTCGAAGTCCAGGCCCAGCGGTGCGCCGACGTCGACGTGGTCGCGGACTTCGAAGTCGAAGGTGCGCGGCGCGCCGACCTTGCGTACTTCGACATTGCCCGATTCATCCTTGCCGACCGGGACGGAAGCGTGCGGCACATTCGGCACCGCTTCCATGAATTCCGCCAGGCGGCTTTGCACGACCGCGAGGGCCGCTTCATTGTTCTTCAGTTCGTCGCCGAGGCCGGCAACTTCCGCCATGATCGCACTGGTGTCTTCGCCTTTGCCCTTCAACATGCCGATCTGCTTGGACAGCGAATTGCGCTTGCCCTGCAGTTCCTCGGTGCGCGTCTGGATCGCTTTGCGCTCGCCTTCAAGGGCGTTGAACGCGTCCACGTCGAGCTTGAATTTGCGGCTGGCCAGGCGTTCTGCGACGGTGTCGATGTCTTTGCGGAGAAGTTGGATGTCAATCATTGGGTTCGGTGTGGCTGGGATGTCGAAGCCACAATTGTACCAAGCTGACAGGCAATCTTCGCCAGATTCCGCGCGGGGTGGGCGGAATTAGTTCAGTGCTGCTTTTTCGGCTTCGGTCAGGCGCCTCGCGCTCACGACGACCGTCGGGATGCTGGCGTCGGCTGCGGCGATTACTGCAGGCGCTGAGGTCACGCGCGATTGCGGATTCTGGGCGGTGGCAAACGATGCGAACGTCGCGACGACGGCTGCGGCGATGAAGACGCCTTCGATGTTTTTGCGGACTTTCATGATCTTCTCCTGTGGTGATGCCGGTTGGTGTGTGGTGCTGCGATGGTCGTACTGTATCGAATGGCCCCGGCCCGCTCCATCGGTATGCGATGAAGCGCCAAAAATGCGGGACGGAGTGCAGAAAAGCGCTGCCGATGCGCGCACGCGCTTGCACCGGCAGCAGCGCCAGAGGAAGAGAAATCTCAACGTTGAAGGCGTGGAGGCGGTTAAGCTCGGGGCAAACGGCAGCCTCGATCACTCATCGCGTGTGGAGCGAGAATGAATGCGCGCATCTGGATGTTGCCGCAAGGCGTACTGGCTCTGGTCTTCCTGCTGTACGCCATCGCCACGCTGAGCGGTTCCAGCTACGACTGGGACATCGACCACATGATGTACTTTGGCGGCCGACTGCTGCAGGGCGAGCTGGTGTGGACCCGCGAGTTCGACGACAAGCTGCCCCTCGTGCAGATGCTGTTTGCCCTTCCCGCCGCGGCCGGATCGGTGAAAGCCTGGCAGGCCTTGTCGATTGCCTCGGTGCTGGTGGCCGCGCTCGCGCTCGGGCTGGCGCTCAGGCGCACGCTCGCCAGCGACTGGGACCTGGCTCCCGATGCAGCCCGGCCGCTGGCCTGGTCGGCATCGCTGCTCTTCCTGTTCCTCGCCGCTGCACTGCCCGGATCGCTGAGCCACATCAATCCGGTGGCCGCCAGCCTGCTGACGCTGGCAACGCTACTGCTACTGGCACGCAAGCCGGGCCGCCGGATGGCTTTCATGGCGGTACCCGGTACCATGCTGGCCCCGGCGGTACTGGCGAGCATAGCCATCTCGCTGCGCCCCTACCTGCTGGCGCCTGCGCTGCTGGCGGGCCTGTGGTCCGCCATGCGGACCGGAACCCCGCTGGCGGGCAGGCGCTTCGTGGTGCTGCTCGACAGCGCGACATGGGCGATCACGCTCGGCGCGACCGGGCTCGCACTCAATGCGGCGCCTTATATTATTAGCGGCGAGATGACCGCGTTCCTGGATGGGCTGTCGCTGCTGGGCCAGCAGCTCAATCCGCAATCCCTCCTTGCCAACGCGAGCGTGCAGGCGCGTGCGCTCTATTTTGGTGGCGACCTGGTGGTGTTCGTGGTGCTTGCGTGGGTGGTGTTTGCAGCCTGGGTGCTGTCGGGTGTGCGGCGGAATCACGCACTGCTCCGCCACGGCACTGTCCGCGTGGATGTGCTCTTTGCGGTGGTGTTGTCGCCGCTTGCGCTGGAGTTGATGATCCTGACCAAGCACTTCTGGCCACACTACCAGCAGCTGTTCATTCCCTACGCGGCGGTGTCGATGGCGTTCATGCTGGCCCTCTTAGTACGGTCGCCAGCTTCCGGCATGGCGACTGGCGTTGCCGGCCTGTTGCTGGTCGGTGCTTTCCTGGTCCTGGTGCGGCTCGACCTGAGCCGCAGCGCGTTGGGTGCGCTGCGCTCGCACGCTGTCGCGCATGAACGGGAAGCGGAGCGCCACGCGGTGGAGCGCTACCTGGCACAGCGTGGCGTCCGGCATGCCGGCTTCCTGAATCCGGGCCATATGTATCTGCACTGGAGGATGGGGGAACCGCGCCACGGGTTCCCGCATGCGGCCCACACCCTGCACATCGCGCGGGACTGGTGGACCAAGGTGCGCAAACCGGCCAGCCTGGACCTGCCGGTCACGCGGCAGGAGTATTGCGAACGTCTCGAGCGGCAGGGACCGCGCTTTGTCGTGGACCGGACCGACTACTGGGTGCTGGCGTGCTTCACGATGAATCCGGCATCGCGCTACCGGCAAGCCGCGCTGCTGGAGACCGGGTCCGGGGTGCGGCTCGCGATCTTCGAGCGCCTGCGCTAATCCGTCATCCCCGCGCAAGCGGGGACCCATGCTGAGCGCGCTTCCCACTCAGCCACATGCGCCACTCCGACAGTTTCGGAAGGGCTCCCCGCGTGCGCGGGGATGACATTGTTGATTGCGGGAGTTTTGGGCGGCGACGTGGCGCTCAGGCGCTGGCGTCGTCGTCCAGGCTGCGCAGCCAGGCCAGCTTCTCGGCGATTTTCGCTTCGATGCCGCGCGGGACCGGCTCGTACCAGCGCGGCTCGGCCATTCCTTCGGGCAGGTAGGTCTCGCCGGCGGCGTAGGCATGCGGTTCGTCGTGCGCATAGCGGTATTCCTTGCCGTAGCCGAGTTCCTTCATCAGGCGCGTCGGCGCATTGCGCAGGTGGACCGGCACTTCGCGCGACTTGTCCTTGCGCACGAAGGCCATCGCGCGGTTGTAGGCGTTGTAGGCGGCATTGCTCTTGGCTGCCATGGCCAGGTAGATCACGGCTTCGCCCAATGCCAGTTCGCCTTCCGGCGAGCCGAGGCGCTCGTAGGTGGCTGCGGCGTCGTTGGCGATCTGCAGTGCGCGCGGGTCGGCGATGCCGATGTCCTCCCATGCCATGCGCACGATGCGGCGCAGCAGGTATTGCGGATCGGCACCGCCATCCAGCATGCGGCACAGCCAGTACAACGCAGCGTCCGGATGGCTGCCGCGCACCGACTTGTGCAGCGCCGAGATCTGGTCGTAGAAGTTGTCGCCGCCCTTGTCGAAGCGGCGCGCGTTGAGCGTCAGGGCGTTCTCGACAAAGTCGCCGGTGATCTGCATGATGCCCGCGGCTTCGGCCGAGGTCTTGGTCTGCTCCAGCAGGTTCAGGAAGCGGCGCGCGTCGCCATCGGCATAGCCGATCAGGGTGGCCACGGCCACTTCATCAAACTTCAGGTTGGGCATCACGCGTTCGCGCGCGCGCGCCAGCAACTGCAGCATTTCGGCGTCGTCCAGCGCCTTCAGCACGTACACCTGGGCGCGCGACAGCAGCGCGGAATTCACCTCGAACGAGGGGTTCTCGGTGGTCGCGCCGATCAGCGTGACCAGGCCCGACTCCACGAACGGCAGCAGCGCATCCTGCTGCGACTTGTTGAAGCGGTGAATCTCGTCGATGAACAGGATGGTGTGCTTGCCCGCGGCCAGGAAGTGCTCGGCCTGCTCGATCGCCGCGCGGATGTCCTTGACGCCGGACAGCACCGCCGACAGTGCAATGAACTCGCACTCGAACGCGTGCGCGGTCAGGCGCGCGAGCGTGGTCTTGCCCACGCCTGGCGGGCCCCACAGGATCATCGAATGCGGCTTGCCCGACCTGAACACCAGGTTCAGCGGCTTGCCCGGCCCGAGCAGGTGGCTCTGGCCAATCACTTCGTCGATGGTGCGCGGGCGCATCGCTTCGGCGAGGGGCGGGGCGGGCTCGGTTTTGAAAAGGTCGTCCATGGAGGCGGAATGTTTGCAGGAACCTACAGTTTAACGTATCGGCACTGGCGCAAAACCGGTACAGGCGCAAGCGGAATTCCGTAACGGACGCGCGATTGTTGTAAATGGATGTTGGCGCTGAGTATGGTGCGGCAGCCGCGCCCGTTGCCTCGCTAGACTGCCAACCAAGCACTGAATAATCACACCTGAAGTCACTGCGCACATTCTTGTTTCCACTTAAAGAAGAGCGCAATGAATACAAAAGAACTCCTGTGCGTCTGCACCGACGCGCGCCGCATGTCCGCCCTGTCCCCGGCGGAGTTGCAGGGATGGACCATCCTGACCGTACCGACCCTGTCGGCGGCGGCGCACGCCCTGCGCGAGCGCCGCTACCTGGTCGGATTGCTGGTGGACGTGATCGGGCCGCCGCACCTGATGGGCGAAGTCGAGCTGTTCCTCAGCCACCATGGCGACGTCAGCTGGATTGGAGTGGTTGAGCCGGGACTGGTACAACTGCCTGCCTATCGCGACCTGGTGGCGAAACACCTGGCCGACTACCACACCAGTCCGGTGGATCCGGAGCGGCTGGCGTTCACGCTCGGCCATGCATACGGTCATGCGATGCTGCGCGACGCCGCCCTGCCCCTGCCCGCGCCGCAGACTCGCCTGACCGGCAGCAGCCCGGCAATGGAGCGCCTGCGCGCACAAATCCACAAGGTGGCGTGCGTGAATGCACCGGTCCTGATCTGGGGCGAGAGCGGCAGCGGCAAGGAAGTAACGGCACAGGCAATCCATGAAGCGTCGCCGCGCGCCAGCGGCGCCTTCGTGCCGATCAACTGCGGATCGATTCCCGCCAACCTGATCCAGTCCGAACTGTTCGGCCACCAGCGCGGCGCGTTCACCGGCGCCACCAGGGACAAGGCCGGGCTGATCGAGACGGCGGCCGGCGGCACCGTATTCCTGGACGAGATCGGCGACCTGCCCAAGGACCTGCAGTCGAACCTGCTGCGCTTCCTGCAGGAGAAGACCATCTACCGGATCGGCTCGACACGCAGCATCACGGTGGACGTGCGCGTGATCGCGGCCTCGCACGTGAACCTGCAGGAGGCGGTCGCGCAGGGCAACTTCCGCGAGGACCTGTACTACCGCCTCAACGTGCTGCCGCTGACCGTGCCGCCGCTGCGCGAACGCAAGTCGGACCTGCCGCGCCTGGCAGACGAGCTATTCAACAGCTTCCTGCGCGAGACCGGCGGGCGCGTGAAGGGCTTCAGCAGCTGCGCGATGGACGCGATGATGCGGCACGAATGGCCCGGCAACGTGCGCGAGCTGCTCAACCGCATCCGCTACGCGATGGTGATGGCGGACGGCGCGGTGATCACCGCGGCCGACCTCGGGCTGCTGCCGGATGGCTCGGACCAGCTCGGCCAGGCGCTCGACCGGTCGCGCGAGAAAGCCGAACGGGCCGCGGTGCTGTCCAGCCTGGAACGCTGCGGACGCAACGTCAGCCAGGCCGCGCGCTCGCTGGGCGTGTCGCGCACCACGATCTACCGGCTGATGGAGAAGCACGCGATCAGCCGCTGAGCAAGCCAGCGGTACACATTCGGACACCTTTGTTACGTCGGCGTTACAGCATGGCTGTGGCAACTCTTCCATACGAAACCACTCCCGAAGCGGGCTTTACGCTGTAAATCAAGCGCTTAGCCCGGTCGCCTCCGGCTCTGGCATGGCATTTGCGTCTAGCTCGGTGATGGGCCATTGAGCCCATTACAGTCCACATAACACAGCAATGGAGATGACATGAACAAAAAACTGATAGTTGCGGCGTTGGCCCTGGCGTTTGGCACGGCGGCACAGGCGGCCCAACCCACCAACACGGCAGGAGACGTCACGGCAGACAACAACCAGACGGCGACCAATACCACCACCCAGCGCGGTGCTGGCGCAAGTGCCAATGACGCGTCCACCACAACGCAGGACAACAGCCTGACCGACAACAGCACGGGCCAGAACAACTCCAGTGGCAATGCCCGTGCCGATGCCAACGGCGCCTCGGCCGCCAACAACGGCGGCACGGCATCTTCCACCCAGGCCAACGACAACGACAACAGCACCGACCAGAACAACTCGTCGGGCGACGGCGACGCATCCGGCCTGGGCGCTGCTGCCGCCAACAATGGCGCGACAGCAACGTCAACCATGACGAACGCCTTCAACACGTCGACTGCCACCGCCACCAGCACGCTGAACGGCACCGTCACCGGCAACAACATCAACAACATCGGCAACGTAGCACGCAACACGGGTAACGCCAACGGCGGCACCGGCAACGGCGGTACCG
>DASWYE010000136.1:0-14128 GCA_036405115.1 Telluria sp. | reverse complement strand
CGAGAACTTGGTCGGGATCGTGGTGTTCTTGTGGATCATCTTGGTCATCACGCCGCCCAGGGTTTCGATACCCAGCGACAGCGGGGTCACGTCCAGCAGCAGCAGGTCCTTGCGCTCGCCCGACAGGACCGAGCCCTGGATCGCGGCGCCGACAGCGACTGCCTCGTCCGGGTTGACGTCCTTGCGCGGATCCTTGCCGAAGAAGGCCTTGACCTTTTCCTGCACCATTGGCATGCGGGTCTGGCCGCCGACCAGGATGATCTCGTCGATCTTGGAGATGTCCACGCCTGCGTCCTTGAGCGCGATGCGGCATGGCTCGATCGTGCGAGCGACCAGGTCTTCCACCAGCGCTTCCAGCTTGGCGCGGGTGATCTTCATGTTCAGGTGGACCGGCGCGCCGTTCGCCATCGCGATGTACGGCTCGTTGATTTCGGTCTGCTGTGCCGAGGACAGCTCGATCTTGGCGCGTTCGGCCGATGCCTTGATACGCTGCAGCGCGATCGGGTCCTTCTTCAGGTCCAGGCCGTTGATCTTCTTGAACTCTTCGATGATGAAGTCGATCAGGCGCTGGTCGAAGTCTTCGCCGCCCAGGAAGGTGTCGCCGTTGGTCGACAGCACTTCGAACTGCTTCTCGCCTTCCACGTCGGCGATCTCGATGATCGACACGTCGAAAGTGCCGCCGCCCAGGTCATACACGGCGATCTTGTGGTCGCCCGTGCTGCCCTTGTCGAGGCCGTATGCCAGCGCTGCCGCGGTCGGCTCGTTGATGATGCGCTTGACGTCCAGGCCCGCGATGCGGCCGGCGTCCTTGGTCGCCTGGCGCTGCGAGTCGTTGAAGTACGCCGGCACGGTGATGACCGCTTCGGTGACTTCTTCGCCCAGGTAGTCCTCGGCGGTCTTCTTCATCTTGCGCAGCACTTCGGCCGACACCTGCGGCGGCGCCAGCTTCTGGTCGCGCACCTTGATCCAGGCGTCGCCGTTGTCGGCCTTGACGATCTCGTAAGGCATCAGGCCGATGTCCTTCTGCACTTCCTTCTCTTCGAACTTGCGGCCGATCAGTCGCTTCACCGCGAACAGGGTGTTCTTCGGGTTGGTGACGGCCTGGCGCTTGGCCGGCGCGCCGACGATGATCTCGCCGTCGTCGAGGTATGCGACTACGGAAGGAGTGGTACGTGCGCCTTCCGCGTTTTCAATGACCTTTGGCTGGCCGTTTTCCATCACTGCCACGCAGGAGTTGGTGGTGCCCAGGTCGATACCGATGATTCTGCCCATGATTATTATCCTTTTATGCTTGAATTTTGATGTGTCGAATATGTGGAAAACTTTGGCGGTTTCAAGCCCTGTCGCGTCAAACTTGCCTTATTTAGGCTGCGCGACGGTCACGATGGCCGGTCGCAGCAGGCGGTCGGCGATCATGTAGCCCTTCTGGAGGACGGCCACGACGGTGTTGGCTTCCTGTTCGGACGGCACCAGCGAGACGGCCTGGTGCTTCATCGGGTCGAGCTTCTCGCCCGGCGCCGGCATGACTTCCAGCAGGCGGTTCTTCTCGAAGGCGCTGGTGAGCTGCTTGAGCGTCAGTTCCACGCCTTCCTTCATCGATTCGATCGTCGGCGTGTCGACCTTGAGCGCCATTTCCAGGCTGTCGCGTACCGGCACCATCGATTCGGCAAAGCTTTCGATGGCGAATTTGTGCGCCTTGGCGACATCTTCCTGGGCGCGGCGGCGGATGTTCTCGCCCTCGGCCTTGGCGCGCATGAAGGCGTCGTGCATCTCGGCCAGCTTGGCTTCCACCTGCGCCAGCTGCTCCTCGAGGCCCGGATTGGCTGCGTCCTGCGCTTGCGCTTCGGTACTGCCCGGCTGGCTTTCTACCGGCGCTTCCTGATTTTCTTGATCTTGCATCGAAAAAACTCCTAGAATCAATGACTTAGCTATTATCAGGCGGCCTTCGCCAACCTACAGCGCCCCAGATGGGGGGCAACCACACTGATTTCAAGGCTATTCCTGCAATATTTCCTGACGGAGAGGTGCAACTTTCGTTACAACTATTACTGTTTGGACAATATCGGCGCTTCCGCGCAGCGATATGATGAGTTACCGACCCAAACTGTATGCACGAGGCGCATGTGGAAACCCCGACCATCAAACTGCATTTGCTGACTGCCGGCGTGCTGGCCTGGACAATGCTGGCGACGGCGTGCATCTGCTGGGCGGACATCGTCCCTTGAATGGGACCCGGGCAGGAGTTTGCAACCTGCTATTGTAACGCACCCATCGAGACGGCCTTCTGGCGGCCCAGTTCCATTTCGGCGCGCTCCGCTTCGCGGCCGTTCCCGGACTGGACTGTTGGCCAGCCCACGAGATGCTGCTCGGCGATCTCGGCCAGCGCCGCGATCCATTCGCGCGACTCGTTCAGGCACGGGATATAGCTGAATTTCTCGCCGCCCGCAGCCTCGAAGGCATGGCGGACCTCCATGTCGATCTCTTCCAGCGTCTCCAGGCAGTCGGCCACGAAGCCGGGGCACATCACGTCCACGCTGCGCACGCCGTCGCGCGCCAGCTGCTCCAGCGTCGGCTGGGTGTACGGTTGCAGCCACTCGGCCTTGCCGAAGCGCGACTGGAAGGTGACCACGTACTGATCAGGCTCAAGCCGCAGGCGCTGCGCCAGCAGGCGGGCGGTCTTGTGGCACTCGCAATGGTAGGGGTCGCCCAGCAGCAGGGTGCGCTTCGGGACGCCATGGAAGCTCATCACCAGCTTCTGCGCGCGGCCGTTGGCTTCCCAGTGCGCTTCCACCGAGGCGGCCAGTGCGGCGATATACGCCTCGTGGTCGTGGTAGCCGCGCACGATGCGCAGCTCTGGCAGGTTGCGCACCTGCTTGTAGTGGTCGAACACCGCATCGGCGACCGAGGCGGTGGTGGTGCCGGAATACTGCGGATAGGCGGGCAGGACCGCGATGCGGGTGCAGTTATCCGCCTTGAGCTTGTCCAGCACTTCCGGCAGGGAGGGCGAGCCGTAGCGCATCGCCATTGCTACTTCCACCCGGTGGCCGCGCTCGCCCAGCAGGCCGCGCAGCAACTGGGCCTGCTTCTGCGTGTGGACCATCAGCGGCGAGCCTTCGCGGGTCCAGATGGCCTGGTATTTTTTGGCCGACTGGCCGGAGCGGAACGGCAGGATCACCAGGTTCAGGATGAACCACCAGACCAGGCGCGGGATTTCCACCACGCGCGGATCGGACAGGAACTCCTTCAGGTAGCGGCGCAATGCCTTCGGCGTGGGCGCATCGGGCGTGCCGAGGTTGACCAGCACGATGGCGGTGCGCTGTTCGGTGCCGTGGGTGAAGGGGGGTTCGCTGCGAGATGCCATGGGATTACCGGTTGTGGTCAAACCGGCATTATAGGTGGAACGTCGTCCCAGCGGATGCCGGGACCCATGCTGAGTATGCGGCTTCGGTAGCTTAGTATGAGTCCCAGCTTTCGCTGGGACGGCGGCTACGAGGCGAGCAGCTCGCGGGCGTGCTTGCGCGTGGTGGCGGTGATCTCGATCCCGCCCAGCATGCGCGCAACTTCTTCGACCCGCGCCTTGCTGTCGAGGACCTCGATGCGCGAGACGGTCTTGCCCGAATCAAGCGTGCCCTTGGCCACCTGGAAGTGCGCGTTGGCCTGGCTGGCCACCTGCGGCAGGTGGGTCACGCACAGCACCTGGCGGTCCTGGCCGAGGCGCTTGAGCAGGCGCCCCACCACTTCGGCCACGCCGCCGCCGATGCCGCTGTCCACTTCGTCGAAGATCAGGGTGGGCACGGTGGTCGCGTTCGAAGTGATCACGGAGATGGCGAGCGAGATGCGCGCCAGTTCGCCGCCCGATGCGACTTTCGCCAACGGGCGTGGCGCCACGCCGGCATGGCCAGCCACCAGGAACTCGACCTGCTCGACGCCATGCGCGGTCGGCTCGCAGGCGTTCAGCGCGACCGCGAACGAGCCGCCGGTCATGTTCAGGTCCTGCATCGCGCGCGTGACCTGCGCGCCGAGCTCGCGCGCGGCGGCCTCGCGCACCGCGGACAGTTTCGCCGCCTCCGCCATGTAGGCCGCGCGCGCCTTTTCTTCCTGCTTGCGCAGGCCGTCGATGTCGCTGGCGTCGGCCAGCTGGCGCAGCTCGTCCGACAGGCGCGCATGCTCGGCGTGCAGCTCTTCCGGCGCCACCCGGAACTTGCGGGCGGTGCCGTGCAGCGCTTCCATGCGCGCTTCGACTTCATGCAGGCGCGCCGGGTCGAGCTCGACGCGGCCGAGGTAGTCGTTCAGCGCGTATACCGCTTCCTGCAGCTGGATGCGGGCCGGCTCCACGCACTCGAGCACCGGTTTGAGCGCCGCGTCGATGTCGGCCAGCTTGCCCAGGCGCGTATTGATGGCGTTCAGCTGCGACAGGATCGGGTGGTCCGATTCGGAGATCGCGGCCAGCGCTTCCTGCGCGCCCTCCAGCAGGCTGGCCGCGTGCGACAGGCGCCCGTGCTCGGCGCTCACCTCGGCCCACTCGCCCGGCTTGGCGGCCAGCTTGTCCAGCTCGCCGACCTGCCACTCCAGCCGCTCGCGCTCCATCAGCACGTTCTTCGCGTTGGTCTCGTATTCTTCCAGCTGGCGTGCCACCGCGCGCCATGCGCGGAACGCAGCGGCCACCGGTCTGGTGTCGACGCCGGCCTGGCTGTCGAGCAGCGCGCGTTGCGCATCGAGCTTGAGCAGCGACTGGTGCGCGTGCTGGCCGTGGATGTCGACCAGCAGCTCGCCCAGGTCGCGCAGCTGGGTCGCGGTGGCGGCGATGCCGTTGATGAAGGCCTTCGAACGCCCGGCATTGTCGATCACGCGGCGCAGCAGCGCCCCGCCCTCCTCCAGCGCGAACTCGTTTTCGGCAAGCCACGCCGCCGCCTCGCCGGTGGCGGCGAATTCGGCGCTGATGTCGGCCTTGGCCGCGCCCTCGCGCACCACGCTGGCGTCGCCGCGGCCGCCCAGGGCCAGCTGCAGCGCGTCGATCAGGATCGACTTGCCGGCGCCGGTCTCGCCAGTGAAGACGGTGAAGCCGCCGGGGAATTCGAGTTCGATCGCGTCGACGATGACGAAGTCGCGGATGGTGAGCGTACGCAGCATGTGTGGATCAGTGTCCTTTTGTGAGCTTGCCTTCGACCGAAGGGTATTCGTTCCAGTGCAGCTTTTCGCGCAGGGTGTCGTAGTAGCTCCAGCCTTCAGGATGCAGGAAGGTGATGGTGTAGGGCGAACGCTGGATCAGGATCTGGTCGCCGTGCGCCAGGCTCGCGAAGGTTTGCATGTCGAAGTTGACGCTGACATCGCGTCCGCTGACCACCTCGATCACGATGTGCGAGGAGTCGGGCAGCACGATCGGCCGGTTGGACAGCGCGTGCGGGGCGATCGGCACCATGCCGATGCCGTTCAGGGTCGGGTGCATCAGGGGGCCGCCGGCCGACAGCGCATAGGCGGTGGAACCGGTGGGGGTGGCGACGATCAGGCCGTCCGAGCGCTGGTTGTACATGAAGCAGCCGTCCACCGACACCTTCAGTTCCACCATGCCGGCGCCGGCGCCGCGCGCGACCACCACGTCGTTGACGGCCAGGCCGCCCGCGATCACGGCTCCGTCGCGCACCACGCTCGCTTCGAGCAGCGTGCGCTTCTCCTCGCTGGCCTGGCCCCCGAGGATTTCGCCGAGCGAGGGAATCATGCGCTCGATCGGAATGTCGGTCATGAAGCCGAGGCGGCCCTGGTTGATCCCGACCAGCGGCACGTCGAACGGCGCCAACTGGCGCGCGATCCCGAGCATGGTGCCGTCGCCGCCCATCACGATCATCAGGTCGGCCTGCAGCCCGATCGCTTCGATCGACAGTGCTTCGATGGCGGGCAGCGCCAGGTGCGCGGCGGTGTCCTCGTCCAGCACCACGCGATAGCCTGCCTGCCCGAGGAAGGCCAGCACGCTCTGGACTGGCTCTTCGATGCCGGCCGTGTTGGGCCGGACTGCGAGCGCGATGGTCTTCTGTTTTGGGGTGGCGGGCATATTGGTCCGTTTAGTCGGGACGATCCGTGCGGCTGTATGGATTCACAGTATAGCCAAGGTCATGCGCGATTGGCAAAAACCAGCTTGCAGGTCAGGCCATCATCGCCAGCACCAGCGCGGCCAGCACGGCAACCGACAGGCTGAACGCATGCAGGAACGCCAGCACCAGCCAGCGCAGGAAGGTGACAATGCGCGACCCGCCATACACCCGACGCATCGCCGTCGGCAGATAGAACACCAGCCATACGCCAAGCAGGAAGGTCAGGAATCCCCATGGCGACAGGATCATCAGTGTGATCTGCAGGTAGGCGAAAGCATTGGTGTGCAGGGCGAACAGGAAATGCTCGCCATACCGGCGCCCGCTGCCAAGGTAGAGCAGCTTGAGATAGAGCGCGAACACCGGCATCAACAGCAGCATCGCGTAAGGGGCGTAGCTGTAGAAGCCTGCCGCGATGACCTTGTCGCGCTGTTCCTGCGGAAGGTCCAGCACGCGCTCGATCTTTGCGACTGCCCCCGGTCCGATGTATTCGGCAAGCTCGTGCAGGTCGCTGCGGTCGCGCCGGCCCGGCTTCGCAGCCGCTTCGCGGTCCGGCCTCGCGCTGTCACCGGCGCTGCCCCGGGCCGGCGCTTGCTGTTCCTGCCCCGCTTTTCCCACGTCCGAATTGACAAGGTCTACATTGCTGAGCTTCATGGTAGCGAAGAACAGGATGCTGAATGTCAGGAAGATCCGCAGCGGAATGATGTAGCTGGCGCGCCGGCCGGCCAGGTATTCGGTGGTCAGCTTGCCCGGCTTGAACAGCAGCAGCTTGAGCGTGCGCCACAGCTTGCCTTCGATGGCGATGTAGTGGGTGACGAATTCGTGGATGAACTCGCGCGCGCTCGGCACGTGCAGCCGTGTCTCCTGCCCGCAATTGGCACAGTAGTTCAGGTGGACCGTTGTGCCGCAATTGAGGCAGTGGGAAGAGTCTTGCATGGTGCAGTCTGATTAAATAGGCAAGACAGGATGGTAACGGCTTCATTGCCAAATTGCATCATCCAATTGCGCGACTTGCATGGTGGCGCGGCAGTACGATGGGGCAAACCCGATATGTCCCCCGGAGGAATTGCAATGGCAACAGAAGCACGCGACCGCAGGATCAACACGGAAGAACGCATACTCAACGACGGCGAAAAGCGCCTGCCGCACGAGCGCGACGAGTCGCCGGACGGCCAGGACCAGCGTCCCCGCGGGGTAATGGAACAGGCGGCGAGCGACCTTGAGCAGGGACTGGTTGACACTGACCTGCATGGCACCCGTGGCGTCGAAAAGGCGGTCACGCCGACCGGCAGCGGACAGGCCAAACCGACCGGCACGGCCGACCAGGACATGCGCGAGCGCCCCGCCAGCCACCGCCACCCGCAGGGCGGCAAATGACACGCGCCCTGCGTGCGGCCTGCGCGGCCGCCAGCCTGGTCGCGGGCATGGCAAACGCGCAGCAATATCCGGCCGGATTCGGCCCCAACCCGGCCCTTCCCAAGCCGGAGAAGTCGCTGCTGCCGACCGTGAACGTTGCCAAGGCCGAACCGTGGCCGGACGGCACCGCGCCGATCCCGGCCGCAGGACTGCGCGCCACGGCGTATGCCAGCGGCCTGCAGCATCCGCGCTGGCTGTACGTACTGCCGAACGGCGACGTGCTGGTGGCTGAAACCAACCGTCCGCCCAAGGAAACCGAAGGCATCAGGGAAGCGGTGATGGCCGCGGCCATGAAGCGCGCGGGCGCCGCCGCGCCGGCGCCGCACCAGATCACCCTGCTGCGCGGCGTGGATGCCAGCGGCAAGGCAGTCCTGCGCACGGTCTTCCTCAAGGGGCTGGCATCTCCGTTCGGCATGGCCCTGGTCGGCAATGATCTGTACGTGGCGAATGCCCACGAGCTGCTGCGCTTCCCCTACAAGGAGGGCGACACGTCCATCAGCGCCAGCGGCACGCGCGTGGCCGCGCTCCCGGCCGGCATCAACCACCACTGGACCAAGAGCCTGGTCGCCAGCCCGGACGGTAAAAAGCTGTACGTCGGCGTCGGATCGAACTCGAATGTGGCCGAGAAGGGCATGGCGATCGAGGAAGGCCGCGCGGCGATCTGGGAGTTCGACCGCGCCAGCGGCAAGGGCCGCATCTACGCGAGCGGCCTGCGCAACCCGGTCGGCATGGCCTTCCACCCGCAGTCGCGCAAGCTGTGGGTCGCGGTGAACGAGCGCGACGAGCTTGGCAACGACCTGGTCCCCGACTACATGACCAGCGTGCGCGAAGGCGGCTTCTATGGCTGGCCGTACAGCTACTTCGGCAAGAACGTGGACGAGCGCGTGAAGCCGCAGCGCCCGGACCTGGTAGCGCGCGCGATCGTGCCCGACTATGCGCTCGGCGCGCATACTGCGTCGCTGGGCCTGGCCTTCTACGACGGCAAGCTCCTGCGGCAGTACGCGGGCGGCGCCCTGGTCGGCCAGCACGGCTCCTGGAACCGCGATCCGTACAGCGGCTACAAGCTGGTCTTCGTGCCGTTCGCAAACGGTGCGCCGAGCGGTCCGCCACAGGACGTGCTGACCGGCTTCCTGTCGAAAGACGGCAAGGCCTATGGCCGGCCGGTTGGCGTGGCGGTCGACAGGCAGGGCGCGATCCTGCTGGCCGACGACGTCGGTAACATCATCTGGCGCGTGACCCCCGCAGGCGCTGCGGGCGTTCCGGGCGCCGTAACCGCAACCGGAGGAAAACAATGATCAGGAAGACAGCGAACGCCGAATGGTCGGGCGGCCTGAAAGACGGCACCGGCTTCATCTCGACCGAGACCGGCGCCCTGAAACGCCACCCTTATGGTTTCAAGGCGCGCTTCGAGGAAGGACCGGGCACCAATCCGGAAGAACTGATCGGGGCGGCGCATGCGGGCTGCTTCACGATGGCGCTGTCCGGCCAGCTGGCCGAAGCCGGCATGACGGCCACCAGGCTGACAACCAAGGCGACGGTCTCGCTCGAGAAGTCCGATGGCGGCTTCAGCATCACCGCGGTGCACCTGGAACTCGAAGCCGAGATCCCGGGCGTAGACCAGCAGGCCTTCGAGCAGGCGGCGCAGCGGGCCAAGGAAGGCTGTCCGGTATCAAAGCTGCTGAACGCAAAGATCACGCTCGACGCAAAACTCCGGGCCTGACGCTACAATCGTCATTTACCTCACGAGTTTAGGAATACCATGCGCATCCTGCATACGATGCTGCGGGTCGGCGACCTGCAGCGTTCAATCGACTTTTACACCAAGGTGCTGGGCATGAAGCTGCTGCGCACCTCTGACAACCCCGAGTACCAGTACACGCTGGCCTTTGTCGGCTACGGTAACAACCCCGAGCACGCGGAGCTGGAGCTGACCTATAACTATGGCGTGGACAAGTACGAGATGGGCAACGCGTACGGCCACATCGCGATCTCGGCGGACGATATCTACGCGGCCTGCGAATCGGTGCGCGCGAATGGCGGCAACGTGACGCGCGAACCGGGGCCGGTCAAAGGCGGCAGCACGGTGATCGCCTTCATCACGGACCCGGACGGCTACAAGGTCGAGCTGATCGAGCGCAAGGACCACGCGGCTGGCGCCGGCCTGCGCTGATTTCGCCAAAGCGCCCGGGGGGACTGTCCCCAACAGCAAAAAAAAAGGACGCGAGAGCGTCCTTTTTTCGTTCCGACTGCTGCTATCAGTGCTGCAGCAGCGCGTTGATGATTTCCAGGTCCGATTCCTTCAGCACGCCGGCAGCGGCCTTCAGGCGCAGGCCGTTGACGATGGTGTCGTAACGCGCGCGCGACAGGTCGCGGCGGGTCGAGAACAGCTGGCGCTGCGCATTCAGCACGTCGATGTTGATCCGCACGCCCACCTGGTAACCCAGCTGGTTCGAATCGAGCGCGGACTGGCTCGACACTTCCGCCGCTTCCAGCGCGCGCACCTGCGCCAGGCCGCTGTTCACGCCGGCAAACGCCACGCGCGCGCCTTGCGCCGCGTTACGGCGGGTCGCCTCCAGGTCGTTACGCGCCTTGTCTTCCAGCGCGATGGTTTCGCGCACGCGGCTGGTCACTGCAAAGCCGTTGAAGATCGGGATCGCCACCTGGATGCCGACGCTATTGCTCTTGACGGTGCCGGAGTTATCGGTCTGGCCCGGCACGCGCACGCGGCTCGCATCGGCCACCAGGTTGACGGTCGGGTAGTGGCCGGCACGGTTACGCGAAATGTCGCGCTTGGCCGATTCCAGGTTCAGCGTCGCGCCGATCACTGCATAGTTCTGGGTCTCTGCCGACGACACCCACTGGTCGATCACGGCCGGCTGCGGCGCCGCCAGGGTCACGCCCGGCTTGAGCGGTGCCAGCGCGGTCGGCGCGGTGCCGATGATCGACTGCAGTGCGCTGCGCTTGTTTTCCAGGTCGGTCGCCGCAGCAAATTCCTGCGCCACCACCAGGTCATAAGCTGCCTGCGCTTCGTGGGTGTCGGTGATGGTCTGGGTGCCGACCTCGAAGTTGCGCTTGGCCGACGCCAGCTGTTCGGTGGTGGCGGTTTTCTGTGCGCGGATCGTTTCCAGCGTGTCCTGCGAGGCCAGCACATCGAAGTAGGCCTGCGCCACGCGGGTGATCAGGTCCTGCTGCGCCTGTGCGAATTGCGCCTCGATGATCCCCTGGGTCAGTTTGCTCTGCTGGTAGGCCTGCCAGCTGGCCCAGTTGAACAGCGGCTGCGTCAGCGACACGCCATAGCGGCGCGAACGCGAATCCGCATCGAAGGAGCCTACCGTGATCGTCTCGCCGGTGGCCGGGTCAGTGATGCTCTGGCCCACGTTCCATGGCGTGGTTTCGGTTTCACCGCGGGAGATCGAAGCCGATCCGCTGATCGACGGCAGCAGCCCTGCACGCGCCTGTGGCACCCGCTCCATCCCCGCCTGCAGCGATGCGCGCGCGCTGGCGAAGGTCGCATCGTTGGCAAGCGCCTGGCGGTAGACCTCGAGCAGGTCCGCCGCGGTGGCGTCAAGCGAGAAAGCGCTGGCGAGCAGCACGGCGATGAGGGACTTATGCATTCTTGTTCTCCGTTGGTGTCTCTAAAATTGTCAGTACTGCGGCATCGACGGGTCCACCTGGACCGCCCAGGCGTGGATCCCGCCCGTCAGGTTGACTACATTCGTAAAACCATTGCGCTCGAGGTAGTGCGCCACGTGCATGCTGCGCACGCCGTGGTGGCACACGCACACGACGGGCGCAGCCTGGTCCAGCTCCCGCAGGCGCTCGGGCACCGAATTCATCGGCATGTGCGTCGAGCCACCGATGTGGCAAGTCCGAAACTCCCACCCTTCGCGCACATCCAGCAGCAGCGGGCGGGGACGGACATCGTCTTCCAGCCAGGCTTGTAGCTCGGGTGCGCTGAGGTGGAGCATCGATCAGAACGTGAAGCGCGACGGCGCCGGCGCGGCGCGCAACGGCTTGACGTTGGTTTCGAAAATCGTGGCCGTGTCGTAGGCTGCATCGGACACGCGGGTAATGATGTTCACCGCCTGGACCGGCGCGTGGCCGACGATGGCGGCGATGCGGCCGCCCACCTTGACCTGCTTCAGGAAAGCTTCCGGCAGCGCTTCCAGCGCACCCGAGATGACGATCACGTCGAACGGTGCGCCGCTGGTCCAGCCCGCGGCGCCGTTGCCGAGTTCCACCGTCACGTTGGTGATGCCGGCAGCGGCCAGGTTCGACTGGGCCAGTTCCTTCAGGTGCGGCAGGATCTCCACGGTGGTCACGTGCTGGGCCTGGTGCGCCAGCAGGGCGGCCATGTAGCCGGAACCGGCGCCGACCTCGAGGACCTTCTCGTGCTTTTTCACCTGCAGCTCCTGCAGGATGCGCGCTTCCATCTTTGGCGTAAACATCGCCTCGCCCTCGCCCAGCGGAATTTCGGTATCGGCGAAGGCCAGGCTGCGGACTGCCTCAGGGACGAACTGTTCGCGCTTGACTACCGTCAGCAGCGCGAGCACTTCCGGATCCAGGACGTTCCATGGACGGATCTGCTGTTCGATCATGTTGAAGCGTGCTTGTTCGATGTTCATGTTGATGCTCTGGGCGAAAATAAAGAATCCGATATTTTATCGTTGAAAGGCTCCAGTACGAATATCTTACTGATAAGGAGCCGCGGGAACCCCCAAATTGCGACAGTCTGCAATTTTCGGGGGCTGAAGCTGCGAAATTGTCGCGTTAGCGCTGTTTTTGCGCCGTTCACGGCTGCTGCAGGCCGGCCAGCGCCATGTCGGCAAAATTGGACAGGAAGCGTTCCGGGTCCAGGTCGGCCTGGTCGCAAGGCGAGAAGGAATGCTTCCACAGCATCAGCATCAGCATCGGGGCGATCAGCACTTGGGTGCTGGTTTCGATGTCGAGCGGGCGGAAATCCTTGCGTGCCACCCCGCGCTCGAGCATCGAACTGATCACTTTGGTGCCGCGCACGATCACCTCTTCGCGGTAGAACGCGGCCAGGTCGGGGAAATTATGCGCCTCGGCCATCACCAGCTTGACGATGCCGGAAGCCTTGGTGCCGCCGACCCGTTCCCACCAGCCCAGCAGGATGGCGCGCAGCAGTTCGGACGAGGGGCCTTCGTAGACCGCGATGGTGTCCTCGGCGTCGCCGATCGCTGGTACTATACTGTCCCGCACCACGGCCTTGAACAGCTCTTCCTTGTTGGCGTAATACAGGTAGAGCGTGCCCTTGGAAACGCCGGCGCGGCGCGCCACGTCTTCCAGGCGGGTGGCGGCAAAACCGCGTTCGACAAACAGGTCGAGGGCGGCGGCCAGCAGTTCCTGCGGCCGCGCATCCTTGCGACGTTCCCAGCGGGGTGCTTTAGCGCCAGTAGGGGCAACCATGATGCGGTCCAGTAAGCAACTTATGAGGTAAAAGGGGCTGCGGCAGTGCCGGCGGCCAGGCCGGCTTACTTTTTCGAAACGATTGTAGCAAAGCATTCACCGTTCAAGGTGACACTTTTTAGGCGTATGGACAGTTCCCGACCCAAGCTTGAGTGCCGTTCCGGCTGCGGCGCCTGCTGCACCGCGCCCTCGATCACCAGCCCGATTCCGGGCATGCCGAATGGCAAGCCGGCTGGGGTGCGCTGCGTGCAGCTGGCCGACGACAACCGCTGCCTGATTTTTGGGCAGCCCGGGCGGCCTGCCGTCTGCGCCGGCCTGCAACCGGCTGCGGACATGTGCGGCCCCGACCGCGAGCACGCATTGATCTGGCTGGCGCAGCTCGAGGCCGCTACCTCACCTGGTTAGCCAAACAAACCTGACACATGCAACGCACCGGCCCGGAATTCGCCCGGCAAGCTCGGTCAGATTCTTGTGTTTCAGCCCGCGCTTAGTCGCATTCGCACGCGATGAAGCTTCCGGTTTCCTCGTCGCGTTCGAATGCCGCGCCCGCCTCGGCGTCGAGCAGGTGGATGAATGTGTCGTCCATTGCCAGGACGGCGCCCACCGAAACGTAGCTGCAGTTGTCGGAGTCTTCCATATAGGCTTCGGTTTCATCGCCTGCAAGAAAGCGCCAGCCGCTATCGTCTTCCCGGTCTGGCTCTTCCCGGTACAGGCAGCCGACCGGGACCCCGTCGCACAGGATGCGGTGGGTAACGAAGCAGCGCTTGGCGTATCGGCTCGGGAGGTCTTCCCCTTCTTCGGGGTGCTCGGTGCTGATAATGTGCGAGGCGTCGAATTCGACCGGGTCGCCCGCCTTGCTGTCCTTGATCCAGCCCGGGTGATTGTCCAGGCGGCCAAGGAAGCGGCCGTCGGGTTCGACTTTGTCCACCAGTACCCACATGCGTTCGGCGGATGGGGCGTCGGGGTCGTCGGATTCGAACGAGAAGATGAGCTTGACCACTTCGCCGGGGGCGACCTTGGCGATCGTGGCGCGGGACGGCTTGAAGAAAGTGTATTTATTCGCAGCCGCGATGAGGTCGGCGTTTTCGAGCTTCCAGCTGGGCATAGGCGTCAATATTGTGAGTTGTGGTCACTATACTACGTGACGAGTCATCGATGCAGCGGCTCAGCATGGACCCCGCCTTTCGCTGGGATGACGG
>DASWYE010000135.1:0-4753 GCA_036405115.1 Telluria sp. | reverse complement strand
CAGGGACTAGAATCGCGGGTTGGCCGGGGCTTCCCGGCAGAAATATCACTTGAGCGATTCAGAATGAGCAACACGAACAAGCCGCCTGCGCAAGGCGTGCCCGCCGCAACCACGTTCGCCCCGACCGCACGCAGGCAACTTCCGATCCCCGGCGAATTCATCTGGTTCGCGATCTTGCCGATCCTGGTGTCGATCGCGCTGGCCGCCGCGGGCGCCTTCGACCTTTCGCCGTACCTGGGCGAACCGGCAGCGACGGTGTACGACATCGCCAGCTGGCGCTCGGGCGAATACCTGTTCTTCATCGGGACGACCTACCTGTCGCTCCTGCTGCTGCGCCGGAAGAAGTGGATCGCCGCGCTGCTGGTGTTTGGCGCTGGCGTGGCGTGGGCGAGCTACCACGGATCGGCCATGGACTTCGTCGGCAACCTGGGCGGCGACTCCGTGTCGGAGGCTCAGAACTTCGACCTCGATGAAGCCAGGTTCTGGCTTGAAACGCTGGGCGCGACCGTCACTTCCAGCTTCGACTGGGAAGTCATGGCGTACTACGTGGTCGCGGCCGTAGCGAGCTACCTGGCATTGCGGTTCCTGTTGCGCCAGCACGCGATCACCTTCCGCTTCTATTCGCACCTCAAGCTCGCGCTGGCCGTGCTACTCATCGCCGCGGCGCTGTACCAGACGCTCAACAAAGCCGTGAAGCTCTTCATGGAGAACACCCAGGCGTACTCCGGCACAATGAAGAACTTCCAGCACGCGGCGCCGGTGGTCGTCCCTGGCGGCAAAGGGGTGGACCTGCTGGTGTACGTCGGCGAATCGACCGCGGTGATGAACATGGGGATCTACGGGTACCCGCGCGACACCACGCCCAAGCTGCAGAAGATCCGCGACACGGACCGCAACCTGCTCGTGTTCCACAAGGTGTTCTCGACGCACACCCACACCAGTCCATCGCTGCTGGAAGCGCTCTAGTTCGGCATCGACCGCAACGAGTACTACCTGCCAATCGATAAACGCCAGCGGCTCTCGATCGTCGACCTGCTGGTCGCGAACCGCATCCCGACCACCCTCTCCAGCAGCCAGGGCCAGACCGGGACATGGAACCAGGCGTCGTCGATCATCTTCCGCCGTGCGCGCTCGACCTACAGCAGCGATACCCGCATGGTCGGCAACAACGACTGGAAACTGACCAAGCCCTGGGATGACGAATTCTTCAAACGGCAGATGGGCACCGCGTTCGCAGGATCGGACGAGCGCACCCAGGTCGCCTTCCTGCATTCGTATGCGGGCCACGGCGGCTATTACGAGAACATCCCGCCGGCGTACCGCCAACCACTTGGCGACGGTTTCGGCAGCGGCCCTGCGCACAACGCGCCCGGCTCGGTCCATGACGGAGTGGAGAAGTATGATGCGGCCATCCGCTACATCGACCACTCGGTCTCGCAGTCGATCGAGTATGTGCGCCGCCAGTCGCGGCCGATCGTGTTCGTATATTTCTCCGACCACGGGGAATCGGCGTACAGCGGGCGCGCGCACGACTCCTCCGGCTTTACCCACGAGATGGCGCGCGTGCCGTTCATGGTCTACTTCAACGATGCGGCGCGCGCTCGTATGCCAGCCAAGTACCGGAAGTACCGGAAGCTCGCGGCATCGGGCAGGGACGCCTCGCTCGAACAGCTGGCATCCACCCTGCTCGACCTGGCCGACGTGCGCATCCGGCCGGACCAGCGCGGCAAGGTCATCGAGATGCCGGTCATCGGTGAAGAGGTAACGCATCCACCGATCGTGGTGCGCGAAACCGCTGCCGGCGTGACCTACGTGAACATCAATGGCGGCGGCAGCGCTGCACCGGCCACCGCACAGGCGACCGATGCCAGCGACGATGCGACGCGCCTGTACACGGCCGCGAAGGCGAGGACCAACGACGCGAGCCGCCTTTGCATGCGTGACGTGGATACGGCCGAGAAGCTGGTCAGGAGCAGGCTGGTGGCCAGCTGCGTCGCAATCACCATGACGGCAAGCGGCGACGGCAAGCTGTCGATCACCGACGCTACCGGAACGGTGACGGGCCTGCGTCTCGAAGACGTCCTGAAAGTGACCGTTCGTAATCGCATGGGCTTATGGATCCGCGTTCCCGACCTGCGCAGCGCGGCAGCATGCGACACGCTGGCGAGCCAGCTGGGCCAGAACGGCAAGCATGGCGGTGCCGTGCTGGTCGAATTCCCGTCCGGATCGCATGCGAATGCTGCGGAACTCCAGGCCTGCTCCGCGAAGCTGGTGGGGATGGGAGCCCGGACTGCGTATCGCGTTTCCGACGCCGAGGCTGCGGCTTGTTCCCGCGCGACCGCGGACAACGGCGACACGTCGCCTTGCGCCGGCCTGCAGCAAGACCTGGCGGCGGCGCATGGCAGCCGGCTGTTCACGGACATCGCTTTCGATCACGGCGTTGCGCCAGCAATGGACGCACTTGAGGAGGCGAAGTCCTTCCAATGGAACACCTGGAACGTCGCGCCCGCGAACTACTCGGCCGCCATCTCCGAGCGCGTCGCGATGACGATCGTTGGTGTGGACGAACGCATGGAGCAAGAGCCGGCCGGCGCTTCGGACAAATAAAACCGGTTCGGTTGGCGCGGTTGACGCCCGGCTCGCGCTTTTGGCGGAATCGACCATAAATTAGTCGATTCCGCCAAGTTGTCGTCAACCGGCTAGCACAACCGTGTGGGCAGGTTCAGTGGCAAGCGGGCTCAGAAGGGGTCCCCGCGTCCGCAGGGACGACAGGGCTGTGGAGACGACGACGTTATTTGACGATCAGTCGCGCCTTCATGGTCGGGTGCAGCGTGCAGATGTAGTCGAAGTCCCCCCTGGAGCGCACCACCATGCTCCAGGATTTGCCGCTGCCGATCTCGGGTGACTTGATCGCGGGCTTCGACGACACGGCCGTATGCGGGAACATGTCCTTGTTTGTCCATGTCACGGTGTCGCCCACGCGCACTTCGAGGGTGCGCGGCTTGAACTCCATCGCGTCGATGACGATCACGTGCGCGTTCCCTGCGCGTGCCAGTGCGCTTGTGCAGAGAACGGCCAGCAGGGTCAGGGAACGACAGCGCATGGCATTACTTCATCGACGCGTTCATCTGCTGCGCGTGCTGCAGGTGCGCATCGATGGCCGGACGCACCTTGACGATCAGCGCCTTGAGCTCCGCATTCTTCGCGTTCGGAATCAGGGTCTTGTCGATGGTGTCCAGCACGGCCTGGTGATAGGCCACTTCGTGCTCAACGTAGGCCTTGTCGAACTGGGCGCCCTTGAGCTGGCTGAGCTTGTCCATATTGGCCTTGCCGCCGTCCATCAGCGACTTGCTGGTGGCGTTATCCCTCGGCGTGACGCCCAGCTTCTTCACCAGGGCGGCCGCCTGCTCGTTGACGCCAGTGTGGTCCGTGACCATGCGCTGGCCGAAGTCGCGCACTGCCTTGGTCGAACCCTTTTGCACCGCCAGCTTGCCGGCGTTGATGTCAACCGAGTTGGCCGCGACGACGATTGCGGCGATTTCCGCGTCGTTTGGCGCCTGTGCATGCGCAGTGCCGCCCAGTGCCAGGGCTAGTGCGGCGAAGATGATGGCTGGTTTGCTGATCATGTTGCGGTTCCTTTTCTATAGTTAAAATCGCGTGGGCGCGACTATGCACCCTGCGCGTCACCTTCCCCGGCCTGCGCAAGCGCGGCCAGCGTCCCTGCCACGATGCGGTCGCAGCGGGCGCCATCGAAGCCGAATGCGTCTTCGACAGCAAAATCGAACTCGCGCTGGAGCGACTCGCGCAGCAGGCCGCGCGCCCGGAAGAAGCGCGTGCGTACCGTCGCTTCCGGGATATCAAGGACCGCCGAGACCTCTTCCGCACTCATCTCCTCCACCGCGCGCAGCATGAAGACCGTGCGGAACGATTCGGGCAGGCGATCGATCTGGCGCTCCAGCAGTTGCCGGAACTGGGCGCGCTGCGCCTGCTGCTCCGGCCCCTCGGGCGATGGATGGTCATGCATGCTGGCTCCGTAGTCCGGGTCATCGTTGGCCGTGGCGTTCAGGTCGATCACCTCGGCGCGGCGCGCCAGCTTGCGCGAACGGCCGATCGCCTCGTTCACCACGATGCGGGTCAGCCAGGTGCGCAGGCTGGAATCGCCCCTGAACGTGTGCAGATGACGGTAGGCCTGCAGGTAGGCGTCCTGCAGCGCGTCCTGGGCCTCAATGTCGTCCTTGAGCACGCTGCGCGCGGCGCGGTACAGCACCCGGTTATAGCGCCGCATCAGGGTCTCGAAAGCGCCGGGCATGCGGGCGCTCACGGCTGCGGCAAGGTCGGTATCCGACATGGTTGCGTGGTTGGCTGCGGGCGCTGGATTCATGGGTAGTCCTTGTGTCGTCAAACCATTGGATGGACGGCATCATGCGCGCGTTCCCGCGTTTTGAAAATTCTTTTGATGCGACGTGCGGGCAGGTAGCCGCGCACTCAGGAGGGGGCCCCGTTCGCGGGGATGACGGGGAAGCTTACAGGCCGTTGGCGGCCTTCAGGAGGCAAGTGGAGAGGCGGTCGAAATGGGCCAGCGCGGCTGGCGTCAGCTCGACCTGCTTGCGGCGCGCGTCGTCGGTATCCGACAGCGTCACCCAGCCCTTTTCGCGCATCGACTTCAGGCGCGAGTGCACCGTGGCCGGGGCGCCGAATTCGCTGATCGCCATCAGGTCGCGCACCGACAGGCGCGTCTGCTCCTGCCCGGCAC
>DASWYE010000134.1:0-2924 GCA_036405115.1 Telluria sp. | reverse complement strand
GGTCGACCCGGTCATCTCCAACTTCAAGAACAAGTACGCGGTCGACTGGCTGCCGTTCCTGAACAAGAAGTGGACCGACGCCGCCGACACCGCGGTGCCGATGACGGAACTGAAGCGCCTCGCAGCGCGCATCACCGTCGTCCCTGAAAACTTCAAGGCCCACTCGCTGGTCGAGAAGGTCCTCGCCGACCGCGCCGCCATGGGCCGCGGCGAAATGAACCTCGACTGGGGCATGGGCGAGCACCTCGCGTTCGCCTCGCTGGTGTCGTCCGGCTACGCCGTGCGCCTGACCGGCCAGGACGCCGGCCGCGGCACCTTCGTGCACCGCCACGCCGTGCTGCACGACCAGAACCGCGAGCGCTGGGACCAGGGCACCTACGTGCCGCTGCAGAACGTCTCCGATTCGCAGGCGCCGTTCACCGTGATCGACTCGGTGCTGTCCGAAGAAGCGGTGCTCGCGTTCGAGTACGGCTACTCGACCGCCGAACCGAACACGCTGACGATCTGGGAAGCGCAGTTCGGCGACTTCGCCAACGGTGCGCAGGTCGTGATCGACCAGTTCATCTCGTCCGGCGAAGTGAAGTGGGGCCGCGCTTCGGGCCTGGTCATGATGCTGCCGCACGGTTACGAAGGCCAGGGTCCGGAGCACTCCTCCGCGCGTCCCGAGCGCTTCCTGCAGCTGTGCGCGGACAACAACATGCAAGTGGTGCAGCCGACCACCGCGTCGCAGATCTTCCACCTGCTGCGCCGCCAGATGGTGCGCCAGTTCCGCAAGCCGCTGGTCATCATGACCCCGAAGTCGCTGCTGCGTAACAAGGACGCCGGCTCGCCGCTGACCGACCTGGCCAAGGGCGCGTTCCAGACCGTGATCGGCGAAGTGGACGAGTCCATCGACGCCAAGAAGGTCAAGCGCGTGATCGCCTGCTCCGGCAAGGTGTACTACGACCTGGTGGGCGCCCGCAAGACGCGCGGCCAGACCGACACCGCGATCATCCGTATCGAGCAGCTGTATCCGTTCCCGCACAAGTCGTTCGCGGCCGAACTGAAGAAGTTCCCGAACGCGACCGAGATGGTGTGGGCGCAGGACGAACCGCAGAACCAGGGCTACTGGTTCCAGATCCAGCACAACCTGTTCGAGTCGATGGAATCGGGCCAGCGTCTCGCGTATGCAGGCCGTCCGGCTTCCGCCGCGCCGGCTGTCGGCTACTACGACAAGCACTACGCGCAGCAGAAGGACCTGCTGGACACGGCCTTCTCCAAGCTCAAGGGTTTCGTCCTCACCAAATAACAAGAAGCGCCCCGCATGGCGGGGCGTAATCGCATACAGATAACGGAGTTTTTCATGGCACAAATCGAAGTCAAGGTCCCACAACTGTCCGAGTCCGTCGCCGAAGCGACCATGCTGTCGTGGCACAAGAAGCTGGGCGAGTCCGTCGCCCGCGACGAAAACCTGATCGACATCGAGACCGACAAGGTCGTCCTCGAACTGCCGGCGCCGGCAGCGGGCGTCCTGACCCAGATCATCAAGGGCGATGGCGGCACGGTCGTCTCCGGCGAAGTCATCGCCGTCATCGATACCGAAGCCAGCGCCAAGGTCTCGCCGCTGGAAGTATCGGCAGCGCCTGCGCCTGCAGCGGCAGCGGCAGCAGCAGCACCTGCGGCAGCGGAGTCCGGCTCGAAAGCCGGCGTCGCGATGCCGGCGGCAGCCAAGATCCTGTCCGAAGGCGGCGTGAGCGCGTCGCAGGTCGAAGGCAGCGGCCGCGACGGCCGCGTCACCAAGGGCGACGCGCTGGCGGCAGTGGCCAACAAGCCGGCAGCACCGGCACCGGCAGCTCCGAAGGCCGCCAAGCCGGCGCTGGCATCCGTGCCTGCGCCAAGCGTGGCGCTGGGCGACCGTCCGGAAGAGCGCGTGCCGATGAGCCGCCTGCGCGCGCGCATCGCCGAGCGCCTGCTGGAATCGCAGTCGACCAATGCGATCCTGACCACCTTCAACGAAGTCAACATGCAGCCGGTCATCGACCTGCGCAACAAGTACAAGGACAAGTTCGAGAAAGAGCACGGCGTCAAGCTGGGCTTCATGTCCTTCTTCGTCAAGGCGGCTGTCGCGGCGCTGAAGAAGTACCCGATCCTGAACGCCTCGGTCGATGGCAACGACATCGTCTACCACGGCTACTTCGACATCGGCATCGCTGTCGGTTCGCCACGCGGCCTGGTGGTGCCGATCCTGCGCAACGCCGACCAGCTGTCGATCGCCGAGATCGAAAAGAAGATCGGTGAATTCGGCCAGAAGGCCAAGGACGGCAAGCTGACGCTGGAAGACCTGACCGGCGGCACCTTCTCGATCTCGAACGGCGGCGTGTTCGGCTCGATGCTGTCGACCCCGATCATCAACCCGCCGCAGTCGGCGATCCTGGGCGTGCATGCGACCAAGGACCGTGCAGTGGTCGAGAACGGCCAGATCGTGGTGCGTCCGATGAACTACCTGGCGATGTCGTACGACCACCGCATCATCGACGGCCGCGAAGCCGTGCTGGGCCTGGTCACCATGAAGGAAACGCTGGAAGACCCGGCGCGCCTGCTGCTCGACCTGTAAGCATCACCCCCGTCATCCCCGCGCAAGCGGGGACCCATACTGAGTACGCTACACAGATTCAGCATGGGCCCCCGCATTCGCCGGGGTGACGGTGGCAGCGGTACCGTTATCGCAGCTACCCAAGGAGCATCCACATGAGCATCTCCGACGAAGTCAAGCGCCTGCACGAGCTGCACCAGGCTGGCGCCCTGTCCGACGCCGAATTCGAGCAAGCCAAGGCGCGCCTGTTCGCGACCCCTTCGCCATCGCTCGAAGAGCGCACCGACTTTGCCAACATGCGCCGTTCCCGCAGCGACCGCTGGCTTGGCGGCGTGTGCGGCGGCCTGGCTGT
>DASWYE010000133.1:0-1752 GCA_036405115.1 Telluria sp. | reverse complement strand
CGACGGCCTGCTGCGCGTGGTGCAGTTCATCGTGATCGCACCTCTGCTCGGCTTCGTGCTCGGCGCGCTGATCATGCTGATCGTGTCCTGGCTGTTCGTCAAATCGCATCCGCGCAAGGTGGACGGCTGGTTCCGCCGCTTGCAGCTGGTGTCGGCGGCCAGTTACTCGCTGGGCCACGGCGGCAACGACGCGCAGAAGACCCTGGGCATCATCTGGATGCTGCTGATCGCCGGCGGCTACCTGAGCGCCGACGCGAAGGAACCGCCTAGCTGGGCCATCGTGTCCTGCTACGCGGCGATTTCGATCGGCACGCTGTTCGGCGGCTGGCGCATCGTCAAGACCATGGGCCAGAAGATCACCAAGCTCAAGCCGGTAGGCGGCTTCTGCGCGGAGACCGGCGGCGCGATCACGCTGATGATGTCGAGCTTCATGGGCATCCCGGTATCGACCACCCACACCATCACCGGCGCGATCGTCGGCGTGGGTTCGGCGCAGAAGATGTCGGCAGTGCGCTGGGGCGTGGCCGGCAGCATCGTGTGGGCATGGATCTTCACTATCCCGGCGTCGGCCTTCATGGCGGCGATCGGCTGGTACATCGGCACGCAGCTGTTCTGATAGAAGGGGACTGTCCCCAGCTCTTTAGCCAAAAAAAACGGACCGTCAGGTCCGTTTTCATTGGTAGCGCCAGCACCGTCATCCCCGCGGACGCGGGGACCCATGCTGAGCCTGGCCCATGCTTGAAGTTGCCTCAGCCGCGTACTCCCTATGGGTACCCGCGTCCGCGGGTATGACGGGTTACCTACTTGATGCAGACCTGGCGGATGGCCTTGATGTCGGTGATCCCGGACAGCACCTTCTCGATGCCGTCCATCTTCAGCGTCATCATGTCGTCCTCCAGCGCGGCCGCCAGCAGCTGCGCCACGCGCGCGTGCTCGGTCAGCAGCTTCTTCACCTTCTCGGAGCCCAGCATCAGCTCGTGCAGGCCGACGCGTCCGCGGTAGCCCTTGTTGCACTCACTGCAGCCCACCGATCGGTACAGCGTGAAGCGGCCCTTGTCGTCGGCATAGCGCTCGCGCCAGCCTTCCAGTACCGCTTCGCGTGCGCCGTCCGGATCGCGCTTGAACGCTTCCGTGTTGTTCAGCTCCTCGCAGAACTCGGTCAGCAGCAGCTGCACTTCCTCGTCCGCCGGATGGTAGGCCTCCTTGCAGGAGGTGCACTGGCGCTTGGCCAGGCGCTGCGCCAGGATGCCCAGCAGCGCGTCCGCGAAGTTGAACGGGTCCATGCCCATGTCCAGCAGGCGCACGATCGATTCCGGCGCGCTGTTGGTGTGCAGCGTGGCGAACACCAGGTGGCCGGTGAGCGAGGCCTCGATGCCGGTGCTGACGGTCTCCTTGTCGCGCATTTCGCCGACCATGATGATGTCCGGGTCGGCGCGCAGGAACGCGCGCATCACGGTCGCGAAGTCGAGGCCGGCCTTGCGGTTCACCTGCACCTGGCGCAGGCCTTTCTGGGTGATCTCCACCGGGTCTTCGGCGGTCCAGATCTTGGTTTCCGGCGTGTTCAGGTGGCTCAGCACCGAGTGCAGGGTGGTGGTCTTGCCGGAGCCGGTCGGGCCGCACACGAAGAACAGGCCGTACGGCTTTTCGACAGCGCTTTTCAGGCGGTCGAGGTTAAACGGCAGCACGCCCAGCTTGTCCAGCGGGATTGGCTCGCCCGCAGCCAGGATGCGCATGACGATGTCCTCCACGCCG
>DASWYE010000132.1:0-1865 GCA_036405115.1 Telluria sp. | reverse complement strand
GTGGACGAAGCGGCCGTTGCGCCGCTGCCCAATTCCCGCAAGATCCACGTCGAAGGCTCCCGCCCGGACATCCAGGTGCCGATGCGCGAGATCACCCAGGCCGATACGCCCACCGGCTTCGGCGGGGAAAAGAACCCGCCGATCTTCGTCTACGACTGCTCCGGCCCCTACACCGACCCGGCCGCCCGCATCGACATCCGCTCCGGCCTGCCGGCCCTGCGCCAGGGCTGGATCGAAGAACGCGGCGACACCGAAGTGCTGCCCGACCTCTCCTCCGAGTTCGGCCGTGCCCGCGCCGCCGACCCCAAGCTCGATGAGCTGCGCTTCCCCGGCCTGCACCGCAAGCCCCGCCGCGCGCTGCCCGGCAAGAACGTCTCCCAGATGCACTACGCCCGCCAGGGGATCATCACGCCGGAGATGGAATTCGTCGCCATCCGCGAGAACGTCAATCGGGCTGCCTATCTGGAAAGCCTGCGCGCCACCGGCCCGCAGGGCGAGAAGATGGCCGCGCTGCTGACCCGCCAGCACAAGGGCCAGGACTTCGGCGCCAGCATCCCCGGCGAGATCACCCCCGAGTTCGTGCGTTCCGAAGTCGCCCGCGGCCGCGCCATCATCCCCAACAACATCAACCACCCCGAGTCCGAGCCGATGATCATCGGCCGCAACTTCCTGGTGAAGATCAACGCCAACATCGGCAACTCGGCGCTCGGCTCCTCCATCAACGAGGAAGTGGACAAAATGACCTGGGCTACCCGCTGGGGCGGCGACACGGTGATGGACCTGTCCACCGGCAAGAACATCCACGAAACCCGCGAGTGGATCATCCGCAACAGCCCGGTGCCGATCGGCACCGTGCCCATCTACCAGGCCCTCGAAAAAGTGGACGGCAAGGCCGAGGAGCTGACCTGGGAGATCTTCCGCGACACGCTGATCGAACAGGCCGAGCAGGGCGTCGACTACTTCACCATCCACGCCGGCGTGCTCTTGCGCTACATCCCGATGACCGCCAACCGCATGACCGGCATCGTCAGCCGCGGCGGCTCGATCATGGCCAAGTGGTGCCTGGCCCACCACAAGGAGAGCTTCCTCTACACGAACTTCGAGGAAATCTGCGACATCATGAAGGCCTACGACGTGGCCTTCAGCCTCGGCGACGGCCTGCGCCCCGGCTCCATCTACGATGCCAACGACGCGGCACAACTGGGCGAGCTGGAAACCCTCGGCGAGCTCACCGACATCGCCTGGAAGCACGACGTGCAGACCATCATCGAAGGTCCGGGCCACGTGCCGATGCACCTGATCAAGGAGAACATGGACCTGCAGCTGAAGCACTGCAAGGAAGCCCCGTTCTACACCCTCGGCCCGCTGACCACCGACATCGCCCCCGGCTACGACCACATCACCAGCGGCATCGGCGCCGCGATGATCGGCTGGTACGGCACCGCCATGCTGTGCTACGTGACCCCCAAGGAGCACCTGGGCCTGCCGGACAAGAACGACGTCAAGGAAGGCATCATCACCTACAAGCTGGCCGCCCACGCCGCCGACCTCGCCAAGGGCCACCCGGGCGCGCAGATCCGCGACAACGCACTGTCCAAGGCCCGTTACGAGTTCCGCTGGGACGACCAGTTCAACCTGGGCCTGGACCCGGACAAGGCCAAGTCCTTCCACGACGAAACCCTGCCCAAGGAATCGGCCAAGGTCGCCCACTTCTGCTCCATGTGCGGTCCGCACTTCTGTTCGATGAAAATCACCCAGGACGTGCGCGATTTCGCCGCGAAGCAGGGCATCGCCGAGGACGAGGCCCTCAGCAAGGGCATGGAGACCAAGGCCGTCGAGTTCGTGAAGAGCGGCGCGGAGATCTA
>DASWYE010000131.1:0-11361 GCA_036405115.1 Telluria sp. | reverse complement strand
GGACAATCCGGCATTCCCCTCGGCAGCTGCGGCAACCGGTCTGCCCCGGCGAACCACCGGAACCTCCGCATGTTTCAAGATGAAACGGGATGGTACGAAATGCACTACACTTGCCACATGAACCAGAGCAGCCGCCCTCCTTCCGCCAGCGCCGACAAACCTGTCATCTGGACCGTTTCAGTCTCCCGCCTCTCCGACCTGTTCCGCGACATCACGCTCGAGTACGACCACCTGGCGACGATCGAGCCGATCCATCTCGGCTTCGACGAGGCCGCGCGCCACATCCGCGAACGCATGGCGACCGAACGCTGCGACGTCGTGATCTCGGCCGGTTCGAACGCGGCCTACCTGAAGGGCCGCGTGTCCGCGCCGGTAGTGATCGCGAAAGCGTCCGGCTTCGACATCATGCAGGCGCTGGCGCGGGCGCGCAGCGTGTCGGACCGCATCGGCGTGATCACCTACCAGGAGCCGATGCCGCAACTGGCCGAGTTCACCGCCACTTTCGGGGTCGACATCGCCCAGCGCACCTATGTCACCGAAGAGGATGCGCGCGCACAGATCAATGAACTGAAGGCGGCCGGCATCCGCGTGATCGTCGGCGCCGGCCTGATCACCGACCTGGCCGAGGAAGCCGGACTGGAGGCAGTGTTCGTCTACTCGGCGGCCTCGATCCGGCAGGCCTTCGACGACGCACTGGAACTGGCGCGCCTGACCCAGCTCGAAGCAAACCGTGCGCGCCGCAGCGCGGTGCCCGATACGCTCAGGGCGCGGCACGGGTTGAACGACCTGCGGGGCGAGTCGCGCGCCATGGAGACGCTGCGGCAAGCGGTGGTCCTGTATGCGCGCTCGCCGGCAACAGTGCTAATCCAGGGCGAAACCGGCACCGGCAAGGAAATGGTGGCGCAGGCGATCCACCGCGAAGGCCCGCGCAGCCTGGGCGCGAACCGTCCCTTCGTGGCGGTGAACTGCGGCGCGATCGCCGAGTCGCTGCTGGAATCGGAACTGTTCGGCCACGAGGAAGGCGCATTTACCGGGGCGCGCCGTGGCGGGCATGCAGGGCTGTTCGAAGCCGCCAACGGCGGCACACTGTTCCTCGACGAGATCGGCGAGATGCCGCTGGCATTGCAGACTCGCCTGCTGCGGGTGCTGGAGGAGCGCGAAGTGGTGCGGGTCGGCGGCACGCGGCCCGTCCCGATCAAGGTCCGTGTCATCAGCGCCACCCATTGCGACCTTGAAGCGCGCGTGCGCGAAGGACGCTTCCGCGCCGACCTGTTCTACCGGCTGGCCGTGCTGCGCATATCGATCCCGCCGCTACGCGAACGCGCCGCCGACATCGGCCCGCTGGCCGGCTGGGCGCTCAAGGGGGCCATGGCCGCGATTGGCGCGCGCCCCCACCCGAACCTGAACGCGGAACTGGACGCCTGCCTGCCGCTGCTGGAACAGTACCGCTGGCCCGGCAACGTGCGCGAACTGCGCAACCTGATGGAACGGCTGGCGCTGTTCCTGGCCAGCGAGCCGCTGCAGGCGCTCACCCCGGCATTCCTGCAGTCGATCGCGCCGGAGCTGCGGGGCGTCGCGGATGCGGCGCCCCAGCGCCGCCATGAGGAAAGTGTCGAGGAGGTTCTGGAGCGCTTTGGCGGCCGGCGCGACGAGGCTGCCGCCTATCTCGGCATCAGCCGTACTACCCTCTGGCGCAAACTTAAACGCTGACGTCCGGCAGCGGTCAAGCCAGCCCGGTCGTCCTTGCGGACGCGGACTCCCCGGATGAGTGCGCGGTCGGGCACTGTCAGCTCTCGGGCATATTCAGCATGGTCCCCGCGCCCGCGGGGATGACAGCGGCACGAGCATCCGCGCACGGCACGTTACAATAGGTCCGAGTTGACAACCAGACCATGGACCACGGATGCAGCATGACATCAGCCTGATCACGACCATTTCCGCCGCACTCGGTTTCGGCCTGATCTTTGGCCTGATGGCCATGCGCCTCAAGTTGCCTGCATTGGTCGGCTATCTTGCCGCAGGCATCTTCCTCGGCCCGGCCACACCGGGAATCGTCGCCGACCTGCACCTGTCACAGCAGCTGGCCGAGATCGGCGTGATGCTGCTGATGTTCGGGGTCGGCTTGCACTTCTCCATCAGGGACCTGATGGATGTGCGGCGCATCGCACTGCCGGGCGCCATCCTGCAGATTGCCGCTGCCACTGCCATGGGTGCCGGCATGGCGCACTTGTGGGGCTGGAGCTTCGGCGCCGGGCTGGTGTTCGGACTGGCCCTGTCCGTGGCCAGTACCGTCGTGCTGCTGCGCGCGCTCGAAGATCGCGGCATGCTCGATTCGATCAACGGCCGCATCGCCGTCGGCTGGCTGGTGGTGGAGGATCTGGTGACCGTGCTGGTGCTGGTGCTCCTGCCGGCGCTGTCCGGCTGGCTGGGCGGGAAATCAAGCGGCGACGAGGGATCGATCTGGGTCGCCCTGTTGACCGCCATCGCCCAAATGGGCGCCTTTGTCGTATTCATGCTGGTCGTGGGCCGCCGCGTGTTCCCTTGGGTGCTCTGGCGCGTGGCCAGGACCGGCTCGCGCGAACTGTTCACGCTGTGCGTGATCGCAACCGCAGTCGGCATCGCCTACGGGTCGTCGGAAGTCTTCGGCGTGTCGTTCGCGCTGGGCGCATTCTTCGCAGGCATGGTGCTGCGCGAGTCCGCCCTCGCCCACCGCGCGGCGCACGAATCGCTACCGCTGCGCGACGCATTTTCTGTGCTGTTCTTCGTCTCGGTGGGCATGCTGTTCGACCCGATGGCGCTGATGGAGCACCCCCTCCATGTGCTGGCGGTGGTCGCCATCATCATGTTCGGCAAGTCGGTTGCCGCATTCCTGCTGGTGATCGCGCTGCGCTATCCGCTCAATACGGCGCTGACCGTGTCGGCCAGCCTGGCGCAGATCGGCGAGTTCTCGTTCATCCTCGCCGGACTCGGCCTGTCGCTGGGGCTGCTTCCACAGGACGCGCATAGCTACATCCTGGCCGGCGCGATCATCTCGATTGCACTGAATCCGCTGTTGTTCAAGCTGATCGAACCGGTGCAACAGCTGATCCGTTCACGCTCCGACATTGCGCGCCACTTCGAGCGCCCGGACGATCCGCTGGCAGAGCTGCCGATGGCAACGCCGGCCGAAAAGCTGGCTGGCCACGTGGTGCTGGTCGGCTATGGCCGCGTCGGTCGCCGCATCGCGGACGACCTCGAAGCGCGCGGCATCCACTTCGTCGTGGCCGAGGAGAATCGCGAACTGGTCGAGGAACTGCGCCGTGGCGGCACGCCGGCGGTGGCCGGGGATGCAGCGGAGCCTGCTGTGTTGATCCAGGCGCATATCGCGCGCGCCCACATGCTGGTCGTGGCCACGCCCGATACCTTTGGCGTGCGCGCCATGATTGCCACCGCGCGCACCCTCAATCCGGAGATCCTGACGGTCGTCCGCACGCACAACGAGCAGGAAGCGGAGCTGCTGCGCGAGGAGCATGCGGGCCAGGTGTTCGTGGGCGAGCATGAGCTGGCTCACAATATGGCGGGGTATATCTACCGGAAGCTGAAGCGCGTGCCGGCTGATGTGGATTAGGAGGTAGCGCGGGGGACTATCGCTATGCGCCGCTGTTCTTTGCGGGGCGAGAGAAGAGCTGGGGACGGTCCCCTTTGGGGACGGTCCCCTCCTTTACATCAGCGCTTCAGCGCCGGGATTTCGTTCGGCTTGTACGGCTTGACCGGCTGCTCCCTGATCTTCTTTCCCAGCAGCGCGATCGCGACTTCCAGCTGCCGGTCGCGGCCATTGAAGGTTTCGTACGGCAGGTTGTCGACCTCCACGTCGGGCGTAACGCCCACGCCTTCGATGATCCACTGCCCGTCCTCGGTCGAGAACTGGCCGTTCTCGGCTACGCGCGCCATGCCGTTGTCGGCCAGGCGGTTGCCGTCGCTGAGCCAGACCCCGGCGCCCGCAGTACGTTTGCCGACCAGCGGCGCCAGCTTGAGCGCCTTGACGCCGGCCGCGAAGGTTTCGCCATCCGAGTAAGTCAGCTCGTCCATCAGCACCACCAGGTGGCCGCGGAAGGTGTTCTGCATGTTCGGCGACGGCTGGTTGCCGTTCGACGCCCAGAATGCCCACGCCTTGCGCAGCAGCTTCTCGATGATCCAGCTGTCGATGTTGCCGCCGTTGTTGCGGCGCACGTCGATGATCAGGCCATCGCGGGTGATGTTGGCGTAGAAGTCGCGCGCAAAGGCGTTGATATCGCGCGCCACCATCGCGCGCAGGTGCAGGTAGCCGATCTTGCCCTTCGAGGCAGCATCCACCTGCTGCGCCCTGCCCACTTCCCAGTCGGAGTAGCGTAGCGCGGACTGGCGCATCATCGATACCGGCGTGACGATCACCGGACGCACTGCGCCGCCCGGGCTCTTGACCTGCAGAAGCACCTGCTTGTCGGCCTGGTTGAGCAGCGTGTCGGCGATGTCGCGCTCCCTGGTGAGGTCCTTGCCGTTGACCGCGGTGATGATGTCGCCCACCCTCACGTTCACGTCCGGATGCGCGAGCGGGCCGCGTTCCGACGGCAGTTCCGGCTCGCTCATGTAGATGCGGTCGACACGATATCCCTGGGCGGTGCGGGTCAGCACCGCGCCCAAGCCGGACGGCACGCCTTCGGAGGTCGAGCGGCGCACGTCGCCAGGGCGGATCTGCGAGTGCAGCGCACCGACTTCGCTCACCATCATCGCCAGGATGTCGTCCAGCTCCGCACGGTCGGTCACGCGTTCCACCAGCGGAGCATAGCGGGCGCGCACGCCGTTCCAGTCCACGCCGCGCATGTTCACGTCGTACAGGAAATCGCGATGCATGCGCCACGCATCGTTGAACATCTGCTTCCACTCCAGGCGCGGGTTGGTGACGATCGCCCAGTCGTCGATCTTGACCTTGGCCTTGCTGACGTCCTGCTGCTGCTTTGCGCCAGCCTCCACGATCAGCATGTCTCCCGGTCCGGTTGCGCTGAAGGTGCGGTAGTAGACGTGCTTCTTGTCCCACGTGAGGCCGAAGTCGCGCACGTTGGCGACGAATACCTCAGGCTGCGGCGCGGTGCGGCTGATCGCCAGCGTCTTGAGCGTGGCCTTGCCGGGTGCTTCTGCGTCGAGCAGGTACAGGCGCTTGTCGTCGACGGCCAGCGAGCGGTAATTGCCCGGTGCGACCGGCACTTCATACAAACGGTCCTTCAGCCCGGCGTACACCACCGCGGGCAGGCCGCGCTTTGCGGACGGCTTTGCCGTCTTCTCGGCCACTGCTTTTTCTGCGGCCTCCTTCACTTCCGCGCCAAGTTCCGTGGCCGGCTCGTCATCCGGGCGGCTCAATTCATCGTCCGGCTTGAACGGGAAGCGCGTGCCGGGCTGCAGCGCGAGCGCATACACGCCGACGCGCTTGTCGAACACCGGCCCCATATTGCGGTCGCCCCAAGGCGAGCCGTTACCGAGATTGAAGTGGCGCCAGGAGAGGAAGTACAGCCACTTGCCGTCCGGCGAGAAGGCAGGCGAACGGGAGTTGTAGCGGTCAGTCGTCACGAAGCTCATCTGCTTCGTATCGAGGTTGTACATGCCGATCTGGTTGCGCTGCTCGCTGCTGCCGATGCGAACGAAGGCGAGGTTGCGGCTGTCGGGCGCCCACACGACCTCTTCGTGACGATCCACACCGACCGTGCCGGCGTCGTCGATGACCACATTGGCACGGGTGGCCAGGTCCAGCAGCCAGGTGCGGCCGCGCTTGTCGGTGTGCGCCAGCCATTTGCCGTCCGGCGAAGGATACAGTTCCCAGCGATGGCTCTCGGCGTCCCTGGTGAGCCGCTCGCCGCTGCCGGAACCGTCGGCGGCATAGCGCCAGATTTCGTTCTCGCCCGAGGTGTCGACAATCGCATACACCCATTTGTCGTCGTGACTGAACACGGCGCTGCGTGCGCGTGCGCCTTCCGGCACCGCGATCTCGACGCGGCGCTGCGATCCGGTGCCAGCGATGGTGACGCGGCCGCGCGCGGTGATCACGATGCGACGCGCCTTGTGCGCGAGGCCGATATTGGTCAACGCTTCCAGCGGCGATTTCACCAGGCGCGTGCGCTGCTGGTCGAAGTCGGAGACCAGGCTGGCCTTGACCAGCTGGTCGGTGCCGGACGCGAGGTCGAGCACGTGCAGGTCGGCGCCGAGCTGGTACACGATGCGGCCGTCGCCCAGTGCAGCATTGCGCACGTCCCATTCGGTGTGCCTGGTGTGCTGGCGGCGGTCGCTGCCGTCAGGAAGCGCCGACCACAGGTTGGCCGCGCCGCTGCTGTCGCTGATGAAGTACAGGCGCCCGTTCCACCACATCGGGCGCTTGTTGTTGACGGTATCACCCTTGAATACAGGTTCGGCTTCGCGTTTTGTAGTGAGATCGAAGCGCCACAGTTGCGCGTGCGCGCCGCCGCGGTAGGCCTTGACGTTATCGTTGGTCATGGCCAGGCCCATGCGGGTGAAGTACACCACGCGTCCGGCGTCATCGAGCGATGCGTCGTTGGCGTCGGCCAGTGGCAGCACGCGGCGCGCCATTGTCGACGGGTCAATCGCGGCGACAATGCGCTGGCGCGCGGGGCCGGTCTGGTTGTGGGCGCTGATCAGCACCTCGCCCTGCGGGGTCCAGCCCAGCACGACCAGGCCGCCGTTTTCGAACGTGATCCGCTTGGGCAGGCCGCCCTCGACCGGCATCACATACGCTTCCTGCGCGCCTTCGTACGAAGCGGCGAATGCGACCTGCCTGCCGTCCGGGGACAGCGCGGCGTGCGTTTCAGCCGAGGCGTGCGTGGTCAGGCGCTGGGCCTTGCCGCCGTTCGCGCTGGTGCGCCACAGGTCGCCCTCGGCGGTAAACACGATGGTGTCGCCGCGGATGGAGGGAAAACGGAAGTAGGGATCGGCGGCGATTGCCTGGCTGCCGGCGAGCGCCAGTGACAGCGCGAGGATGGAGCGGGACACGGTCATGTTCGTTGCATCTCAGAGTTACAAACGAACATGAGTGTGCCACATCGGACGGCGGCGCGGCTGTGCATACAGCCAAAGAAACTGGCGGCTGGCTGTGGGCTCCTCCCGCGTAGATCAACTTCGGGCGATGAAAAAAAACCGCGCCCAGGGCGCGGTTTCTGAAGAACGGGGGACCGTCCCCGCTTATTCGATTTCGACGGGTTCCGGCGGCAGCGGTGGAGGCGCTGCGTCGCCTTCCGGGAATTCGAGGCGGACATTGTCATTCTCGTCCAGGTCCACGGTGACCTTGCCGCCGTTGACCAGGCGGCCGAACAGCAACTCGTCGGCCAGCGCCTTGCGGATCATGTCCTGGATCAGGCGGGCCATCGGACGTGCGCCCATCTGCGGGTCGAAGCCCTTCTTGCCCAGGAACTTGCGCAGGTTTTCGCTGAACACTGCTTCGACCTTCTTCTCGTGCAGCTGCTCTTCCAGCTGCATCAGGAACTTGTCGACCACGCGCAGGATGATCTCCTCGTCCAGCGCGCGGAAGCTGATGATCGCGTCCAGGCGGTTGCGGAACTCCGGCGTGAACATGCGCTTGATATCCGCCATCTCGTCGCCGGCTGCCTTCGAATCGACGAAGCCGACCGAACGCTTGGTCAGGCTCTCGGCGCCCGCGTTGGTGGTCATGATGATGATCACGTTGCGGAAGTCCGCCTTGCGGCCGTTGTTGTCGGTCAGCGTGCCATGGTCCATCACCTGCAGCAGGATGTTGAAGATGTCCGGGTGCGCCTTTTCGATCTCGTCCAGCAGCAGCACCGCGTGCGGCTTCTTGGTGATCGCCTCGGTCAGCAGGCCGCCCTGGTCGTAGCCGACGTAGCCTGGCGGCGCACCGATCAGGCGCGATACCGCATGCCGCTCCATATACTCGGACATGTCGAAGCGCACCAGCTCGATGCCGAGGATGAAGGCCAGCTGCTTGGCGACTTCGGTCTTGCCGACGCCGGTCGGACCGGAGAACAGGAAGGAGCCGATCGGCTTGTCCTGCTTGCCAAGGCCCGCACGCGCCATCTTGATGGCGGATGCCAGCGCGTCGATCGCCGGATCCTGGCCGAACACAACGTTACGCAGGTCGCGGTCGATGGTCTGCAGCTTGCTGCGGTCGTCCTGATTGACGGTTTGCGGCGGGATGCGCGCAATCTTGGAGATGATGTCCTCGATCTCGGTCTTGCCAATGGTTTTCTTCTGCTTGGACTTCGGCAGGATGCGCTGGGCGGCGCCCGCCTCGTCGATCACGTCGATCGCCTTGTCCGGCAGGTGGCGGTCATTGATGAAGCGCGCCGCCAGTTCGGCCGCGGTCGACAGCGCCGACGACGAGTACTTCACGCCGTGGTGCTCTTCGAAGCGCGACTTCAGGCCGCGCAGGATCTGCACGGTCTGCTCGACCGACGGCTCGTTCACGTCCACTTTCTGGAAGCGGCGGGAAAGCGCATGGTCCTTCTCGAACACGCCACGGAATTCCGTGAAGGTGGTCGCGCCGATGCACTTGAGCTGGCCGTTGGCCAGTGCCGGCTTGAGCAGGTTGGACGCGTCCAGCGTGCCGCCGGATGCCGAACCTGCGCCGATAATCGTGTGGATCTCGTCGATGAACAGGATGCCGTTCGGGGTGTCCTTGAGCTGCTTGAGCACAGCCTTCAGGCGCTGCTCGAAATCGCCGCGGTACTTGGTACCAGCCAGCAGCGCACCCATGTCGAGCGAATACACGACGGCGTTCTGCAGGATCTCCGGTACTTCTTCCTGCACGATGCGCCATGCCAGGCCTTCCGCGATGGCGGTCTTGCCCACGCCGGCCTCACCCACCAGCAGCGGGTTGTTCTTGCGGCGGCGGCACAGGATCTGGATAACGCGGTCGACTTCTTCCTCGCGGCCGATCAGCGGGTCGATCTTGCCGTCCGCGGCAGCCTTGTTGAGGTTCTGGGTGAACTGGTCGAGCGGGCTTTCCTTGGCCTGGCCTTCGACCTGCGCCTCTTCCACGCCTTCGGACGCCTTGGCGGTGTCCATCTGCTGGTCCTTGCGCACGCCGTGCGAGATGAAGTTGACCACGTCCAGGCGGGTCACGCCCTGCTGGTGCAGGTAGTAAACAGCGTGCGAATCCTTCTCCCCGAAGATCGCTACTAATACATTAGCGCCGGTGACTTCCTTCTTGCCATTGGATGCGGACTGGACGTGCATGATCGCGCGCTGGATCACGCGCTGGAAACCGAGGGTTGGCTGGGTGTCGACCTCGCCCGTGCCGGGCACGGTCGGGGTGTTATCGCCAATAAAATTGGTCAGCGTCTTGCGCAGGTCGTCGATATTGACGGCGCAGGCCCGCAGCACTTCAGCGGCGGATGGGTTGTCCAGTAGCGCCAGCAGCAGGTGTTCGACGGTGATGAATTCATGCCGTGCTTGCCGGGCTTCGACAAACGCCATGTGTAGGGAGACTTCCAGTTCCTGCGCAATCATACTTCCTCCATCACGCACTGCAGGGGGTGCCCCGCCTTGCGCGCATGTGTTAGAACAAACTCGACTTTGGTGCACGCGATGTCCTTCGAGAATACACCGCATACACCCTTCCCGTGCCTGTGCACGGACAACATTATCTGCGTGGCCGTTTCACGATCCTTGTTGAAGTATTCCTGTATGACGGCCACCACGAATTCCATCGGCGTGTAGTCATCATTGAGCAGGGCTACCTGGTACAGCGGTGGCGGTTTGGTGACCTGCCGCTCGAGGACGGTCTCTGTATCGTGCTTAGTTGCCATACTTAATTCTACTGCGTTCGCGGTTGATGCTATGCGGGAATAATCAGCCCGTTCGCATTTGGTTTCCATCTTACGCGTTTTCGGCTCAGAACGCAGATGGCGACCCGTTTGGCGAATTCAAGAGTCGCTCCAGAGTGGGGTGTGGAGAAAAGTGCAACTTGTAACAAAAACCGCTTGACTTCAAAAATTATTGCCACAACAATGCAAATATTGACGTGTGCCATGTACATGTTGATAAGAAGTGAGCAGGCTGAGGAGGGGGCAAGAAGCTTCTTGCTTTTATGGCTCGTGTGATTAGTTATAATTTTGAAAGTTCTTTATGGCAACAGGTACTGTTAAGTGGTTCAATGATTCCAAAGGTTTTGGCTTCATCACTCCAGATGATGGCGGCGAAGATCTGTTCGCGCATTTCTCCGCAATCAACATGAACGGTTTCAAGACCCTCAAAGAAGGTCAAAAAGTTCAATTCGAAGTCACGCAAGGCCCTAAAGGCAAGCAAGCTTCCAACATCCAGACCGCGTAAGACGGCCCGATGTGAAAAAAACCCGCTCTCGAGCGGGTTTTTGTTTTTTGCGCTAACCCGTCATCCCCGCGCACGCGGGGACCCCTGCTGAGTTTGCGAAGTCGGTCACACCGCCGCTCCGGCAATCGCCGCATGGGTCCCCGCTTTCGCGAGGACGACGGCGGATCACATGTTCTCGATCATGACCTCGCCGAAGCCGGAGCAGGAAACCTGGGTGGCGCCATCCATCAGGCGCGCGAAGTCGTAGGTCACCCTTTTCGAGGCGATCGCCTTCTCCATCGAGGAGATGATCAGGTCGGCCGCCTCGCCCCAGCCCATGTGGCGCAGCATCATCTCCGCGGACAGGATCAGCGAACCCGGGTTAACGTAGTCCTTGCCGGCGTACTTTGGCGCTGTGCCATGCGTGGCCTCGAACATCGCGACCGAATCAGACATGTTGGCGCCCGGCGCAATGCCGATGCCGCCCACCTGCGCCGCCAGTGCGTCCGAGATGTAGTCGCCATTCAGGTTGAGGGTGGCGATCACGCTGTATTCGGCCGGGCGCAGCAGGATCTGCTGCAGGAAGGCATCCGCGATCGAATCCTTGACGATGATCTCGCGGCCGGTCTTTGGATTCTTCACCTTCATCCACGGACCGCCATCGATCAGCTCACCGCCGAATTCGGTTTGCGCCAGCGCATAGGCCCAGTCACGGAAGCCACCTTCGGTGTACTTCATGATATTGCCCTTGTGGACGAGGGTGACCGAGGGCTTGTCGTGATCGATGGCGTACTGGATCGCCTTGCGCACCAGGCGCTCGGTACCTTCGCGCGAGACCGGCTTGATGCCCAGGCCCGAGGTTTCGGGGAAGCGGATCTTGGTAACGCCCATCTCCCTGACCAGGAAATCCATCAGCTTTTGCGCCTTGTCGCTGCCGGCCTGGTATTCGATACCGGCATAGATGTCTTCCGAGTTCTCGCGGAAGATGACCATATTGGTCTTTTCAGGCTCTTTCACAGGCGAAGGCACGCCGGTGAAGTAGCGCACCGGGCGCAGGCA
>DASWYE010000130.1:0-13173 GCA_036405115.1 Telluria sp. | reverse complement strand
CCGGCTCGGCCTTTTTCGCACGCGGCTTCTTTGGCGCCGGCGCTTCGTCCCCGGCAGCAGCTGCCTTGGCGGCGCGCTTCCTCGGGGCCGGCTCGATGCCGGCGGCCTTGTCGGCTTCGATCTGCGCCTTGGTGCGGCGCTTCGGCTTGGCGGCCGGCTCGGCGGCGTCTGCCTGTGTCTCTTTGATGTCGTTAGGGTTCGTCATTATTCGTTTCTTGTGTCTTGCACGTCCGCGTGCTGTGTATCGTCATCGGCCTTCGCTGCGGCGATGGCATCGGGGAATTCATCTTCGATCGCAGCCTCGATCACCGCCGTGGCCAGCTCTTCGTTGTCGACCAGCGCCTGGTCGGCCGGCTCGAGGTCCTGCTCGCCGGGCACCGCCGCATGGGCAGGCTGGGCCGCGGCGTCCTTCTCGAAATTCTGCTGCAGCGCTTCTTCCAGCACCTGCAACTGGTCGGCCGACTGCATGTCCGCCACCGTCTGCAGCGGCGGCAGTTCCGACAGCGACGCCAGGCCAAGGTCGTCCAGGAACTGCTTTGTGGTGCCCAGCAAGGCCGGGCGGCCCACCACTTCGCGGTGGCCGACCACGTCGATCCAGCCGCGGTCTTCCAGCATCTTGATGGTCTGCGAATTGACCGCCACCCCACGGATCTCCTCGATGTCCCCGCGCGTGACCGGCTGGCGGTACGCGATGATCGCCAGTGTCTCGAGCGTCGCGCGCGAATACTTCGGCGGCTTCTCGGGACTCTGGCGGTCCAGGTAGACCTTCATTTCGGGCCGGCTCTGGAAGCGCCAGCCGGAAGCCAGCGCCACCAGTTCGACGCCGCGCCCATCCCAGTCGCGCCGGAGTTCTTCCAGCAGGATCTTGATCGTATCGGAGCCCACGCCCGCTCCCATGGGCCGGCCGGCGCTGTCCACGTCCACGAACAGCTTCTTCATGGCGTGAATGGACAGCGGCTCGCGGGCGCACAACAGCGCGGTTTCGAGGACTCGCTTGGCCTCATCAGTATTCATATCGATGTCGAGAACGCTTAAGAAACGTTAGCCACAACCCATATCAACGAATAGCAGCGGTCATCACGGATGACGCCGTCTGGAAAACACAATGCGTTGAAGCTGGAATCCGTCGCCGAGGCAGGCTTGCCAGGGGCGGTGAAAATACGGGCGGCGCGGGGAGAGCCACCTAGTATGAGCGGCATGACAACTGCCAATCTGCGGCCATTGTACCTGATAAAACGAGGCGCTGGCTAAAACGCTGCAGCGTTCACGCGGCTGGCGTCGCTGCCAGCCGTGCCGACAGCATCGCCGACACGCCCAGGAAGGCCGGGTACTCCGCAGTGATGACATAGGTCGGAACGCGCGCCAGGTAGTCGACGAAGCGGCCCTTGTGCTCGAAGCGGGCGCGGAACGAGGAGCGCACGAAGCGCTCGCCCAGGCGCGGGACGATGCCGCCGCCGATATAGATGCCGCCCTGCGCACCCAGCGTGATCGCCAGGTTGCCGGCGACGGTGCCGAGCATGCCGCAGAAGGCTTCGACCGTGGCGTCGCACAGGGCGCACTCGCCGGCCAGCGCGCGGCGCGCGATTTCGGGCGCGTCCAGCCGGGCAGGCTGGCCCGCCGCGTCGGCCAGCGCGCGGTAGGTGAGTTCAAGGCCGGCGCCGGACATCAGGCGCTCGGCCGATACGTGCTCGTATTCACGCCAGGCGTACTGCAGGATCGCGACCTCCTGCTGCGTGGCGGGCGAGAAGGTGACGTGTCCCCCTTCGCTGTTCAGCGCAGTCCAGCCAGCGGCGTTGGGGACCAGCCCGGAAACGCCGAGGCCGGTGCCCGCGCCCAGCAGGCCGAGCGGGGTGCCGGCCACGGGCAAACCGCCGCCGACCTGCATTTTCTGGTCCGCCGCCAAGTGCGGCAATGCGCATGCCAGCGCGGCGAAATCGTTGACCACGAGCAGCGTGTCGAAACCGCACTCGGCGCGCATCGCTTCGATCGAGAATTCCCAGTGGTGGTTGGTCATCCGCACCCGGTCGCCGTCCACCGGATTGGCGATCGCCACGCCGGCATGGCGGATTGTGGGGAGCTGCTTCGCCGTGACGGCCGGCGAGCCCAGGTAGGCGCGCAGCGCATCGGCCAGCGTCGCGTAGCCGGCGCACGGCAGCACGGCGATGCAATCGACCTGCCCGGGCGCCAGTTCGAGCGCAAAACGCGCGTTGGTGCCGCCAATGTCCGCGAGCAGGCGCGACCCGTCCGCGAAAGCGGCGTGCGCGATGGACTGGGACGGCGTGGACGAGAGCTGGACGGTCATGACGGCAGGTTCGATAGGGACGTCAAAGCTTAAAGATTTATTGGCCCTAGTGCAAGTGATGTTTTGTAGTTTAGGTACACGGCTATGGATGGGGAGTGACAGTTGAGCGATCGGTAGCGGCGTAGTCGAGCTACGGCGGCGGCACCATCACCCATGCGAGTGCGGCGGCCCGTGCCGAGGCTCACGGCGTATTCAGCAGGGGCCCCCACATTCGCGGGGATGACGGGTTACCGGCGCGCTGTCCCCGGCACCGCCGACAGCAGGGTGCGGGTGTAGGGGTGCTGCGGGTTGGCGTACAGCTCGTCGGAATTGCCCAGTTCCACCACCTCGCCATGGTGCATGACCATCACCTGGTCGGCCATGTACCGGACCACCGACAGGTCGTGCGAGATGAAGATGTAGGACAGCTTGTACTCGTCCTGCAGGTCCTGCAGAAGGTTCAGTACCTGCGCCTGCACCGAGACGTCCAGCGCCGACACCGACTCGTCGCACACCAGGATTTCCGGCTTCATGGTAAGGCAGCGCGCGATCGCGATGCGCTGGCGCTGGCCGCCCGAGAACTCGTGCGGGTAGCGGTGGAAGGCGGCCGCCGGCAGGCCGACGCGCTCGAGCAGCTGGTAGGCAGCCTGCTCGCGCTCCTGCTCATTGGCGCCGATTTTGTGGATCCGCATCGGCTCCAGCAGGATCTGGCCGACAGTGAAGCGCGGGTTCAGCGAGGCATACGGGTTCTGGAAAATGATCTGGATGCGTCGTTTGTAAGCCTGGTAGTCGGCCGCAGGCATCGAGACCAGGTCGCGCCCCTCGAACATGGCGCTGCCGCCGGTCGCGCGGTGCAGTCGCAGCAGCGTCAGGCCGACCGTGGTCTTGCCCGAACCGGATTCGCCCACGATGCCCAGCGTTTTCCCGCGCGGGAGGTCGAACGACACACCCTTGACCGCCTTGAACTCGCGCTTGCCGAACAGGCCTTCGCGCAGGTAGAAGCTCTTGGCCAGGTCGCGCACGACCAGGATGTTCTCGTCGCCGGCGGCATAGCCGCGTGCGCGCTGTTCGGTAATCGCGGGCCGTCCCTGCATGTAGTCTTCGATCACCGGCAGCCGCAGCGGGCGCGCATCCAGCGGCGGACGGCAGTGCAGCAGCGCGCGCGTGTAGCTGTCGCGCGGGTTCGACAGCACCTGCGCGGCATCGCCCTCCTCGCGCACTTCGCCATGGCGCATCACGATCACGCGGTCGGCGATCTCGCTGACCAGTCCCAGGTCGTGCGTGATGAACAGGACCGACATCCTGTGCTTCGCCTGCAACCGCGCCAGCAGCTCCACGATCTGCTTCTGGATGGTGACGTCGAGCGCGGTGGTTGGCTCGTCGGCGATCAGCAGGCGCGGTTCGCACGCGATCGCCATCGCGATCATCACGCGCTGCTGCTGCCCGCCCGACATCTGGCCGGGATAGGCGTCGATCTTGCGCGCCGGGTCGGGGATGCCGACTTCTTCCAGCAGTTCCAGGGTCCGGTCGCGCGCCTGCTTGCGGTTCATGCCCATGTGCCGGCGCAGCACTTCGCCGACCTGGAAGCCGACCGTAAACACCGGATTCAGCGACGACATCGGCTCCTGGAAGATCATCGAGATCTCCTTGCCGCACAGCGCGCGGCGCTCGGCGATGCCGGCCTTGAGCAGGTCGCGGCCGCCAAACAGGATGCTGCTGCCGGCATCGACTTCGGTTGTTTGCGGCGGCAGCAGCCCCATGACGGCCAGAGAGCTGACCGACTTGCCGCTGCCCGATTCGCCCACCAGCGCCACCGTGGAGTCTTCCGGCACATCGAAGGAGATGCCTTTGACCGCTTCCACCGTGCTGGCCTTGTCGATCCGGAAGCGCACCCGCAGGTTGCGCACTTGAAGGAGCATGTTCGGGTCGGTCATTTCAGTTTCGGATCCAGCGCATCGCGCAGCGCGTCGGTAAACAGCGAGAACGCGGTGACCAGCACGGCCATCGCGCCGGCGGCGGCGGCCAGCTGCCACCATTTGCCGAGAATGAGTTCGTTCTGCGCCTCGCCCAGCATCGAGCCCCAGGACACCACGCCTACCGGCACGCCAAAGCCGAGGAAGGACAGGATCACCTCGGCCTTGATGAAACCGACCACCAGGATCGACATCTGCACCAGTGCGATGTGCGACACGTTCGGCAGGATGTGGGAGAACATCTTGCGCCAGTGCGAGGCGCCGATGGCGTCGGCCGCCATCACGTATTCGCGCGCCTTATGCTTCATGTACTCGGCGCGGATCAGTCGGTACGGGCCGGTCCAGCCGGTCAGGCCCAGGATCAGCACGATCGTCAGCACGCCTTTGGTTTGCAGCACCGCCGCCACGGTCAGGATCATCAGGATCGAAGGGATCGAGGTGAAGATCGAGTAGAACCAGGTGAAGAAGTCGTCCACCAGCCCGCCGAAGTAGCCGGCGAAGGCGCCGAACAGCGTACCCAGCCCCACCGCGAGCGTCGCTGCGACGAGGCCGACCACGATCGAGGTCTCCGCGCCCTTGACAGTCTTCTTGACGATGTCGTGGCCCCATTTGTCGGCACCGAACGGCAGCGTCTCGCTGCGTACCGTTTCCGCGCGCGCGCCGCTCTTCGCAAGCTGGTCTCGCAGTTCCGCGATCTCCCCTGCCAGCGGGTCGAATGCATTGGGCGGTGGCGGCGCGGATTCCAGCACATCGGCTGCGCGCGCGGCCAGGTCCGGACCGACGAATGTCGGTGGCGCGTACGTCACGCCCACCTCGTCCTCCCAGTCGGAGGCCACCAGCCCGCTGGCCGACAGCACCAGCGTCACCAGGAACAGCGCGACTACGCCGAGTGCGACCATCGCGACACGATCCGCGCGCAGGCGTTTCCAGGCCAGCGCCCACAGGCCGGGGGATGCCTTGAATTCATTCATCGCCATCCCCTACTTGAGCTGCACGCGCGGGTCGACAGCCTGGTACAGCAGGTCCGTCAACAGGTTGAACAGCATGGTCGCCGCGGCCACGTACACCGTGATCGCCTTGATGACCGGGAAGTCGCTGCGCTCGACTGCCAGGATCACTTCGCGCCCGATGCCCGGGATGCCGAAAAAGCGCTCCAGCAGGAAGGCGCCGATCAGCATGGCCGGCAGGCTGGCCATCACGTTGGTGATGATGGGGATCGCGGCATTGCGCAGCACATGCACCCACATCACCCGGCGTTCGCCCAGGCCCTTGGCACGCGCGGTGCGTACGTAGTCCTGGCTGGCTTCATCGAGCACGAAGGTGCGGTACAGGCGTAGCGTCGGCGCCAGCGACACCGCCAGCCCGATGATGATCGGCAGCAGCGCGTAATGCAGCAGGTTCTGGCCCAGCGTGTCGCCCCAGCCCTGCACCGGGAACAGCCCCAGCTTGTAGGCCAGGCCGTACTGGAACACGATGATGTAGACCAGGATGCTGACCGACATGCCGGCCGTACATGCGACCATCACCGCGCGGTCGGTCAGCGAGCCGCGCACGAACGCGATCGCCAGCGCCAGCGCGATGCCGAACACGGTTTCCAGGATGGTCAGCGGCACCAGCACCGTGAGCGAAGGCCCGAGGCGGCTGGAAATGATGTGGGAGACCGGCTCGCCAGTGCTCCAGGCATTGCCGAAGTCAAAGGTGGCGATCTGCTTGACGAAGATCCAGAGCTGGGTCGCGTACGGCTGGTCGGTGCCGAGCTGACGGCGGATGTTCTCGATCGCGGCCGGGTCGGCCATCTTGCCGGCCAACAGATATGCGGGATCGCCACCCACCCAGTTGAACAGGAAGAACACCAGCAACACCACGCCGGCCATGGTGGGCACCATTTGCGCAAGGCGCCGCAGCACATACGCTAACACGCCGCGCTCCTGGCGCAGCTATCGAGTCGAACCGTCATTTTGCTGCCGAGAAAAATCACCACAATAGCGCAAAGACCCCTGCAGCGTAAGCCCCCGCACCGAGGCCCCCCATCGCGGAAGTGGCGGCTTTTTATCAGGCGGGTTGGCGGAATCGGCCATAACATGGCCGATTCCGCCAAAAGAGGATTGGGTTGTTCGTTGCGCTCCCTGGCGCGCACTGCTTCGAAGACCTGGTGTTGTAATTATGCAGCAATAACCAAAACGCATATGCTGCGACGCACCACGGGGCGTCCAGCTTCGCACACAGCTTCTGCAGTTCCGACGAACGTCGTTCATCCCCTCGCTTTTGCATCAAATTTCGCCGATCTGCCGGCTTTTGCACGAATCATCGGATTTGGCTTGTACAGACAATTTTGACCTGCTGCAGCAAAGTCTTATACATATGTTTGTTGCAAAAACGCCCAGTTTGGTGGTTCCATACATACGTCGTAGCGGTTCAAAAGCGGCAAGTTCTTCGCGCCCGCGTGGCGCCATAACAATCAAAGCAATCAAAGGGGACTTTTTTTTATGATGGTTGAAACCGTAATCTCGCGTTCGGTCCGTCTCATCTGCGCCGGCGGCATGGCGCTCGGCATGGGCGGCGCGCTTGCGCAGGAAGCAGCACCCGTCCAGGCACCTGCAACTGCCCAGGCTCCGGCCCAGGAAACCGCAGCTGCGGCAACGCCGGCACCAGGCATGCAGCGCGTCGAAGTCACCGGCTCGCGCATTCCTACCGCCAACCTGACGGGCGTGAGCCCGGTCACGGTGATGAGCGCCAAGGAAATCGGCATGGATGGCGTACGCTCCGCCGAGAACCTGTTGAACAACCTGCCGCAGGTGTTCGCCGACCAGGGTGGCACGATTTCCAACGGCGCCTCCGGTACCGCAACCGTCAACCTGCGCAACCTCGGCGCCGACCGCACGCTGGTGCTGATCAACGGCCGCCGCGTGCCGGCCGGCAGCCCGCGTTCGACCGCAGCCGACCTGAACCAGATTCCGGCACCCCTGATCAAGCGCGTTGAAGTGCTGACCGGCGGCGCATCGGCCGTGTACGGCGCCGACGCGGTGGCAGGCGTGGTCAACTTCATCATGAACGACCGCTTCCAGGGCGCCCAGATCGAACTGAACCACAGCTTCTACAACCACCAGCAAAATGGCGGCGATGGCGTAGCCGATGCCGCGCGCCGCAGCAATTACGCGCTGCCTGGAGACAAGAGCGCGGACGGCAAGATCAGCGACGCATCGCTCCTGCTGGGCGGCAACTTCGCCGACAACAAGGGCAATGCGACGGTGTTCTTCTCGTACAAGAAGGAAGACCCGCTGCTGCAGTCCGAGCGTGATTATTCGTCCTGCGCGATCGGCGGCATGACCGACGGCACCCAGTTCAACTGCGGCGGTTCCAGCACCTCGTTCCCTGGCCGCTTCATTACCGACAACGGCAACCGTACCGTCGCCGACGCCAACGGCACCGTGCGTCCATGGACCTCGGCCGACCTGTACAACTACGGTCCGCTGAACTACTTCCAGCGTCCTTCCGAACGCTACGGCTTCTCCGCCTTCGGCCACTTCAACGTGAACGACAAGGCCACCATCTACACCGAGGCCTCGTTCCACGACGACCACACCGTGGCGCAGATCGCACCGTCCGGCCTGTTCGGCGTGAATGCCACGGTGGCCTACGAGAACCCGTTCCTGTCGCAATCGTGGCGCAACGAGCTGGGCCTGGCTGCGCCGGGCGACACCGCGGACGTCTTCATCCTGCGCCGTAACGTCGAGGGCGGCGGCCGCCAGGACGACATCCGCCACACCTCCTACCGTGGCGTGCTGGGCGTGCGCGGCGACATCGGCAACATCTCCTACGACATCTACGGCCAGCAGGGCCGCGTGCTGTACCAGGAAATGTACAAGAACGACTTCTCGATCGCCCGCAGCACCCGCGCGCTCGACGTTGTGGCCGATCCTGCGACCGGCGCGCCGGTGTGCCGCTCGACCCTGGATGGCACCGACGGCGCCTGCGTCCCGTACAACATCTGGTCGCTCGGCCAGATCACGCCCGAGGCGCTGACCTATCTGCAGACCCCGGGCGTGCAGAAGGGCTACACCAGCCAGCGCGTGCTGGGCGCCACCCTGACCACCGACCTCGGCGAGTACGGCTGGAAGCTGCCGACGGCCGACGAAGGCATCGGCCTGTCGGGCGGCTTCGAACACCGCACCGAAAAGCTGGGCCTGGACGTCGACACCGCCTTCGATACCGGCGACCTCGCCGGCCAGGGCGGCCCGACCCACGGCGTGGAAGGCGAATACAGCGTCAAGGACTTCTTCGTCGAGACCCGCGTCCCGCTCATGCGCAACCAGCCGCTGGCCAAGGAACTGTCGCTGTCGGCTTCTTACCGCCATTCCGACTACTCGACCGACCAGACCACCGATTCGTATGGCGTGGGCGCCGAGTGGAAGCCAGCCGAGATGGTGATGCTGCGCGGTTCCTACCAGCAGGCAGTGCGCGCCGCCAACGTGGTCGAACTGTTCACCGCGCAGGGCCTGGGCCTGTATGACAACGACGAAGATCCATGCGCTGGCGAAAACCCGTCGGCCACCTTCGAGCAGTGCGCCCGCACCGGCGTCACCGCAGCCCAGTACGGCCGGATCAACGACAACCCTGCCCAGCAGTACAACGCACTGTACGGCGGCAACCGCGACCTGAAGCCTGAAACCGCGAAGTCGGCCACCTTCGGCGTGGTGCTGACCCCGATGAAGGACCTGGCGATCACCTTCGACTACTTCAACATCAAGGTCGAGGACGTGATCGGCGTGCTGCCTCCGAGCACCACCCTGACCCAGTGCCTGAATACCGGTGATCCGACCTTCTGCTCGCTGATCACCCGTGACGAAATGGGCTCGCTGTGGATGCTGCCAAGCTCGCAAGTGATCGCGACCAACCTGAACCTGGGGATGCGCAAGACCTCGGGCGTGGACGTTGGCGTCAACTACGCATGGCGTCCGAACAACGGCTGGGGCGGCCTGGACTTCTCGATGACCGGCACCTACCTCAAGGAGTACATCTCCGAGGACGTGCCTGGCCTGGGCACCTATGACTGCGCCGGCCTGTTCGGTTCCACCTGCGGCACCCCGCTGCCGGAATGGCGCCACAAGCTGCGCACGACCTGGACCAGCCCATGGGGCGTGGACCTGGCGCTGACCTGGCGCTACATCGACGAGGTCAAGCTGGACTCGACCAGCACCAACCCGCTGCTGGCGGGCAGTTCGGAACCGGGCGACCGCGTGTTTGGTTCGCGCAACTACTTCGACCTCGCAGCCAGCTACCGCTTCATGGACAACTACACGCTGCGCGCCGGCATCAACAACCTGCTCGACAAGGATCCACCGGTTGGCGGCGTGACCTCGTCCGTGTTCGGTAACGGCAACACCTTCCCGCAGGTATACGACGGCCTCGGCCGCCGCGTGTTCATCAACCTGACCGCACGCTTCTAAGCGGATCGCGCAGTAAAAAGGCCCGGCTGCTCGCGCAGCCGGGCCTTTCTTCTTTCGGGACTTCCCCTCAGTCGCCCTGCAGGCGGCGCTGGCGCACGCTTTCGGCCAGCGTTTCCAGCACGCCGACGCTGGCATCCCAGTCGATGCAGCCGTCGGTAATCGACTGGCCGTACACCAGTTCGCGCCCCGGCACCATGTCCTGGCGCCCGCCGACCAGGTGCGATTCCACCATCACGCCGACGATGCGGCTCTCGCCGCCCGCCACCTGGCGCGCGATGTCCTCGCAGACCGGCACCTGGTTTTGCGGATTCTTGGAACTGTTCGCATGGGAGGCATCGATCATCACGCGCGCCGCCAGCCCCTGCTCGGCAATCTGCCGGCAGGCCGCTTCCACGCTGGCCGCGTCATAGTTTGGCGTCTTGCCGCCGCGCAGGATGATGTGGCAGTCCTCGTTGCCGTTGGTCGAGACGATCGCCGAATGCCCGCCCTTTGTGACAGACAGGAAATGGTGCGGCTGCGACGCGGCCTTGATGGCGTCCACCGCAATCTTGATGTTGCCGTCGGTGCCGTTCTTGAAGCCGACCGGGCACGACAGGCCGGAGGCAAGTTCGCGGTGCACCTGCGATTCGGTGGTGCGGGCGCCGATCGCGCCCCAGCTGACCAGGTCGGCGATGTATTGGGGGCTGATCACGTCGAGGAATTCAGTGCCGCAGGGCAGCCCCATTTCGTTGATGTCGCGCAGCAGCTCGCGCGCCATGCGCAGCCCGTCATTGATGCGGAAGCTGTTGTCCATGTAGGGATCGTTGATCAGGCCCTTCCAGCCCACGGTGGTGCGCGGTTTCTCGAAGTACACCCGCATCACGATCTCCAGTTCGCCACGGAAGCGCTCGCGCTGCGCCACCAGCCGGCGCGCGTATTCCATGGCTGCCTGCGGATCGTGGATCGAGCATGGTCCCACCACCACCATCAGGCGGTCGTCCTGGCGGTGCAGGATACGGTGCAGCGCCAGCCGGGCCCCGGACGCGGTCTGCTCGGCCTTGTCGCCGGCCGGAAACTCACGGATCAGGTGAGCCGGCGGCGTCAGTTCCTTCATTTCGCGGATGCGTAAATCGTCGGTACGGGGCATGCTGTTCTCCGGGTGAAGCTATGGATGGGTAAAAAAAAACCGCCCTGGTGGCGGTTTTGCTGGATTCCTGCGACGCGTCCGGTCGCTATTCCACCGCCAGGAGGCTGGAATGGCAAAAGTACCAGAAGTGGGTCACGTAGCGCATAGAGAATCCGGTGGTTTGAACCGACTATAGCAACCTTGTCCGGCGCTTGGCAAGGCCCATTGCCGGTTTTGCCATCCTGGGACAAGAATTTGCGGCTGTCACCATGATTGTCTTTTGGTCCATGCTGGATTATGCTGGACGGGTACCCGCCTCCGACGAGAGAACCCCGATGAAGACCCTGACCTGCAGTGCCACCATCGCAGCAACCCTCCTGCTGGGCGCCTGCACCAGCACGCCCGCCCCGGCGCCGGAAGCAGCCCAGCCGGCCAGCGCCACCGCGCCGGTAGCCATCGCGCAAAATACGATGACCGGCAGCCGCATTCCGCGCAAGTCCACCGACCGCACCCTCAAGGCAGTCGGCAACCAGGACTACCGCGACGACAACCCGGTCAAATCGATGGGCAACGAGATCTCACGCCCGGTCCAGTAGCTCAGGCGGTGCCGCCGACCGTGACGCCTTCGATGCGCAGGGTCGGCTGGCCGACACCAACCGGCACCGACTGCCCTTCCTTGCCGCATACGCCAACGCCGGAGTCCAGGCGCATGTCGTTGCCGATCATGGAAATCTTGTTCATCACGTCCGGGCCGTTGCCGATCAGGGTCGCGCCCTTGACCGGGTAGGTCACCTTGCCGTCCTCGATCATGTATGCCTCGCTGGCGGAAAACACGAAGCGGCCGTTGGTGATGTCGACCTGGCCGCCGCCGAAGTTCACCGCATACAGGCCGTTCTTGACCGACTCGATGATTTCCTGCGGGTCTTTGTCGCCGGCCAGCATGTAGGTGTTGGTCATGCGCGGCATCGGCAGGTGCGCGAACGATTCGCGGCGCGCGTTGCCGGTCACCGGCATCTTCATCAGGCGCGCGTTCATGGTGTCCTGGATGTAGCCCTTCAGGATGCCGTCCTCGATCAGCGTGGTGCACTGGGTCGGGTTGCCCTCGTCGTCCATGTTGAGCGAGCCGCGGCGGTCCTTCAGGGTGCCGTCGTCGACCACGGTGACGCCCTTCGCGGCCACCCGTTCGCCGATGCGGCCCGCGTACGAGGACGAGCCCTTGCGGTTGAAGTCTCCCTCAAGTCCGTGGCCGACAGCCTCGTGCAGCAGCACGCCCGGCCACCCCGGTCCGCACACGATGGTCATCGGTCCCGCCGGCGCCGGACGCGCCTCCAGGTTGACCAGCGCGCCCTTGACCGCCTCGCTCGCGTACTGCTCCAGGATCTCGTCGGTGAAGTAGTCGTAGGCATAGCGTCCGCCGCCGCCGGACGAGCCCATCTCGCGGCGCCCGTTCTGCTCGGCGATGACGGTGATCGACACGCGCACCAGCGGGCGGATGTCGGCCGCCAGCACGCCGTCGCTGCGCGCCACCAGCACCACGTCGTATTCGCCGGCCAGGCCCGCCATCACCTGCACCACGCGCGGGTCCTTGGCGCGCGCCATCTTCTCCACGCGCTCGAGCAGCCTGACCTTGGCGGTGGCGTCGAGCGAAGCGAGCGGATCGTTCGGCAGGTACAGCGAGCGCGTGCCCTGCTGGCTCATGCCGGTGGCCACTTTGACCTTGCCGGAACCGGCGCGCGCGATGGTGCGCGTGGCTTCGGCCGCATCCATCAGCGCCAGCGGCGAGATCTCGTCCGAGTAGGAGAACGCGGTCCGGTCGCCGGAAATCGCGCGCACGCCCACGCCCTGGTCGATCGAGAAACTGCCGGTCTTGACGATGCCTTCCTCAAGGCTCCAGCCTTCGCTCTTCGTGTACTGGAAATACAGGTCGGCGTAGTCCACCTTGTGCGTGAACATATGGCCGAGCGTCGACAGCAGCTTGCTTTCGTCCAGGCCGAATGGCGTGAGGAGGATGTCGCGCGCGGCGGCCAGTGCGGAGAGGTTCGGGTCGAATGGCTTCATGATGCTCGGTCTTTCATGTTCTCTAATTGCGGCCATTGTGCCATATCAGAGTGTACGGTGCTTCAAGGCGGGCAGGCTCTCCCGCACCTGCGCCAGCATGGCCGGGTCGATGTTGCCGACGACTACGCCCTCCCCTTCGCGCAGCAGCGCCACCACCTCGCCCCACGGGTCGATCAGCATGCTGTGGCCGAAGGTGCGGCGGCCGTTGCGGTGGGCGCCGCCCTGCGCCGCCGCCAGCACGTAGCACTGGTTCTCGATGGCGCGCGCGCGCAGCAGCACCTCCCAATGCGCCATGCCGGTGGTGTGCGT
>DASWYE010000129.1:0-3739 GCA_036405115.1 Telluria sp. | reverse complement strand
GCACCGCGCTTACCGCAACGGCCTGCTCGCCGTGCTTGTGGCGCAACCACTGCTGGCATTCACGCTGGCTTCAAACACTGCCGCGTTCCCGCTGGCTGTGATGGCTGCGGCCACAGTGACTGTTGGCGCTGTCGCTGTCCTGGCCAGCCTGCTGGCGTACGACCGGTGATGGAAGAACAGCTGGCAACCACGCTGAAGGTGCAGCGCGCGATGCGCGACCTGACGCAGGCCGACCTGGCCGATTTGGTGGGGGTGACGCGCAAGTCGATCAATGCGATCGAGGCAGGGCGGATGGTCCCATCGACCATCCTCGCGCTCAAGCTGGCGCGCGCGCTGGGGACCAGCGTGGAGGAGCTGTTCAGGCTGGAAGGCGCGGTGGGATAGGGCGGCGGCGCCTTATGCAGGCATCGCCATGTGCAGCAGCGGGTACGGCCGGCCGTCGCCATCCAGTTCCGAGCGGCCAGTCTGCTCGAACCCCATCCTGCGGTAGAAGCCCACGGCTTGTCCGTTTTGCTCGTTCACGTCGACGGTGAGCGGCCCGCAGATGCTTTGTGCGTGCGCCAGCAGCAACTTGCCGATCCCCTTGCCACGCACTTCCGGGTCGATGAACAGCGAATCGACGTTGTTGCCGGTCAGCCCCATGAAGCCGACCGGCCCCAGCTCGACATCCTGCGCCACCCACACCTGCGCCTGCGGCAGGTATGCCTCCGCCACGAGCTGCTCGATCGCGCGAAAGTCTGCCGGCGCCAGGAAGTCGTGCGTCGCCAGTACCGAGCGGCGCCAGATGTCCACCAGCACCGCCACGTCTGCCGTTTCCGATCCCCTAATCTCAAGCATGTCCAACCTCGCTCCCGCCGCCTGTCGAAAAAAAACCGCCCCGAAGGGCGGTGTGCATTTTACTTCTGTTTGAGCGTGCGCTCGAACAGCTGGTAGATGCGGCGGTACTGGTCGTACCAGCTTTCCGGCTGCGTGAACGCGTGGCGCTCCAGCGGGTAGCTGGCCATTTCCCAGTTGTCCTTCTTCAGTTCGATCAGGCGCTGGGCGATGCGCACCGAGTCTTGGTAGAACACGTTATCGTCCACCATGCCGTGCGAGATCAGCAGGTGGCCCTTCAGGTTCTGCGCGTACTCGATTGGCGAGGACTTCCGGTACGCTTCCGGATCGACGTCCGGGGTGTTGAGGATGTTGGCGGTGTAGCCGTGGTTGTAGGTGGTCCAGTCGGTCACCGGACGCAGCGCCGCGCCGGCCTTGAACATCTCCGGTTCGCGCATCAGTGCCATGAAGGTCAGGAAGCCGCCGTAGCTGCCGCCGTACATGCCGACGTTGTTCGCATCGCCCTGGTGGTTCGCCACCAGCCACTTGGTGCCGTCGATGTAGTCGTCCAGCTCCGGATGGCCCATCTGGCGGTAGATCGCGGTGCGCCATTTGGCGCCGTAGCCTTTCGAGGCGCGGTAGTCCAGGTCGAGCACGATGTAGCCGTTCTGCACCAGCAGGTTGTGGAACATCTGCTCGCGGAAGTAGTTCGGATAGCGCTTGCTGACGTTCTGCAGGTAGCCCGCGCCGTGCACGAACAGGACGATCGGGTAGGTCTTGCCCGCTTCCATATTTGCCGGCTTGTACAGCTTGCCCCACACCGGATCGCCACCGGCCGACGACGGCACCTGCACGTACTGCGGCTGCACCCATTCACGGGCCTTGTATGCGGCGGTGCGGGTGTCGGTCAGCAGGGTGGCCTGGCCGCCGTGGCTCGGCTGCGTGGCGATCTGCGCCGGCATATAGGCCGAGGAGTAGGCCACCACCAGCTTGCGCTCGTCCGGCGACAGCGCGAAGCGTTCCACGCCGCCGTTCAGCGCGGTCACTTCCTTTACCTGTGCGTCTTTGGCGCTGACTTCGCACACCTCGTAGGTGCCCGGGTCCTTGCGGTTGCAGACGAACCAGGCGGACGAGCCGTCCGCAGCCCAGCGCACGCCGGTCGCTTCCCACTTGCCCGAGGTGAGCGCGCGTGCACGGCTGCCATTGCTCGTGTAGAGGTGCGAGTAGCCGCTTTCCTCCGACATGTACCACAACGTGCGGTTGTCCGGCATCCAGCCGAAGTCGCCGTCGCCGCTCCAGTTGACCCATGCGTTGTCGGTCAGGCGGTGGAGCGGCTTGAGCGTGCCGGCGGCCGTGTCGACGGTGGCGATCCAGCGGTCCTTGTTGTCCACCGCGCGCACCATGACGGCGACATTGTCGCCGCTGGCATTCCACAGGATCGCGTCGCCGTTGTCTTCGATGCGCACCGCGCGGTTGCCCTTGAGCGGATCGAGCTTCTGCACCTTGCGCATCTGCGCCAGCGGATCCTGGCCGATGCCTGGCAGCGTGTCGTACGACAGGTCGCGTACCTTGCCGGTCTCCAGTTCCACCAGCTTGAGGGTATGCGCAGCAGGTACGTTGCGGCCGACGCGCGGACGCTGGTCGTCGAATTCCTCGTAGCCCGATTCCGTCACGTAGCGCGGCATCTTGCCGATGCGTCCTGCATCGCCGTTCTTCGGCGCCGTCACCAGCAGCAGCCATTTGCCGTTCGGCGAAAGGGAGCTGGCCTGGATCACGACCTTGTCGCCCAGGTAGATCGGCGCCGGCGCGCGGGTCGGGTCGGCTTCGCGCTCATGCTCGCTGCGCGCGCGCAGCGCGTCGCGTTCGTCCTTCTGGCGCTTGAGGGTCTGGATCAGGCGCAGCTGCATCGCGCGCATCGCATCGTCATCCGGCGCGGCGGCAGGGTCTTTGGTGGCGCGTGGCAGCGCCAGCGGGGAGGTGATGCGTTCGGCGCGGTCCCAGCCATACCAGTCCTGGCCGATGCGGAACTGGACCTGCCTGCCGTCCGCCGAATACTGGGGCAGTGCGCGTACCGAGGAGCCGCGGGTGAGCTGCACCAGCCTGCCGGTTTTCAGGTCGCGTTCGAACAGGTCGCCGTTGCGCACCATGGCGGCGCGGGTTCGGTCGCGGTTGAACACGACCAGGTTGCTGTCCATGTCTGCCAGTTCGCTGTCCGCGATCAGGCGCGGCTTGCCGTTGGTGACTACCCAGGTGTCGCGCAGCGGCGAACCGGTGCGCTTCTGCTTGTAATAGATGGTGCGGCTGTCCAGCCCCCACCATGCGTTTTCGACCGGGGTGCCGATCCAGTCCGGATCGGCCATGGCCTGGTCCAGCGTGATTGGCGTGGAAGCGGAAGCGGGCAGCGCCAGCGCTGCGGCGAGCAGTGCGATTGAGATCTTATGCATATATCCGTGAGTGATATGGCTGGGTGGAGACGAAGCATTCTAGCCCAGTTCCACCGAGCAATACACCATGGAAAAAATGGGGTCTGTCCCCATTTCCGCATTAGCGGCGGCGGAGCACGGTGACGGCGGCCTTGGCGGTGTACAGCACGATCAGCGTGCCGAACAAGTCGCCGGCGAACATGGCGGTAAAGCCGCGCACCAGGTCCACGTCGTCGCCGCGCAGCGCGAACCAGATGTGGTGGAGCAGCGGACTGGCGATCGAGTACGCCAGCGCGCAAAGTAGCAGGCGACGCGGGGTCAGGTTCGCCAGCGAGGGCGTGATTCCGAACCACGCCTGGGCGCCCCGGTAGCACAGATAGGGCGCAGCCGTCGCCAGGATGCCGCCGACGAGGGCGCGCAGGTGGTCGTCCGGGAAGAACCAGAAGTAGCTGACCAGCCAGGAAGCCAGCAGCAAGCCGACGGCGCCGGCTTCGGCAAACATC
>DASWYE010000128.1:0-17611 GCA_036405115.1 Telluria sp. | reverse complement strand
GAAACGCCGGTCAAGCTGAACGACAAGCAGAAGGACCTGTTGCGCGAATTCGAGCGCCTGACGCTCGAAGGCGGCGCCAAGCACAGCCCGAACGCCAAGACTTGGAAAGACAAGGTAAAGGATTTCTTCGAATGAGTTTGACCACCAGCGAACTTCTCAAGCGTAACGAGGAATGGGCGCGCAAGCAGCTCGACCTCGATCCCAACTTCTTCAATGGTCTCGCGGCACAGCAGTCGCCCGAATGGCTGTGGATCGGCTGCTCCGACAGCCGCGTGCCCGCCAATGAGCTGGTGGGCATGGCCCCGGGCGAGCTGTTCGTGCACCGGAATATCGCCAACGTGGTGGTGCACTCGGACCTGAATTGCCTGTCCGTGCTGCAGTTTGCGGTGGACGTGCTGAAGGTGAAGCACATCGTCATCGTCGGCCACTACGGCTGCGGCGGCGTGCATGCGGCGCTGACCAACCGCCGCATCGGCCTGGCAGACAACTGGCTGCGCCACGTGCAGGACGTCGCGCAGAAGCACGACTGCTACCTGGGCGACGCGCTCAAGTCGGAACGCGAGCGCGCCGACCGGCTGGTCGAACTGAACGTGATGGAGCAGGTCGTCAACACCGTCCAGACCACGGTAGTGCAGGACGCATGGGATCGCGGCCAGGAGTTGTCGGTGCACGGCTGGGTGTACGGCCTGCAGGACGGCATCCTGCGCGACCTCGGCATGACAGTCAGCGCCGCCGCCGACCTGGCGGTGAAGACGCAAGAGCGCCTGAGCGGCTACGGCTGCTGATGGAAACCGGCGCGGACCTGATTCGCTTGCGCGACCTGGTCCGCGCCTTCGTCGCCGAGCGCGACTGGGACCAGTTCCACACCCCGAAGAACCTGTCGGCCGCGCTGTCGGTGGAAGCGGCCGAACTGCTGGAGCACTTCCAGTGGCTGCAAAGCGGCGAGCGCGTCGAACTCTCCGACGCCAAACTCCAGCAGGTGCGCCATGAACTGGCCGACGTCCTGTTCTACCTGATCCGCATCGCCGATCGCCTCGACGTCGACCTCGACGCCGCCATGCAGGAAAAGATGGCGCTCAATCGCGAAAAATACCCCGCCGACAAAGTCCGCGGCGACTCCCGCAAATACACCGAATACGAATAGCCGCCAGCTCGGGGACTGTCCCCGGAGGCGCCAAGGCGGCAGTTCCGTCCCCTGTTCTTTGCCGCAGAAATGCCAAGCGGCCCCAAACAAGCGATCTTGTTTAAAGACCGTACGGTTATCCGAATTAATCAACATAATTTAAACAAATTGAATTGTTGAGACTAATTCGCTAAATCAGTTACGCGCACCAAAGGGCCAGGACGGAACTGCCGCCGTGGCGCCGTTGGGGACAGGCCCCTTAGATCCCGCCCATGCAAATGTATTTGATGACCAGGTAATCGTCCATTCCGTACTTCGACCCTTCGCGCCCGAGCCCCGACTGCTTCACGCCGCCGAACGGCGCGACCTCGGTCGAGATCAGCCCGGTATTCACCCCCACCATCCCCGACTCCAGCGCGTCGGCAACGCGCCACACGCGCCCGATGTCGCGGGAATAGAAGTACGCCGCCAGTCCGAACTCGGTGTCGTTGGCCATGGCGATGACTTCCTCTTCGGTCCTGAAGCGGAACAGCGGGGCCAGCGGCCCGAAGGTCTCCTCGCGCGCCACCATCATGCGTGCGTCCACGTCCGCCAGCACGGTCGGCTGGAAGAAGGTCTGCCCCAGCGCATGGCGCTTGCCGCCGGCCAGCAGGCGCGCACCCTTCGACAGCGCATCCGCGATGTGCTGCTCGACCTTTGCCACCGCCTTCTCCTCGATCAGCGGCCCCTGGGTGACGCCATCGTCCATGCCGCTGCCGACCTTCAGCCGCGCCACCGCCGCCGCCAGCTTTTCCGCGAACCGGTCGTACACGCCATCCTGCACGTACAGCCGGTTGGCGCACACGCAGGTCTGGCCCGTGTTGCGGTACTTGGAAGCGATTGCGCCTTCCACCGCCGCATCCAGATCCGCATCGTCGAACACGATGAACGGCGCATTCCCGCCCAGTTCCAGCGACAGCTTCTTGATGGTGGGCGCGCACTGCTGCATGAGGATTCGTCCGACTTCGGTGGATCCGGTGAACGACAGCTTGCGCACGACCGGGTTGCTGCACATCTCGCCGCCGATCGCTCTGGAGTCGCCGGTGATCACGTTGAACACGCCCTTCGGCACGCCGGCGCGTTCGGCCAGCACCGCCAGCGCGAACGCCGAGAAAGGCGTGAGCTCGGCGGGTTTGACGACGATCGGGCAGCCCGCCGCGAGCGCAGGACCGACCTTCCGCGTGATCATCGCCGCCGGGAAGTTCCATGGCGTGATGGCCGCGCACACGCCGATCGGCTCGCGCGTGACGACCACCCTGCGGTCCGGCCACGGCGAGGCCAGCGTGTCGCCTTCGATGCGCTTGGCCTCCTCACCAAACCATTCGAGGAAAGAGGCTGCATAGGCGATTTCGCCCTTCGACTCGGCCAGCGGCTTGCCCTGCTCGAGCGTCATGATGGTGGCCAGGTCGGCCTGGTTCTCCATCGTCAGGTCGTGCCAGCGGCGCAGGATGACCGCGCGCTCCTTGCCCGTCTTCTTGCGCCATGCGGGCCACGCGGCATTGGCTGCATCGATCGCCCGCTTCGTCTCGGCGGCGCCCATGTGGGGCACGCGTCCGAGCAGTTCGCCGGTGGCAGGATTGTGCACCTCGACCGATGCGCCGTCCGCGGCGTCGATCCACGCGCCGTCGATATAGCACTGCTGGCGCAGCAGGGAAGGGTCGTTCAGCTTGGTCATGCGAGTCTCCGGTAAGGCGGCCGCGAAGGCAGTCTGCATATGGTAGCTTTTTTGGCCACATTGCGCGGGGCCGATGTAGAATCCCGCAGTTTTAAAACCGGAGAAACCAATGGTTCGCCACATCCTCGCCTGCGGCGCGCTTTCGCTGTGCGCGGCGCTGTCTTCTGCGTCCGAAGCAGACGCCACCAAAGCCTATCAGGACAAGCAGTTCAAACAGGCCGCCGCCCTGTATATGCAGGAGTTCGACAAAGCGCCGCATGCCGCGCTGCTGTACAACGCGGCCTGTTCGTTTGCGCTGGCGGGCGAGCGTGACAACGCCTTCACCGCGCTGGCGCGCGCGATGGAGCATGGCTGGCTGGACGCGGACAAGGCGGCGGCCGATGCCGATTTCGAATCGATCCGCACAGACGCACGCTGGCCGAAGCTGATCGACGCAATGAAGCAGAAGCAGGCGCTGGAAGCGCGCCTGTACAACTCCCCGGCAATCGCGTCCGGCTACACGGAGAGCCTGGGCGAAGACGAGCGGATCGCCGGCCTGTCCAAGCTATGGTCGGAGGTGAAGTACAACTTCGTGTACACCGACACGCTCAAAAAGCTCGACTGGGACAAGCTCTATCTCGACTACCTGCCCAAGGTACGCGCGACGAAAACGACCGCCGAGTACTACCGCGTGCTGACGGAGCTGGTCGCAAAGCTTCAGGACGGACATACCAACGTCTATCCGCCCGAGCAGCTGTGGGACAAGGTGTGGGCACGCCCGCTGCTGCGCACCATCCCGGTCGAAGGCCGCGTGTTCGTCGACCAGGTATTTTCCCCGTCGCTCGAGAAGCTGGGCGTCGAACCGGGGCTGGAGGTGACTGCTGTCGACGGCGTCCCGGTCGCCGAGTACGTCGCCCGCAACCTCGCTCCGTATGAGAGCGCCTCGACGCCGCAGGACCTCGAGCGCCGCACGCACGGCTACAGTTTCCTGTCCGGCGATGCTGCCAGCGCCCCGATGGTGACCTTCGTCGGGAAAAACGGCAAGCCGCTCACGGTCGAGGTCCCACGCGTGACGTTTGCCGAGTGGCGCAAGGCCGCACCAAAGCGCGCGCCGTTCGAAATGAAGATGCTGCCGGGCGGAGTCGCCTACGTGGCGCTGAACGGCTTTGGCGACGACCGTGCGGCGGACGGCTTCATCGCGGCATGGCCGAAGATTCGCGAGGCCAGCGCGCTGGTGATCGACGTGCGCGCCAATGGCGGCGGCAACTCGAGCGTCGGTTACCGCGTGCTCGGTACCCTGACGGACAAGCCTTTCGTGACCACCAAATGGTCGACCCGGGAATACCTTCCGACCTTCCGGGCGTGGGGGCGGCCGGCGCAGATGCACGGGGAAGGGCCGGGCGAATGGCAACCGGATGGCGAGCGCCTGTTCAAGGGGCCGGTCGCGGTGCTGACCAGCAGCGCCACGTATTCGGCGGCGGAGGACTTCGCGCTCGCATTCGACAACATGAAGCGCGGCGCGATCATCGGCGAACCGACCGGCGGCAGCACCGGCCAGCCGCTGTTCTTCAAACTGCCGGGCGGCGGCACCGGCCGCGTGTGCACCAAGCAGGACACCTATCCGGACGGCCGTCCGTTCGTCGGTGTCGGAATCCAACCTTCCATTATGGTTCGTCCGACGGTGGCCGACTTGAGGAAGAACAAGGATTCCGTGCTTGATGCCGCGTTAGCGTACGTATCCGCAACGTTGCGCTCAAAATAATGCAAGTTGGCATATGATGAAGACATCATGCGCCAACCGATCGTCATCGTCCCGGCCTGTTCCGCCAGGCTGGGCAGCCATCCCTACCACACCGTCCAGTTCAAATACGTGGACGCGGTGGCGCTCGGGGCGCGCTGCGCTCCGCTGATCCTGCCGGCGCTGGGCAGCGCCACCGAACTCGATTCCATCCTCGATGCCATCCATGGCGTCATGCTGACCGGCTCGCCGTCGAACGTCGATCCTTCCCATTACGGGCAGGAGGTGCATAACCCGGCGCTGCCGCGCGATCCGGCCCGCGACGCCACCACGCTCCCGCTCATCAAGGCCGCCATCGAGCGCGGCATTCCGCTGCTGGCCGTGTGCCGCGGTTTCCAGGAGGTGAACGTGGCGCTGGGCGGCACCCTGCACCAGGCGGTGCAGGAGGTTTCCGGTTACATGGACCACCGCGAGGACCCGGCCGCGCCGCTGGACCAGCAGTACGGACCCGCGCACGCGCTGGAACTGGCCGCCGGCGGCAAGCTCGCGGAGATCATGCAGTCCGGCCGCATCACGGTCAACTCACTGCATGGCCAGGGTATCGCGCGCCTGGCCCCGGCACTGGCGCCGGAAGCGTTCGCGCAGGACGGCCTGGTGGAGGCCTTCTCGTGCCCGTCCGCGCCCGGCTTCGTGATCGGCGTCCAGTGGCACCCCGAGTGGCGCATGATGGAGAACGAGGATTCGCGCAAGCTGTTTTCCGCGTTCGGCGACGCCTGCCGACAATACCAGGGGAGCCTGCCGCTGCGCGAACCCTAGCTTCCTGGCCGCATCCCCAATCCCATCCGTGCGCCGGTGAGTGCACCCGGCGCGAATGCAGACCCAGAGAGAACAATATGGCTATCCGCGAGAACTTTACCTACACCGACATGGACCTGTGGCTCAATGAGAAACGGGTCACCGAAATCGAATGCCTGATCCCCGACCTGACCGGGGTCGCACGCGGCAAGATCCTGCCGCGCACCAAATTCACCGAGGACCGCGGCATGCGCATCCCCGAGATCATTCTCGGCATGACCGTGACCGGCAACTCCCCGGCGCACGACCAGCGCTACGACCACGCCATCTCGACCACCGACCGCGACATGATCCTCAAGGCCGACCCGACCACCATCACGATGGTGCCGTGGGCCGCCGACCCGACCGCGCAGGTGATCAACGACTGCTATTTCGCCAACGGCGAACTGGTCGACTTCGCCCCGCGCTCGGTCCTGCGGCGGGTGCTCAAGATGTACCGGGAAAAGGGCTGGGAACCGCATGTGGCGCCGGAGCTCGAGTTCTACCTGACCGACAAGAACACCGATCCCGACCTGCCGCTGCGGGCGCCGGCCGGGCGCAGCGGGCGTGCCGAGACCAGCCGCCAGGTGTACAGCATCGACGCGGTGAACGAGTTCGACCCGCTGTTCGAGGACATCTACGACTACTGCGAGCTGATGAACCTGGACGTCGACACCCTGATCCACGAGATCGGCGCGGGCCAGATGGAGATCAACTTCCTGCACGGCGAGCCGCTCGGCCTGGCCGACAAGGTGTTCTACTTCAAGCGCACCCTGCGCGAGGCGGCGCTCAAGCACGACATGTACGCCACCTTCATGGCCAAACCGATGGCCGGCGAGCCCGGTTCTGCGATGCACGTGCACCAGAGCGTGGTGGATGCGCGTACCGGCACCAACATCTTCTCCAATCCCGACGGCAGTGCGTCGGACGCGTTCCGCCACTACATCGGCGGGCTGCAGCGCTACATGCCGTCCGCGATGGCGATCGTCGCGCCGTACGTCAATTCCTACCGCCGCATCGTGCGCCACACGGCAGCGCCCATCAACATCCAGTGGGGCGAGGACAACCGCACGGTCGGCTTCCGGGTGCCGGTATCGGGCGCTGCCGACCGCCGCGTCGAGAACCGCATCATCGGCGCCGATGCCAACCCCTACCTGGCACTGGCAACCACGCTGGCTTGCGGCTACCTCGGCATGCTGGAGCAGCTCGAGCCGCTGCCGATCGTGAAGACCAGCGCCTACGACCTGCCGGTGGAGCTGCCGCAAGGCCTGTCCGAGGCGCTCAACCTGCTGCGCCGCGAGGACAAGCTGCGCGAAATGCTGGGCGACCGCTTCATCGACGTGTACTCGGCGGTCAAGGAGCTGGAGCACCAGGAGTTCATGACGGTGATCAGCCCCTGGGAGCGCGAACACCTGCTGCTGCACGTGTAAGGAACGGACATGGAAAACATCGACACGCGGGCGATCCAGAAGCTCGACTCCGCCCACTACCTGCATCCGTTCACCGATTCGCTCGAACTGTCCGGACGCGGCGCGCGCGTGATCGTGCGCGGCGACGGCATCTACGTCTGGGATTCGGAAGGCAACCAGATCCTCGACGCCATGTCCGGCCTGTGGTGCGTGAACGTCGGCTATGGCCGCGCCAGCATTGCCGAGGCGGTCCACAAGCAGATGATGACGCTGCCTTTCTATAACAGCTTCTTCAACACCACCAACGTACCGGCGGTGCAGCTGGCCACGCGCCTGACGGAACTGGCGCCGCCGGGATTCTCGCGCGTGTTCTTCACCGGCTCCGGCTCCGAGGGCAACGACACCAACCTGCGCATCGTGCGGCGCTACTGGGACCTGATGGGCTACAGCGATAGACACATCGTCATCAGCCGCCACAATGCCTACCACGGCAGCACGGTGGCCGGAGCGTCGCTGGGCGGCATGGCGGGCATGCACGCGCAGGGCGGCCTGCCGATTCCCGGCATCGTGCACGTGATGCAGCCGAACTACTTCGAGTGCGGCAAGGGCATGGAGGAAGACGAGTTCGGGCTGATGGCCGCGCGCTCGCTGGAAGAGAAGATCCTGGAGCTGGGCGCCGACAAGGTGGCCGCCTTCATCGCCGAACCGGTGCAGGGCGCTGGCGGCGTGGTGATTCCTCCCTCGACCTACTGGCCGGAAGTGCAGCGTATCTGCGACAAGTACGACATCCTCATGATCTCGGACGAAGTGATCTGCGGCTTCGGCCGGCTGGGCACGATGTTCGGCTCGACGGCATTCGGCATCCGTCCGGACCTGATGACCTTCGCAAAGGGCGTCACCTCGGGCTACGTGCCGATGGGCGGGGTGCTGGTGGGCGACCGCGTGGGCGACGTACTGGTCGCCAAGGGCGGCGAGTTCGCGCACGGCTTTACCTATTCCGGACACCCGGTGGCATGCGCGGCGGCGCTGGAGAACCTGCACATCATCGTGCAGGAAAAGCTGGTCGAGCGCGTGTCCGACATCACCGGCCCGTACCTGAAGCAGCAGTTCGCGAAGCTGGCCGAGCACCCGCTGGTGGGCCATGCCGACAGCTACGGCATGGTCGCGGGACTGAACCTGGTGCGCCGCAAGGGCCCCTCCATCCACGAGCACGAGCTGTTCGCGCCTGCGCAGGCGGTCGGCATGCGCTGCAGGGCGCACATGTTCAACAACGGGGTCATCATGCGCGCGGTGGGCGACCGGATGATCGTCGCCCCGCCGCTGGTGATATCGATCGAAGAGATCGACGAGATGGTGGCCAGGATCCGCCAGAGCCTGGACGACACCCTGGCGGAACTCTGGACCCTGTCACCCCCGCCGGGGTGACGGTAGATCAGGCGCTGGCGCCCTCGATCATGTCCGCGGCTTCATGCCGGTTCTTGAGTACCTGCGGCGCCAGCGAGCCTGCAAGCATGCCCGCAAACGCCGCGATCAGGCCGGCCAGCTGGCCCGGGAAGTGCTCGCCCAGCGTCGACACCTGCGGGAAGAACAGGATCCAGGTGAAGACGCCCGCCGCGATCGAGGCGATCGCGCCCTGGGTGGTGGCGCGCTTCCAGTACAGGCCCATCAGCAGCGGCACGAAGGCGCCCACCAGCGTCACCTGGTATGCGCTCGACACCAGGTCGTAGATCGAGGTGCCCTGCATCGCGATCGCGTATGCCAGCACCAGCGCCGCAAACACCACGATCGATGCGCGCATCGCGAACAGTCGCTCCTTGTCGGTCATGCCCGGACGGAGGTTCTTCAGGATGTTCTCGACGAAGCTGGTGGACGGCGCCAGCAGGGTCGCGGACGAGGTGCTCTTGATCGCCGACAGCAGCGCGCCGAAGAACAGGATCTGCATCACCAGCGGCATCTTGGTCATGATGAAGGTCGGCAGCAGCCGCTGGTAGTCGTTCTTCGCCATGTCCAGGCCCGCTTCGCCCATCACGGTGACTGCGGCCAGCACGATGAACATCGGGACGGCTGCAAACAGGATGTAGCTGGCGCCGCCAATGACCGCGCCGGTGCGCGCCGTCGGGGCATCCTTGGCCGACATGACGCGCTGGTACACGTCCTGCTGCGGGATGCTGCCGAACATCATGGTCACTGCCGCGCCGATAAAGAACGCGATGTCGGTAAAGGTTGGCGGTGGCAGGAAGTTCCACAGCGAGCCGGCATCAGCGGTGGCGAGTACGTTGGAGGCGCCGCCCGCCAGGTCGGCCGAGAAGAACGCGATCACGGAAAGCCCGACCACCAGCACGATCATCTGGATGAAATCGGTGATCGCCACGGCCAGGAAGCCGCCGATCACCACATAGATCAGCACCGCGAGGGTGCCGATGATCATGCCTGCCGTTTCCGACATCGCGCCGTTGGTCAGCACCGAGAACACCAGGCCGAGCGCCGTGATCTGCGCCGCCACCCAGCCCAGGTAGCTCAGGATGATCGCGCTCGAGCAGAATACTTCGATGCCCTTGCCATAGCGCTGGCGGTAGTAGTCGCCGATGGTCAGCAGGTTCAGCTTGTACAGCCTCGCCGCGAAGAACATGCCGACCAGGATCAGGCAGGTGCCCGCGCCGACCGGGTCCTCGACCACGGCCGACAGGCCGCCCTGCACGAACTTGGCGGGAATGCCCATGACCGTCTCGGCGCCAAACCAGGTGGCAAACGTGGTTGTCACCACCATGATCAGCGGCAGGCTGCGTCCTGCAACCGCGAAATCGCTGGTGTTCTTGATCCGGGTGCCGGCCCAGACGCCGAGGGCGAGGGTGCCGAGTAAGTACAGCACGACGGAAGAAATCAGTGTGGCGTTCATGTTGGGTGTGCGCTCCGCAGGGGCCGGGCCGAAGAAAGCGGCAAGATTTTTGCCGTCCGAAAAATTCGCGATTATAGCCCCAGAAAACGGCCATCGGACCATCGGCCGGCGCCAAAATGACGCAGCAAGGCAACGAGTGTTGCGAGAACAGAAATAGGTAGCGCAAACAACGAAGAATTGCTATTTTGCAATTTTGCAACGGTTATAGGAACCTGAACATGCTGATGACGAATATCGAAACCATTCCCGGCAAGACCATCTTCACCTGCCACGGCGTCGTTTCGGGCAGCACCGTCCGCGCCAAGCACGTGGGGCGCGACATCATGGCCGGCCTGAAGAACATCGTCGGCGGCGAACTGCGCGGCTACACCGAACTGCTGGAAGAATCGCGCGAGCATGCGATCGAGCGCATGAAGTCGCAAGCCGCGCAAATGGGCGCCAATGCCATCGTCAACGTGCGCTTTTCGACCTCCTCGGTGGCGCAGGGCGCCGCCGAGATCTACGTGTACGGCACCGCAGTCACCGTGGGCTGAGCGCCATGTTCGACATCCTGTTGCCGATTGGCTTCTGGCTGCTGTTCATCGTGCTCGGCTACGTGTTCGGCCGCGCCGCGGAATCGAAGCATTACCGCTCCATCGTCCAGCGCGAGCAGGCGTGGCTGCATCTGCCGACCACTTCCTCGAAGAACGTGCTCGAACCATCGAGGAGCGTGGCAAGCAGCACGCTGGTGAGCGGCAGCTGCGTGGTGGCGATCGACTACTTCAAGCGCACGGTAGCCGCCCTGCGCTCGCTGGTCGGTGGCGAAGTCAAGTCGCACGAGACCTTGATCGACCGCGCACGTCGTGAAGCGGTCCTGCGCATGAAGGAGAGCTGCCCGGGCGCGCACGAAATCGCCAACCTGCGCATCGAGACCTCCTCGATCTCCGGCAACCGCCCGGGCAGCGTCGGTTCGGTCGAAGTGCTGGCCTACGGCACCGCCATCTACTACCGCGACTGAGCCGCCATGAAGTACCAGCCCTCGCTGCCGGAACATAACGACAACGTGTCGCAGGAACACCCGCTGAAGGACTTCGTGGTGATCCTGGGCTGGCTAGCGGTGATCGCGGTGCTGGGGTTCTGGCTGCTCGGGCTGGCGGTCGATGCGATGGTCGACAACATGAGCCATGAGACCGAGGCGAAGCTGTACGAGCTGATGCCGGCGCCTGCCGTCGCGGCGCAGTCCGACGCGCCGCCGCAGCAGGCGCAATTGCAGGCGATGGTGGACCGGATGCGCGCGTGCGCCGGCGTGCGTGTGCCGGCTAGGGTGGCGCTGGAAAAATCGGAGGCTCCGAATGCGGCCGTCATGCCGGGCGGGCAGATCGTCGTCTGGTCCGGACTGCTGGACGAAGTGCAGTCGGAAAACGGACTGGCCTTCGTGCTCGCGCATGAACTGGCGCACATCTCCCACCGCGACCACCTGCGCGGCCTGGGGCGCAGCATCGTGCTGTTCGGCGTCTCCGCGGTGCTGCTCGGAAGCGACGCGGGCCTGACCGAGCTGCTCGCGCCGGTCGGCCGGCTGGGCGATGCGACCTACTCGCGCAGCCGGGAGGAAGCGGCCGATGTCGCCGCTCTGCGCACCCTGAACTGCGTGTACGGCCACGCTGGCGGCGCCACCGAGTTCTTCGAATCCATGAAGGGGGAGTCCGGTGCGCTGACCGAGCTGTCCCACTACGCCGCTTCCCACCCCTCGATGCAGGCCCGCATCGACGCGCTCAACGCCGCCATCCGCGCCGCCGGCATGAAAGTCGGCGAAACGCGCGCACTTCGCTAGCCCCGTCATCCCCGCGAACGCGGGGACCCCTGCTGAGCAACAATGCAGGTACATTCCCGCCGCCGCATCCTCCCATTCCGCATGGGTACCCGCGTCCGCAGGCATGACGCTTCACTGGTAACATCCACCTTATCGAACACATAAAGGAGCCCCGATGTCCACGACTACCTGGCACGACCGCGCCGCCACGCTCGCCATCGACGGCCGCGCCTTCATTGACGGCAAGCGTGTCGACGCCCGATCCGGTAAGCGCTTCGACTGCCTGTCCCCGATCGACGGCCGCAAGCTGGCCGAGGTGGCGCGCTGCGAAGCGGCCGACGTGGATGCCGCTGTGGCCTCCGCGCGCGCCGCGTTCGAGGACCGCCGCTGGGCCGGCGTCGCCCCGTCCGAACGCAAGCGCACGCTGGTCCGGTTTGCGGACCTGATCATGCAGAACCAGGACGAACTGGCCCTGCTGGAAACGCTCGACATGGGCAAGCCGATCCGCTACAGCCGCGCGGTGGACGTGCCGGCCACCCAGAACTGCATCCGCTGGTACGCCGAGGCGATCGACAAGATCTACGACCAGGTCGCGCCAACGCCGGACAACAGCCTGGCCCTGGTCACGCGCGAGCCGGTCGGCGTGGTTGCGGCCATCGTCCCGTGGAACTATCCAATGATCATGGCGGCATGGAAGATCGGTCCGGCGCTCGCGGCCGGCAACAGCCTGGTGCTCAAGCCATCCGAAAAATCGCCGCTGACTGCCTTGCGGCTGGCGGAGCTGGCGCTGGAAGCCGGCATTCCGGCCGGCGTGTTCAACGTGCTGCCCGGGTATGGAGCGGAAGCAGGACAGGCGCTTGGCCTGCACATGGACGTCGATTGCATCGCGTTCACCGGCTCGACCCGCGTCGGCAAGCAGATCCTGCAGATGGCCGGACAGTCCAACCTCAAGCGCGCCTGGACGGAGCTGGGCGGCAAATCGGCCAACATCGTGTGCGCCGACTGTCCCGACCTGGACGCGGCGGTGAAATCCGCCATCGGCTCGATCTACTTCAACCAGGGCGAAAGCTGCAACGCGCCCTCGCGCCTGTTCGTCGAAGCGTCGATCAAGGACGCGTTCATGGAAAAAGCGATGAAGATGATGCCGCGCTTCGCGCCCGGCGATCCGCTGGACGAGAAGACGGTGATGGGCGCGATCGTCGATGCGACCCAGTTGAATACCGTGATGGGCTATATCGAGTCCGGCAAGCAGTCGGGCGCCACGCTGCTGCACGGCGGCGCCCAGGCCCGCCTGGACACGGGCGGCTTCTATGTCGAGCCGACGCTGTTCGACAACGTGGACAGTGGCATGAAGATCGCGCAGGAAGAGATTTTCGGGCCGGTACTGTCGGTGCTGACGTTCACGGACCTTGATGAAGCGGTGCGGCAGGCGAATTCGACCCCTTACGGCCTGCAGGCTGCGGTCTGGACCGCGGACCTGTCGAAAGCAATCCGTACGTCGCGTGCGCTGCGCGCCGGTACGGTACATGTGAACCAGTACGACAACGACGACATCACGGTGCCGTTCGGCGGCTACAAGCAGTCCGGCAACGGGCGTGACAAATCGCTGCACGCGTTCGACAAATACACCGAGCTGAAAACCATCTGGATACAGGTCTGACGCCCAGTCGTCCCCGCGCAGGCGGGGACCCATGCTGAGCCAACCGAAGCGGCAACGGTAGCGGGCCGGGAAACTCGCCATGGGTCCCCGCGTGCGCGGGGATGACGGAAGACGTTGCGTTACCTTATCGGTAAGCGCGGACCACGCCGTATTCGGCGCCGGCGCCAAGCTTGGACTGCACCAGCGCATACCCGGCGACGTTCCATTGCAGTGGCGCGATCCGTTCCGGCGGCGTCGCGTTTCCTGCACGGCGCGCCATGGTCACGTGCGGCTTGTAGGCACGCTCCTCGACGGGCAACCCGAGCGCCGCGACACGCTCGTCCAGCAGGGTATGCAGTTCAATCAGCTCAGGTGGAACTGACAGGGGTTCCAGCACCGCGATCGACCGGTGCCACACTACGGGCCGGCCCAGCTCTACCTCGAACGGGGTGAAGGGCACATCAAACGCGGCCTCGAGTTCCGGCAGGCGTTCCTCGTCCACGCTGCCAAGGAAGTTCAACGTCAGGTGAAGTTTTGCATCAGCGACGGGTGAAGCGCTGCGCGGCCAGCGCCACGAGTCGCGAGCCTGCACCAGTTGCCGCCGGATCGCCTCATCCGGCCACAGGGCGAGGAACAGGCGGACGTCCATCGCATCCTCAGAAGCAGTGTTCCGGGCCCGGGAAGGAGCCATCCTTCACGGCAGCGATATAGGCAGCCACGGCAGCGTCGATGCTGGCCTGGCCCTCCATGAAGTTCTTCACGAAGCGCGCCTTACGGCCGGGGAATACGCCCAGCATGTCGTGCATGACCAATACCTGACCCGAGCAGTCGGGGCCCGCGCCGATGCCGATGGTCGGGATCGACAGCAGCTCGGTGACTTCCTTGCCGAGCGTCGAAGGAATCGCTTCCAGCACGATCAGCTGCGCGCCTGCCGCCTGTAGCGCCAGCGCGTCCTTCTTCATCGTATCCGCGCCTTCAGTGGTCTTGCCCTGCACCTTGTAGCCGCCCAGCTGGTGCACCGACTGCGGCGTCAGGCCGACGTGGGCGCACACCGGCACCGCTCGCTCGGTCAGGAAGCGTACGGTATCGGCCAGCCACGCTCCGCCTTCGATCTTGACCATCTGTGCCCCGGCCTGCATCACCTTGACCGCGTTTGCGTAGGCAGTTTCAGGCGTGCCGTAGGCGCCGAACGGCAGGTCCGCCACCACCAGCGCATTGCTGTTCCCGCGCGCGACGGCGGCAGTGTGGTACGCGATGTCGTCCACCGTGACCGGCAGGGTCGAGGCATGGCCGCTGCAGACCATGCCCAGCGAGTCGCCGATCAGCAGCACTTCCACACCGCAGCGGTCCATCAGCGAGGCGAAGCTGGCGTCATAGCAGGTCAGCATGGTGATCTTGTTGCCGGCCGCGCGCATCGCGTTCAGGGAAGGCACCGTCACCGCCTTGGCGACCGGTTTCGCCGGCGCCGGCTTGTCGCCGCCAGCCATGTCCTGGCCCTGCAAATAACCGCTCATAGATCCCCCGTCAGTTCAATAAAAAAGGCGCAACACGGCGCCAGTGTAATGCGGTCGCCAAAAAACTGCTTACGACCGGAAAATAAAGTAGACCGCGCCCATCAGGCACAAGCCCGCCCACACATAATCGAGCTTGAACGGCTGGTTCATGTAGAACATCGCGAACGGAACGAACACGGTGAGCGTGATCACTTCCTGCATGATCTTCAGCTGCGACAGCGACAGTTCGGTGTGGCCGATGCGGTTGGCCGGCACCTGCAGCAGGTATTCGAACAGCGCGATGCCCCAACTGGCCAGTGCGGCGATCAGCCACGGCTTGGACGACATGTTCTTCAGGTGGCCATACCACGCGAAGGTCATGAAGATGTTCGACAGCGCCAGCAGGCCAGCCGTTTGTACCACCACAGGGATCTGCATCACACGAGCCTCTCGATAGCCTGCCCCGCGACGCGGCCAGTGAACGCTGCGGCGGGACCCGCTTCGGGGATGTCGATTTGCGGCGCAATCTCGAGCAGTGGCGCGAGCACGAACGCGCGCTCCGTCATGCGCGGGTGCGGGACCTGGAGCCGCTCGGTGTCGATGACCAGATCGTCATACAGCAGGAGGTCGAGGTCCAGCGTGCGCGGCGCGTTGCGGTAGGGACGCTCGCGTCCGTGCGTGAGCTCGATGCCATGCAGCGCGTCGAGCAGTGCGTGGGCGTCGAGGTCGGTGTCGATGCGGGCGACGGCGTTGATGTAGTCATCGCCGGAGGAATCGATCGGCGCCGTGCGGTACAGCGACGAACGCGCCTGCAGCGTGGTGCCGGGCATGCGGGCAATGCGCGCCAGGGCGTCTTCGACGTTGGCGCGGGCGTCACCGAGGTTCGCGCCGATGCCGATGTAGGCGATCATTCCTCGCCGGGGCCGGACCCGGCGCCGGCGCCGCCGTTCTCGCCACGGTTGCGGCTGCGCGGGCCACGGCGCGGGCTGCGCTTGCGCTTGGTGCCGCCGGTGCCGGTCGGCGCGTTCGCGATCATCTCTTCACGCCGTTCCGGGTCGGCCTCGTAGAAGTCGGTCCACCACTCGCCCAGCTCCATCTCGAGTTCACCCGATTCGCAGCGCAGCAGTAGGAAGTCGTAGCCGGCGCGGAAGCGCGGGTTCTCCAGCAGCTTGATCGGCGCCTTGCCCTGGCGGCGCTCGAAACGCGGCTGCATCGACCAGATGTCGCGCATGTCCGAGCCGATGCGGCGCTGCAGCGCCAGCTTCTCCGTCTGGTCCTCGAGCACGTCGTCGGCGGCCAGGTGCAGCGCCGGAATCGGCGATTCACCCGCGGCCTTGTACGCGTTCCACTTCTCCAGCACCTGGTGCCACAGCAGCGACGCGAACAGGAAGCCGGGCGAGACGCCCTTGCCGGCCATCACGCGCTTGTCAGTCGACTCCAGCGCCAGCGTCACGAATTTCATGCTGATTGGCTGCTCCAGCACCACGTCCAGCAGCGGCAGCAGGCCATGGTGCAGGCCTTCCTTGCGCAGCTGCTGCAGGCAGGCCAGCGCGTGGCCGCTCATGAGCAGCTTGAGCATCTCGTCAAACACGCGCGCGGCCGGCACGTTGTTGATCAGCGGGGCCATGATGGCGATCGGCGCGCGCGTAGCCGGTTCGATGGTGAACTGCAGCTTGGCCGCAAAACGGACCACGCGCAGCATGCGTACGGGGTCTTCGCGGTAGCGCGCTTCCGGCTGGCCGATGATACGCAGCTGCTTGCTGGCGATGTCGTCGATGCCGCCGTGGTAGTCCAGCACTTCCTGCGTGGCCGGGTTGTAGTACATCGCGTTGATGGTGAAGTCGCGGCGCGCCGCATCCTCGTGCTGCGGGCCGAAGATATTGTCGCGCAGGACGCGGCCATGTTCGTCCTTGGGCGCGTTGTCCTGCGCGGCGCCGCGGAAGGTCGTCACTTCCAGCAGGTCCTGGCCGAACATCACGTGCACGATCTGGAAGCGCTTGCCGATAATGAAGGCGCGCCGGAACAGGCGCTTGACCTGTTCGGGGGTCGCGTTGGTCGCGATGTCAAAATCCTTGGGCTTCACGCCCAGCAGCAGGTCGCGCACCGCGCCACCCACCACGAAGGCTTCAAAACCCGCATCCTGCAAGGTCGAGGTCACGCGCAGCGCATTCGACGACACCAGTTTCGGATCGATCTTGTGCTCGCCGGGGCCGAGTACGACTGGTTCGGTGCGGCCGTTGGCTCCCTCTTTTTTGCCGAGGATTTTGCGGATGAATTTTTTAATCATTGAACAGATGGAGTGAAGGCCAGCCCTGCGCCTGTGCGTGCGCGCTGAGCGCCGCGTTGGGGTTGGTCGCGACAGGGTGGCTGACGACGGATAACAACGGGATATCGTTGTGCGAATCGCTGTAGAAGTGGCTGCTTTCGAACTGCCCGAACTCGTGTCCGAGCCGCTCCAGCCAGGCGTGCATGTGAGTGACCTTGCCGGCGCCGGAGGTGTGCGGCCCGCGCAGGCGGCCGGTCAGCCGGCCCTGCTCGTCCAATTCCGGTTCGGCCGCCAGCAGGTGCTCGACGCCGAACTCGCGGGCGATCGGCTCGGTGACGAACCGGTTGGTGGCGGTGATGATGCACACCAGGTCGCCCGCCTGCTGGTGCTTGCGAACCAGATCGCGTGCGCAGTCGCGGATGGCCGGACGGATCACTTCGGCCATGAACTGCTCGCGCATCGCGGCCAGCTGCTCGCCCGGATAACGGGCCAGCGTGCCGAGCGCGAACTCGAGGTATTCGACCGGGTCGAGCGTGCCGGCCTGGTACTGCGCGAAGAAATCGTCGTTGCGGCGCTTGAATTCGACCGGGTCGACCGCGCCGGTGCGGACCAGGAACTGCCCCCATTCATAATCGGAGTCGATCGGCAGCAGGGTGTGGTCGAGGTCGAAAATCGCCAGCTTAGTCATTCTTGGGGTCCGTCTTGAGCAACAGGTCGCGCAGCAGCGGCAG
>DASWYE010000127.1:0-25593 GCA_036405115.1 Telluria sp. | reverse complement strand
TGTCCAAGCTGCGCGAGAACGCCAAGCAGGTGATCGGCGTGGGCGTCAAACAGTCCACCTCCGACCTGCTGGTCGCCAACTGCGACGAATTCATCTTCTACGACGACCTGGTGCGCGAGCGCCAGCGCCAGGCCGCGCGCCGCCAGCCGCAGCAACAGCAGCCGAAGCGCTCGGCCGAAGAATCGAGCCGCAAGAAGGAAGAGCAGGAAGCGCGCAAGGCCGAAGCGATCGAGATGGTGGTCGAGACCTTCGACGCGCTCACTTCCGAGCGCGGCGACAGCGGCAAGATCTGGGCCTCGCTGCTCAAGGACACGCTCAAGCGCCGCCGTCCGGACTTCAACGAGACCTATTTCGGCTTCCGCACCTTCGGCAACCTGCTGGAAGAAGCGCAGGCGCGCGGCTTGCTGGAGTTCGGCCGTGACGAGAAATCGGGCGCCTATGTTTACCGCCCGAGCGGCGCACACGCGGTCGAAGTGCCGCACGTGCAGCAGGTGGCCGAGGCCGAGCAGGTAGTGGTCCAGCAGGAACTCGAGCAGGCCGAAGCGCCAGCCGCGAAGGGCAAGGGCGAGTCGCGCCGCCGCACCCGCGGCGGACGCAAGTCGCGCGAAGAGCACGTTGAGCACGCGGAAGCGCAGGAGCCGGTGATTGCCGTGATGCCGGAACCCGTGGTGGAAGAGGCGCCAGCCGTGACGCCTGCAGAGGAACCGGCAGCCGAGGCGTCGGCCGAAGAGTCCCCGCGCCGCCGTCCGGCTCGCAAGACGCCGGCGCGCAAGGCGAAGGCAGCGGCCAAGGCAGCAGCCGAGCCGGTCGAAGCCGCCCCGGTCGAGGTGGCGCCGGAGCCGGAACCAGCCGTCGAGCCCGCGGAAGAGCCGGCCGAAGCCGCCCCGAAGCGCGCCCGCAAACCCGCAGCCCGCCCGCGTCGCCCCGCCAAGCCCAAAGCCTAGAAAATCGTCATCCCCGCGGACGCGGGGACCCCTGCTGAGCAAGCGGGATAGGTGACGCCGGCGTCCAACGCACTTTAATTCAGCAGGGGCCCCCGCGTGCGCGGGGGTGACGGGTACGTGCGGCTGCGCACAGTGTGCCGGCACCTGCGGGCGCATACTGGGAGCGTACGGAATCCTCCCGGGAGCCCATCATGCGCACCATCCTCGCCGCCTGCCTACTGAGCACAGCCACGCTCGCCTGTGCCGCCGCCCCGGTCGCGCCGGCTTCCAATCATCCCATCCTGGGCATCTGGGAACTGAACCTGCCCGAGGTGTCCTGTTCCGAGACCTACCGCTTCCGTGCCGACGGCACCACGCTGGTGATGAGCGCGAAGGAAGTCTCCGAGAGCGAATTCCGCATCCCGCCGCAGCCCAGCGACAAGGGCTTCTACAAGCTGGACGACAAAATCACCAAGCAGAACGGCGAGCTCGATTGCGCGGGCCACCTGATCAAGGTTGGCGCCACCTCCACCAACTACATCCGCTTCAATGCCACTGCCACCGTGTTCATCATGTGCGCGGCCGAGTCGCTGGAAGAAGCGTGCATCGGCCCGTTCCGGCGGGTGATCGGGCAGGACATCTAGTGTATATTGCAGGCGGAATTGTTCACTTCACCGCCTGCCTATGTCTCCCCTCATCCTGTTTGCCATCCTCATTGCCTATTTTGCATTGCTCCTCGGCGTCGCCTGGTTCACCGGCCGCAATGCCAACAACGACAGCTTCTTCATCGGTAACAAGAGCAGCAACTGGATGCTGGTCGCATTCGGCATGGTCGGCACCACGCTGTCCGGCGCCACCTTCATCAGCGTGCCGGGCGCCGTGGGCGTGGACGGATTCGGCTATGGCCAGATCCTGATCGGCTATGTGTTCGGCTACATCGCCGTGGCCTACATCCTGCTGCCGCTGTACTACCGGCTGCAGCTCACCTCGATCTACCACTACCTGGACGTGCGCCTCGGGCGCCGTTCCTACCAGGCTGGCGCCGGCTTCTTCATCATTTCGCGCCTGTTCGGCGCGACTGCGCGCCTGTACCTGGTGGTGGCAGTGCTGCAGGCGATCATCCTGGACAGCCTCGGCATCCCGTTCTGGATCACCACGCTGGTCATCCTCGGCATGATCCTGCTGTACACCTACCAGGGCGGCGTCAAGACCATCGTCTGGACCGACACCCTGCAGACCACCTGCATGCTGGGCGGCCTGGCCGTCTGTGTCTGGTTCCTGCTCGACCGCATGGACCTGACCGTGGCCGAAAGCCTGGCGCAGATGGACGCGCGCGGCCTGTCGAAGATCTTCACCACCTCGGTGGACAGCCCGAGCTACTACCTCAAGCAGATCGTGGCCGGCGCCTTCATCGTATTGACGATGACGGGCATGGACCAGGAAATGATGCAGAAGACGATCTCGGTCAAGACGCTCAAGGACTCGCAAAAGAACTTGCTCAGCCTGACCCTGATCCTGGTCGTGGTGCTGTCCGCCTTCCTGTTCCTCGGCGGCCTGCTGCACCTGTACGCGCCGATCGCGGGCGTGACCGCCACCGGCGACCAGCTGTTCTCGGCGGTGGTCATGAACCACCTGCCGGCGGCGGTGCAGATCATCTTCCTGATCGCCCTGATCTCGGCGCTGTTCCCGAGCGCCGACGGCGCCATCACCGCGCTCACGTCCTCGTTCTGCATCGATATCCTGGGCCTGAAGCGCCGGACCGACCTGACCGAAGCGCAGCGCCTGCGCTGGCGCAAAACCGTCCACCTGGGCTTTGCCTTCCTGTTCCTGGCGATCGTGATGATCTTCAAATGGGTGGACAACGCGAGCATGATCAACGTGATCCTGAAGCTGGCCGCGTATACTTACGGACCGCTGCTCGGCCTGTTCGCCTTCGGCATCCTGACCCGCCGCTCGATCGACGACCGCCGTGTCCCGTACATCACCATCGCGGCCCCGATCGTGTGCGCGCTGCTGGAGGCCAACCAGGCCTACATCCTGGGCAGCTACCGCCTCGGCCTGGAACTGCTGATGCTGAACGGCCTGATGGTATTCGCCGGCCTGTACGCCATTTCCCGTCCCGAGCAGGCTGGCCGCGAAGCGGTGGCCGCCTGACCCTAACCTGATACGCTGGAGGTAGCACATGAAGTCCAAGCCATTTTCGGCCATCCGGCGCGGCATCGGCGCCTTCTGGCGCGGGGTGGACGCCACCCGGCGCATGTTCTTCAACGTGCTGTTCCTGCTGCTGGCCATATTGCTGCTGTGGGCCATCTTCGGCGGCGGCGTCAAGCCGCTGGGCGAGAAGACCGCGCTGGTGCTCGACCTGCGCGGCGACCTGGTCGAACAGCACCGCGGCCGGCCGTCGGAAGCGCTGGTCGAAAGCCTGGCCGGCGGCGAGGTCCGGCGCAGCGTGCAACTGCGCGACGTACTCACGGTGCTCGACGCCGCGGCAAAGGACTCGCAGATTTCCAGCGTGGTCCTGATGCTGGACGAGATGGACTACGCCGGCCTGGCCGTAACCGGCGAAGTGTCGCGCGCGATCGACCGCGTCAAGGCGGCCGGCAAGCCGGTGATCGCCTGGGGCGGGGCCTTTACGCAGCGCCAGTACGCGATCGCCTCGCACGCCAGCGAGATCTACACGCACCCGATGGGCGGCGTGATGCTGGAAGGCTTCGGCGGCTACCGCAACTACTACGGCGACGGCCTCGCCAAGCTGGGCGTGACGGTCAACCTGATGAAGGTCGGCGCCTACAAGAGCGCGGCCGAGCCCTACATCGGCAATGGCCCGTCGCAGGCCTCGCGCGAGGCGGATGCGTACCTGTACAACGCCCTGTGGAACAACTACACGGCCGATATCGAGAAGCAGCGCAAGCTGCCGGCCGGCGCCGTCATGCAAATGATCGACAACCTGCCGCAGCGCCTGAAGGCGGTCGGCGGCGACATGGCGCGCCTGACGCTGGACAGCAAACTGGTCGACGGGCTCAAGACGCGCGATGAAATCCGCAGCATGATGATCAAGCGCGGCGCGCCGGACGCCGACGGCGAGAGCTTCCGCCAGGTCTCCTTCAGCGACTACCTGGAACGCAACCGTCCCAAGCTGTTCGGCGACGGCGTCGCGGTGATCGTCGCTGCCGGCACCATCAAGGATGGCTCCGCGGGTCCGGGCACCATTGGCGGTGTCTCGACCTCGAACCTGATCCGCAGCGCGCGCGAGGACGACCAGATCAAGGCGGTCGTGCTGCGCGTCGACTCGCCGGGCGGCAGCGCCTACGCATCGGAGCTGATCCGGCGCGAGCTGGAACTGACACGCGCGGCCGGCAAGCCGGTCATCATCTCGATGAGCAACTTGGCCGCGTCCGGTGGCTACTGGATCTCGATGTCGGCCGACGAAGTGATCGCCGACGAAAACACCATCACCGGCTCGATCGGCGTGTTCGCGCTGGTGCCGACCGCCGAAAAGGTCGGCGAAAAGCTGGGCATCCGTGCCGATGGCGTGACCACCACCTGGGTGGCCGGCGCCTTCGATCCGCTACGCCCGCTGGACCCGCGCCTGGTGCAGGTGGTGCAGTCCTCGGTCGAGAATATCTACACGCAGTTCACCACCCGCGCGGCGCAGGCGCGCAAGACGACGCAGGCGAAGATCGACGAAGTGGGGCAGGGGCGCGTGTGGACCGGCAGGCAGGCGCTGGAGCGCGGCCTGGTGGACCGGGTCGGCACCTTCGGCGACGCGATCGCATCGGCGGCAAAACGCGCCAAACTGACGGGCGACTACCGCATTGCCTATATCGAGCGCGAGAGCAGCAGCGTGGACCGGCTGCTGCAGTTCTTCGGCGCCTCGGCATCGCAGGCGCTTGCGGTGCAGGTCAAGCTGGGCCTGATCGACGCGCTGCCGGTGGATGTGGCCAGCGAAGTGTCGGCCGACATGGAATTCCTGAAGCAGTCGGCGGTGCGTGGCGCGCCCTTCAACGCCGTCGTCCACTGCATGTGCACCTCCCCGTAACCGTCATCCCCGCGAATGCGGGGACCCATAGCGAGTTGGCTAAGTGTTAATGCCATCTCTTCGTTAAACTCGGCATGGGTCCCCGCGTCCGCGGGAATGACGGTGGTTGGCGTTGCCGCCACCGCGTAAACATATTTCGGCAAGGCGCATTCGGCTATACTCCTGCGACGTTTCTCATCAGGGGTATTATCTTGTTCAAAACTCTCGCCTTGCCCGTCGCCCTGCTGGGCCTCGCCGCTTCCGGCGCAGCCCGGGCCGACGAAGGCCAGTGGCAGCCGCACCAGCTCCCGCAGCTCAAAGCAGAACTCAAGCGTGTCGGCATCACCATCCCGGCCGAAAAACTCTCCGACCTGTCGAAGCACCCGATGTCCGCGATCGTCTCGACCGGTGGCTGCTCGGCCTCGTTCGTGTCGCCGGATGGCCTGGTGGTCACCAACCACCACTGCGCGTACTCCGCGATCCAGCGCAACTCGACCGCAGAGAAGAACTACATCGTCAACGGCTTCCTGGCCAGGACCCGCGCCGAAGAGCTGCCTGGCGGCCCGACCCTGAACGTGTACGTGACCGACAAGGTCGAGAACGTGACCGACCGCGTGCTGAAAGGCCTGTCGGCGTCGATGACCGGCCGCGCATTCAACGAAGCGGTCGATCGCCGCATCAAGCAGCTGGTCGCCGAATGCGAGACCGACAAATCCTACCGCTGCTCCGTGCCCGCGTTCCACCGCGGCCTCGAGTACTACCGCATCCGCCAGATGCGCATCCGCGACGTGCGCCTGGTGTATGCGCCCTCCGACATGATCGGCAACTACGGCGGCGACATCGACAACTTCGAATGGCCGCGCCATACCGGCGACTTCTCCTTCCTGCGCGCCTACGTCGGCAAGGACGGCCGTCCAGCCGACCCGTCGCCGGACAACGTACCCTACAAGTCGAAAGACTTCCTGGTCGTCTCCGCCGAAGGCCTGAAGCAGGGCGACCCGATCCTGCTGGCCGGCTACCCCGGCCGCACCAGCCGCTACAAGCTGCCATCGGAAATCCGCTTCGCGCGTGACGTCAACTACCCGGCCCGCGTCGCCGAAATCACCGCCGACCTGGGCGTGATCGCACAGGCGACCAGCGGCAACGAAGCGAATGCCGTGCGCTATGCCGACGTCGTCAAGTCCGCCAACAACGTACTGAAGAAGACCCAGGGCCTGCTGGACGGCTTCGCCCGCACCGACATCGCCGCCATCAAGGACGTGCAGGACGCTGAATTCCGTGCCTGGCTGGCAAAGAACAAGAGCGCAGCATCGCCGACCATGCTGTCCGACCTGGACAAGCTGATCGCGGCCGACATGGCGCTGGCGAACCAGGAGCTGGGCTACTCGATCGCCACCACCAGCGCACTGCTCAAGAGCGCGCAAACGCTGTACCGCCTCTCGCTCGAACGGCAGAAGCCGGACGCCGAGCGCGAGTCCGGCTACCAGGAACGCGACCTGTCCTTCATCAAGGCGCGCCTGCAGCGCCTGGAGCAGTCCTTCATCGGCAGTGTTGACGAAGCACGCTATGTCGCCGCACTGCAGCGCTACACCAAACTGGCGCCATCGATGCAGGTGAAGGGCATCGAGCCGCTGTTGCCGGCGGTCGCCGCCGTGCCTGCGATGTACCAGCAGACGAAGCTGGGCGACACCGCCACGCGACTGGCGTGGATGGACAAGGACCCGGCCGCGTTCGAACAGTCGACCGACCCCTTCATCCAGCAGGCCGTCAGGATGTACAAGGAATCGCTGGCGCTGGAAAACCGCCGCAAGGACATCGACGGCAACCTGGACCGCGCCATCCCGAAGTACATGAGTGCCGTAATCGCATGGAAGAAATCGCAGGGCAAGCCGGTCTACCCTGACGCCAACTCCACGCTGCGCGTCACCTTCGGCACGGTCGACTCCTACTCCCCGCGCGACGGCATCACCAAAGGCCCGTTCACCTCCGTCGAAGGCATCCTCGAGAAGCACACCGGCAAAGACCCGTTCGACGCCCCGGCCAAGCTGCGCGAGGCGATCAAGGCCAAGCGCTACGGCGCCTTCAAGGACCCTGTGCTCGGCACCGTCCCGGTCGACTTCCTGTCCAGCGCCGACACCACCGGCGGCAACTCCGGTTCCGCCGTCATGAACAAACGCGGCGAACTGATCGGCCTGAACTTCGACTCCACGTATGAATCGGTGACCAAGGACTGGTACTTCGACAGCGCCATCACGCGCGCGATCCACGTCGACATCCGCTACATGCTGTGGGTGATGAAGGAAGTGGACCGCGCCGACAACGTCCTGTCCGAGATGACCATCAAGTACAAGAAGTAAGATAAGCGGACGGTGATACCGTCCGTTTTTTTTACAACCATGGGGTCAGGCACCTTTTTAGGAATCGTCCGGTAGGCTGCTTCGGATTTTTGCGATTCGCTGCGGCAACTGGATGGGTTCCAGCGCTTTTGAATGTGTAATTGATGAACGATGCAATCACGCTCTTCGGGCTCCCGACCACGCCGATGGAGCTGCTGTCCTTTGTGCTGGCGGCGATCACCGTCCTGCTGACCATACGCCAGAACCATTGGGCCTGGCTGTTCACGATCGTCTCGTCGGCAACCTACGCAGTCGTGTTCCGGGATGCGCGCCTGTATGGCGACATGTCGCTCCAGTTCGTGTTCATCGGCGCCGCCGTCTGGGGCTGGTACATGTGGCTGCGTGGCGGCGAGAACCATGGAGTGCTGACGGTCTCGCGCCTGACGCCAAAAGGCATCGCTGCATCCGCCATGTCATGGATGGCCGCATTCGTCGCGGTTGCGATGCTGCTGTCCAGCTTCACCGATACGGATGTGGCTTATCCCGACGCCTTCCTGACCGCGGGCAGCCTGGTTGGCCAGGTGCTGCTGGCGCGGAAGAAGATCGAGCACTGGATCGTCTGGATCATCGTCGATGTGCTCTACGTGGGCCTGTACGTGTACAAGGGCCTGATGCTGACAGCAATCCTGTATGCGGTGTTCATCGTCATGGCGGTGCAGGGCCTGCGGGCCTGGAGGCGTTCGCTGTGAGCGTGAAGCGCATCGCCATCCTCGGCGCCGAGTCGTCCGGAAAGTCGACGCTCGCGGCGGCGCTGGCCGAACGCCACGGCACGCTATGGGTGCCGGAGTACCTGCGCGAGTTCGTCGACACCAGGCAGCGCGTGCCGTTCGAGGCCGACCAGGTCGTAATCGCACGTACCCAACTGGCCCGCGAGGACGAGGCGGCCTCACGTGCATCACGGCTGCTGTTTTGCGACACCACGCCATTCATGACCGCACTCTACAGCCGGTTCTACTGGCACCGCGTGGACGAGGAACTGGCGCAACTGGCGGAGCGACACGCATATCATGCGACATTCGTGGCGGCCCCGGACACGCCCTGGGAAGCGGATGGCTTGCAGCGCGAGTCGGCGGAGATCCGCGACTACGTGCATGGTCAGGTGGTGGAGACGCTGCGCGCGCGCGGAATTGCGTTCACGCTGCTGGAGGGTAGCGTGGAACAGCGCGTGGCACGGGTCGGGCAAGTCCTGGCGCAGCTGGATTGGCAGGATCGCAGGATAAGCGACCGCCGCAAATAAGGTTCAAAGTGGGGGGGAGATGGAGACAGCAGTAAACCTGTGGCCGCTGATCGGCGTGGCCGTGATCGCGGCCGGCTTCCTGATGCGCGCGAACCCGATGCTGGTGGTGATCGCGGCCTGCGCAGCGACCGGCCTTGCAGCTGCAATGGCGCCGACGGCCATCCTCGAATCGCTGGGCGCAGCCTTCATCAAGACGCGCAACCTGCCGCTGATCGTGCTGCTGCCACTGGCGGCGATCGGCCTGCTCGAACGCTTCGGCCTCAAGGAGCATGCGCAAGCCACGGTGGCAAAGATCAGGGCGGCCACAACCTCGCGCCTGTTAATCGTCTACCTCGCCGTGCGCGAACTGTCCGCTGCCGGCGGCCTGACCTCGCTCGGCGGCCACCCGACCATGGTGCGCCCGCTGGTCGCGCCGATGGCCGAAGCGGCCGCCGAGCGTGATCATCCCGCGCTGTCGGACAAACTGCGCTACCGCATCCGCGCCATGGTCGCCGCCACCGACAACGTCGGCCTGTTCTACGGCGAAGACGTGTTCGTCGCCTTCGGCGCGGTGGTGCTGATGCACACCTTCATGGTCGCGGAGGGCGTGCAGGTCGAGCCGCTCCACATTGCGCTATGGGGAATCCCGACCGCGATCTGCGCCTTCTTCATCCACGCATGGCGCCTGCGGCTGCTGGGCGTTCAGATCGCGCGCGAAGCGAAGGACGGCCGATGATCCAGCTCGATTTCTTCTACCTTGCCCTCGGCGTGATGCTGGCCATCGTCGCCGCGATGACGCTGACCGACAAGTCCAATCCACGCCGCTTCACCACCGCGCTGTTCTGGGCCATGTACGCCGCCATCTACCTGGCTGGCGAAGCGATGCCGCATGCTGCCGCGGGTGCGATCATGGTGGCGATGGCGCTGATCGCCGGACTGGGTGGCGTCAGCCACGGCAAGGCGCAGATGCCACCGGAAGAGGAGCGCCGCGCCAGCGCGGCTCGCCTGGGCAACAAGCTGCTGATCCCCGCGCTCACGATTCCCGTGGTCACGCTGATCGGGTCCACCCTGTTCAAGGACCTCTCGATCGGCGGCGCCTTCATCCTGGAGCAACAGCACCTGACGCTGGTGAGCCTGGGCTGCGGCGCGCTGCTGGCGGTGGCTGGCGCATGCTGGCTGACGCGCTCCACGCCGCTGCAAGGCATGCGCGAGTCGCGCAGGATGATCGACGCGATCAGCTGGGCGGTCGTGCTGCCGCACCTGCTCGCCGTGCTTGGGCTGCTGTTCGCGCAGGCCGGCGTGGGCAAGGCGGTCGCCTTCCTGACCACCTCCTACATCCCGATGGAGTCGCAGGTGGTCGCGGTCGCGGTGTACTGCATTGGCATGGCGCTGTTCACCATCATCATGGGTAACGGCTTTGCCGCATTCCCGGTGATGGCGGCCGGCGTGGGCATCCCGGTCCTGATCGGCGGTTTCGGCGCCAACCCGGCGATCGTGGCGGCGATCGGCATGTTCAGCGCCTACTGCGGCACCTTGATGACGCCGATGGCGGCCAACTTCAACATCATCCCTGCTGCGCTGCTGGAACTGCCGGACAAGTACGGCGTGATCAAGGCGCAGGTGCCGACCGCGCTCGCAATCCTGGCCGCGAACATCGTGCTCCTTTACTTCCTGCTCAACACCTGATCCATGACCATCACCGTTCTCCTGACCGGCTTCGAGCCATTCAATAACGCCAGCGTCAACCCCGCATGGGAAGCGGTGCGCAGCCTGGACGGCTGGAGCGAAGGCGATTTCGTGGTGCACGGCCGCCAGCTGCCCTGCGTATTCGGGGACGCGAACCAGGTGCTGCGCTCCGCGATCGACGACCTGCGGCCGGACGTCGTCATCGCAGTGGGACAGGCGGGCGGACGCCCCGACCTATCGGTGGAGCGCGTGGCGATCAACGTGGACGACGCGCCCATCATGGACAACCGACGCCAGCAGCTGGTCGATACGCCAGTGGTGGAGGGCGGTCCCGCAGCCTATTTCTCGACCCTGCCGATCAAGGCGATCGTGCGCGCCATGCGCGATGCCGGCCTGCCTGCATCGGTGTCGCAGACCGCGGGCACGTTCGTGTGCAACCACGTGTTCTATGGACTGATGCACCACGTCGAGGGGAAGGCGATTCGCGCGGGATTCATCCACATCCCCTACCTGCCGCGCCAGGCGGCGGCTTTCCCGGGCGCGCCGAGCATGGCGCTGGACGATATGCTGGAAGGACTGCGCATCGCGGTGCGCGTTGCAGTGAAGGGCGGCGCCGACATCATTGACGCCGGCGGACGCACCCATTAAGGCTTAGAAGTCGTACTGTGCGGAGACCTTGAAGACGCGCGGCGAACCGGGCAGCAGGTAGCCGCCGAGAGCCGGCGTCACGTCACGCCAGTAGAACTTGTCGAACACGTTGTCCACGTTGGCGCGCAGCGTCAGCCGCCCCCCGTTCGCACGGGTGGAGTACGCCATCCCGAGGTTGAACACCGAGTACTTCGGCACGAACACCCGGTTCTCCTGGTCGAACGCCTTCTTGCCAGCGAACTGCCAGGCGCCGTTGACCTTCAGGCCCTCGACCTGCGGCACCGAATACTCCAGCCATGCGCTCGACTTGAATTGCGGGACATTGGTCGCGCGCTTGCCATCGATGGCCGGGTTGCCGGTCCCTTCCTGGCGCGTCTGAAGCGCAGTGGCCGACGCACCATAGCGAAGGTATTGCGACAGCCGGCCATGCGCAGCCAGTTCGATGCCGCGGTGGGTCTGGTCGCCGTTCCGCACGAAGAAATTGTTCGCGTCGGTGTATTCGAGCCCCTTGCGGATCTGGAACAGCGCGACCGAGCCATTCAGGATGTCGCTCACCGACACCTTGGCGCCGATCTCGGCCTGGTGCGAACGGCTCGGCGGCAGCGGCAGGCCCGGGTTCTCCGTTTCCATTGGCGCATAAGCACCATGTTCCATGCCGTGTGCGACGGAGCCGTACACCGACCACAGGCCGGACGGCGCATACACCAGCGCCAGGCTTGGCAGCATGAAGCTCTCGTCGACGCTGTTGCGCTTGACGGAGACGTGGCGCAGGCCGGCGTGCAGCGTATAAGCCTGGCCCAGCTTGACGATATCCTGCACGAAGACCGCGCGCTCCTTCTCGGTGTTCTGTTCGCGCACCGTGCTCCAGTCGAACGCGAGTCCGGACGGCGGAACCACCACGTTGCGGTAGATGTTGGAGACGCCCGCCCACTCGTACACGTAGTCGCCGAACATGTCGTGGCGTTCGTACACCGAAGCGCCCAGCGTCAGCTGGTGATCGACTGCGCCCGTCGCGAACCTGCCCTGCACGAGCGCCTGTGCGCCGGCCGGAGTCTTCTTCTCGCCCAGGCTCTGGTAGTCGTACACGTCGTAGTCGCCGTTGGAGCAGTATCCGGGCCACAGGAATTCGTCGCTGCAGCCATAAGGGAATGCCGTGTAGTCGTCGCGCTTGAACCAGTGTTTGTTGGCCGATAGCGCCAGCTTCCAGGCGTCGTCGAAGCGGTAGTCGAAGCGCAGGCCGAGATTCGAGCTGTCGGTCTCGACCGGCTTGGTCCACGGTTGCGCGTTGAGCAAGGTCTTGGGCGACACGTTCGGCGGCAGCGACACATTGCCGATCAGCTGGTAGCCCGGCGCGGTAACCTGCGACTTGTGCTGGTGGTCCATGTCCATCTGCAGCAGCGCCTGAGGCGACAATTGCCAGTCGAACGCGGCGGAGAAGAACTGGCGCTCGCCGTCCGCGCCTTTGACATACGAGCGGATACGTTCGCCCGCAGCGTTGATGCGGTAGCCGAAGCGCGAATCCGTGAAGCGCCCGCCCACGTCGACCGCGCCATACAGCGTGCCGCGTTCGCTCACGCTTGTGGTGACCGACAGCAGTGGCGACTGGGTGGGGCGCTTGACCACGTAGTTGACGATGCCGCCCGGCGAGGCGACGCCCGCCTGCAGGCCCGCCAGGCCCTTCAGGACTTCCAGGGCCTCCTTGTTCTCGAGCGGGATCTGCGCGTCGGCCGGGATCGCGATGCCGTCCTTGCGGTAGCTCGAGGCGTTATCCAGCACGAAGCCGCGGATCGAGAACTGCTCGGCGTAGCCGACTGCGTTGTAGGAGTCGGACACGCTGGCGTCCAGTTTCACCGCATCGGTGGTGCTGCGGATGCCCAGGTCGTCCATCAGCGCACGGTCGATGACCATGATGGAGGAGGGGGTCTTGACCAACGGCTGGTCGGAGAAGCCGCCCACGCTCGCGTGCCGGGTGACGGGCGTGCGCTGCGCGGTGATCACGACTTCGGTTTGGGCGGCGACCAGCGCCGGCGCGGCGGACTGCTCGACTGGTTCATCGGCCGCAAGCGCGGGCGTGATAAAGGCTTGCGTCATTGCCACTGCAAGCGCGGAGTACTTCAGGGAAGATTTGGGCATAGTTAGCTCGTTGTTATAAAAACCTGAGCCAACGCGGGAGCATTCAAAGGTGGGAGAACAGCTTTGCGCTTTCCTTCGCTGGCATTATCCAGATCAGGTACGAAGGGTATTTCTCACCCGGACAACCACGTCCAGGACCCCTAGCGAACGCGCATGATACACCAAGCCGGCGGGATGGTGGCAAATCGGCATTCCCTCGGAGGCATGGATCGATGCCAGATGGCTGTCTGTAGCGGATGCGCGGACGTTCCCATGCTGCGTATTCAGCTTGGGTGCCCGCGTGCGCGGGCATGACGGGTTGGCGATGCTGCAGGCCAGCGTGCCCGGGAGCTGGCATTCCGGGCGTGCGGCCCGTCAATGCGTGCCGCGTTCGGCGAGAGCCTTGATCCTGGCCAGGCCCTTTTCGAAGTCCGGGCCGATCATGCTGTCCATGCTGACGAACACGCTCATGATTTTGGAAATGAAGGGCATGGGCCCGCTCATGTGCCAGGTCACGCGCGTGGTCCCGTCGCGCGGTTCGAACATGAAGCGGGTCTGGTTCACCGATTCGATGGGCCGGATGAATGCGAGCCGGATGCCGACGTCGCGCGGCGCCGACATGCTGACGATTTCCATGCGGCCGGCCCCGACCTGGTCGTTGCCATCCCACGCATAGACGGAGCCCACGCCGGCCGGCGCACCGCTGTAGGTGCGGCGCATGGTCGGATCGAGCTCCTCCCAGGGCGACCAGGAGGTCCAGTTACGGAAGTCCGCGACCAGCGGATGGATGGTTTCGGGCGGGGCGGCGATCTCGATGTTGCGCGTGACCGTGAACGTATCCGGCTTGGTGGCGGCGATGCCGAGGATGATGGCGATCGCCGCCAGCAGGATGACACCGACTGTTTTCAGCATTTTTTTCTCCGGTGGAAATGTCTGAAAACGTTAGAGCGCGCCTGTAAGCGATTGGTTCCGCCGCCGCCCCGGTGCGCCGGGACGACGATTACGCGAGGAAGCGTGCGAAGCTGGCCAGGTCGACGTTGCCGCCGCTGATGACCACGCCCACGCGCTTGCCCTGCACCGGCACGATGCCATGCATGGCAGCGGCCGCCGCCAGGCATCCGGTCGGCTCCACCACCATCTTCATGCGTTCGGCGAAGAAGCGCATCGCCTGTACCAGCTGGTCGTCCGATACGGTGACGATGTCGTCCACCAGGCGCCGGATGACCTCGAAATTCTGCTGCCCCAGGTGGGTGGTGGCTGCGCCGTCGGCGATGGTTTTTGGCGCGGCAATCGTCACGATCTCGCCGCGCCGCAGCGATTGCTGGCCGTCGTTGCCGGCCTCCGGCTCCACGCCGATCACGCGGCAGCCGGGCGACAGCGCCCGCGCCGACAGCGCGCTGCCGGCCAGCAGGCCGCCGCCGCCCAGCGGCACCAGCAGCACGTCCAGCGGCCCGGTTTCCTCGATCAGTTCCTTCGCCACCGTGCCCTGGCCGGCGATCACGTGCGGATGGTCGTAGGGCGGGATCAGGGTCATGCCGCGTTCGGCGGAAAGGCGGCGGCCGATTTCCTCGCGGTCCTCCGTGTAGCGGTCGTAGGTGATGACTTCGCCGCCATATTCGCGCGTGGCACGCATCTTCATCGCGGGCGCGTCGAGCGGCATGATGATGGTCGAACGGATGCCTGCCAGCCGTGCCGACAGCGCGATCGCCTGCGCGTGGTTCCCGGACGAGAAAGTGAGCACGCCGGCGCGGCGCTGCTCTTCGCTGAACTGCGCGATGGCGTTGCAGGCGCCGCGGAACTTGAAGGCGCCCATGCGCTGGTAGTTCTCGCACTTGAAGAACAGCTGCGCGCCGCTCTGCGCGTCGGCCGTGCGCGAAGTGAGCACGGGAGTACGATGGGCGGCGCCTTCGATGCGGCGCGCGGCCTGCTCCACGTCGTGGTAGCCAAGTTCGGTCATGCTGGAATCCCTATTTGTGAGCTCAGGCGGCCGGCAGCATGACAATGCGTACCAGCAGGCCGCCGCCGTCGCGGTTGCGCACATGCAGCTCAGCATTGTGCCGCGAGACGACCCTTTCCACAATGGCCAGGCCAAGGCCTGCACCGTTGGCCTGCCCGCGCGCCGTGTCCATCCGGGTAAACGGCTTGAGCAGCTGTTCCACCGCGCCGGCCGGTACGCCGGTGCCGTGGTCACCGATCTCGATCACCACCCGCCGCATCGGACCCAGTCCCTGCGCATGGCAGCGGATGTCCAGTTCCGTGAACTCCTGTCCGGGTGTCACGCCGTAGCGGCGCGCGTTTTCCACCAGGTTGTTGAAGACGCGGCGCAGGTCGGTGGGGTTGCCCATCACATGGATGTCCTCGGCGATATCGCAGCGCACCCGCATTGACGGGATGCGCGCCGCTTCGCGGCCGACTTCTTCCAGCATTGCGGTCAGGTCTACCGGCACGAAGCTGGATGCCTCGGTCGGCTTGGCGTAGTCGAGGAACTGGCCGATGATCGCGTCCATCTGCGCGATGTCGGATTGCATGCCTTCGCGCGCCTCCGGCGACAGCGTGGCCATTTCCACTTCCAGTCCCATGCGCGCGAGCGGCGTGCGCAGGTCGTGCGAGATGCCGGCCAGGATCACGGCGCGATCCGATTCCACCCGTTGCAGGTCGTCCACCATCTGGTTGAAGCTGCGGTTCGCTTCCATGATCTCGGTCGGGCCTTCCTCGGGCAATGGATCCGGACGCCGGCCGCGTGCGATGCTGCGCGCAGCCTCGGTCAGGCGTGCCAGCGGCAGGTTGATCAGGCTCGAGATCAGCGCCGCGCCCACCAGCGACAGCAGCCCGACCACGCTGGCCCAGCCCAGCCACTGGACGCCGGTCAGTCCCTTGATGCGCTCGCGTTCCAGCATCAGCCAGTACTTGTCGTCGTCAATGTCGAAGCTGACCCAGAAGCCGGCGGAGCCATTCACGCGCGCCGAAAAGCGGGTGTCCGACCCCAGCTTGGCCTTGACGATCGCCTCGATGTCTTCCATCAGCGGGTTGTCCGGCGGAGGATCGACTTCGTCGGTCACCTCCAGCGTGAAAATCCGGATTCCCTCGTTGGCCACCAGCTCGAACAGCAGCTCGCGGCGCAGCTCGGGCGCGGAGTGGGTGAGGGCGGCCTTGGTGATGGTGACGACCGAGATCACTTGCGCCGCCAGCTGCTGCGCCTGGGGTCCGCGCTGGACGTAGCTGATCATCCCCACCCATGAGGCCATGGACAGGGTGGTGAGGATGCCCAGCAGCAGGAAGGTGCGCCAGAACAGGCCGCTCCGGATCCAGGCCAGGCGCGTAGCGACTCCGGAAGGCACTATCGCGGCTGGCCTTCAGGGATGAACACGTAGCCCAGGCCCCAGACGGTCTGGATGTACAGCGGGCTGGACGGATCCGGTTCGATCAGCTTGCGCAGGCGCGAGATTTGCACATCCAGGCTGCGGTCGAACACCTCGTACTCACGGCCGCGCGCCAGTTCCATCAGCTTTTCGCGCGACAGCGGCTGGCGCGCGTGGCGCGCGAATACCTTGAGCACCGAGAATTCGCCGGTGGTCAGCGGCACCGTCTCGCCGTTCTTCTTGAGCGTGCGGGTGCCCAGGTCGAGCACGAACTGGCCGAACTCGAAGGTCTGCGGGGTCTCGGACGGCGCGCCAGGGATCTCGTCAGGGCCTTTGCGGCGCAACACCGCGCCGATGCGCGCCACCAGTTCGCGCGGGTTGAACGGCTTGGGCAGGTAGTCGTCGGCGCCCATTTCCAGGCCGACGATGCGGTCCACGTCCTCGCCCTTGGCGGTCAGCATGATGATCGGGGTCTGGTCGCCGGCGCCGCGCAGGCGACGGCAAATCGACAGGCCATCCTCGCCCGGCAGCATCAGGTCGAGCACCAGCAGGTCGTAGCGTTCGCGCAGCCACAGCTTGTTCATGGCAGGCGCGCTCTCGGCGGTCACCACCGTGAATCCCTGTTCGGTGAGGTAGCGCCGCAGCAAGTCGCGCAGGCGGACGTCGTCGTCCACCACCATGATCTTGGCGCCATGGCCGGCGTTGCTGCCGGTCGCTGCTTCACCACCAGTATTTTGTGTGTGTTGGGTGTTCATTGCCTGTCAAATTTGTCAGATTGATGTCGCTATGGTAACGTCTTATCGCGCAGGATGAGGCGCCGCGCGAAAGCCATTACAAAGTGTTACAAACTTTACCCAATCGGTCTTACCCGCTGCAAAGTTTGGCCATACACTGCCGTTACGGCTGAAATAAAGCTTATCTGTTTATAAGGTATCGGAAAAGAGAAACACATGCAGAACGCGTCCCACATCTTCCAGCTCGTCCATGCCCGCACGGCGCCGGTGGCGTGCACCCTGATGGGTGCGGTCCTGGCATGCGCTGGCGTGATGGCTGCGCCGGCTGCGCTGGCACAGGAAGCGCCGCAGCCTCGCGTGGAACGCCAGCAGCCCCCGCGCGACCTGCAGCGGGAAATGCAGCAGCGCGAGATGCAACAACGCGAGATGCTGCGCCAGGAGCAGCGTGCGTACGAAGAGCAGCAGCGCCGCATCCTCCAGGCCCAGCAGGAGCAGCAGCAGGAAGGGCAGCGCCGCCACGGCCGCATGACCGCGGATGAGCGCAGCGAGCTGCGCCGCCAGATCAACGAGGCGAACCAGGATATCTATGCACGGCCACGCGGCCGCCGGTAACATCCGGAAATGCAACAAGGCGGCCTCGGCTGCCTTTTTTTTGACCCTTGGTTAATTTCCGCTCCACATCATGATAACCTAGAGCAAATAATTATTTGTTCAGTATTGTTGTTTTTGCAGCAATATTGCCAGGGGTGGAGTGAGCAGTGACTGATATGGTTGGCAATGGCAGCGCGAAGTCTGTTGGCGGGGAGTTGGCCGATGGCTTGGCGCAAAGGATTATTTCCCGCGCGGACGGTGTCTACGCCGACACGGCCGCGGCCGGCCGCGCATTCCAGGCCGCGGTGGACGGCGTGTTCACCGAAGGGAACTGCTTTGCCGGGCTGAACTACGCTCGCTTCATCAAGCTTCTGTTCGGTATAGGCCCGGAGCTGCCGGCGGACGAGGCGCAGGTGCGCTTCGCCGATGAGATCGTTCCATTCAACCCGGCACGGCGCGCCCTGTACCGCGCCGCCAGGATCGAGGCCGGCTGCGCCGAATACTATTTTGAACCGGTGTTCATCGAAGACCCGGAAAACCCGTTCGCCAGCGAAGTGCCGGCCCAGCTCACGCTGGACGAATTCATCGCCGACATGTGGTTGAAGGGCATCCGTTTCGGCATCGACATCGCCGCAGTGCGTGCCGCTATTTCTTCCGGCAAGTCCGACCGCGTGATCGTGGCGCGCGCACTGCCGGCTACGGCGGGCCAGCCCGCAGTGATCAACGAAGTGTCGGACGACCTGCACCGCAATGACGCGCCGCGCCAGCTCGCCAGCGGCAAGCTGGACCTGATGTCGTTCCAGAACCGCTTCCCGCAGATCAAGGCGAATGCGCGCCTGCTGCACAAGGTACCGCGCAAGCTTGGCGTCGCCGGCGTCGACCTGGCCGGCCTCGCGCTCGAACCGGCCATTCCCCCGGACCTCGACTTGCAGCCACTGGCCGGTCCCGGCATGCGCATCGAGCATACCGCCGAGGGCGAGTTCATGGTTGCCAGTGCGGACGGCTTCCTCAACGTCGACACCGCCAGCGGCCAGCTGTCGGTCGGCGACAAGATCGTCAGCTATGAAGGCGTGAGCGGCCGCACCACCGGCAACCTGCAGCTTACCGGGGACTACGAGGAATTCGGCGAGATCCAGGAAAAGCGCGTCGTCGAAGGCGAGAACATCACCGTGCACGCGGACGTGTTCGGCAACCTGGTATCGCGCGGTGGCACCATCTCGCTTAGCAACAACCTGGTCGGCGGCAGCGCAGCGAACGCGCGCGGCGACATCCGCATCAAGGGCGTGGCGTCCAGCGCCACGGTGCAGGCAGCCTTCGGCGAAGTGACGCTGGGCCGGGCCGAGAATTGTGTCATCTCCGGTACCCGCGTGACGATCGACCATGCGGTCAACTGCGAGATCATTGCCGACGTGCTGACCCTCGGCCAGGCCGAAGGCTGCGCGATTGCCGCGCGTACCGTCAAGGTTGGCGCGGCGGGGCCGCGGCGCCAGCTGGAGATGCTGGTGTACGCGCTGGTGCCGGATGATGCGAGGCTGAACGATGTGATCCTGCAGCTGCAGGAGCGGGTGGAACTGTTCAACATGCTGGCCGCAACGCGCCAGGCGGAACTCGACACCCTGCAGAACGAGCCGGAGGTGCGCAAGTACGTCATGCTGGCCTCGAAGATCCGCAAGAAGGAACTCACGCTTACCGCCGAGCAGGTGCCGCAGTTCCAGAAGATGGCGCTGGCGGTGGGGTCGCAGCTCAAGGCGATCGGCAAGCTGTCGCTGGAAGTGAAGTCGGCGCAGGCCGAGGGCAAGTCCGGAGCGCAGCTGATTGCCCAGCTGATGGAGCAGAAGAACGCGAGTTCCGGCACCAGCAGCGTGGAGATCGGCGAACTGCGCGGCGACGTCACGGTGCGCACGATGCGCTTCAATCCGGATGGCAGCAGCGTGTATCACCTGCCGGTCAAGGAGATCAAGGCGCGGCTGCGCAACGGCCAGCAGCTCGGGGAGCAGATCGCGGTGGGCAGTGCCGGCGCCATCTGCTGGTCCAGCGTATAGGCAGCGCTTCGATTGCGGATCAGGCTTCGGCGGGCTCCGTGGCCAGCGCTTCGTAACAGCGGCCGGCCGCCACCGGCAGGCGGCCGAACACTGCCGGATCGTCTTCTTCGATGACCCCGTCCTCGACCAGCATGCGCGCCTTGCCCAGGTAGTCCGACAGCGCCATCAGCCGTCCCAGCGGCGACATCACGGCGCCCCTGGCAACGCTGCCCTGCTCGCGGATCGCATGCGTGACCGCCTGCGGGAAGTGCCACTCCTGCGAGATGTTGTAGGAAAGCCTGCGCGCCCATGCCTCCAGCTGCGCGCAGAAGATCTCCGATCCAAGCGAGCGGTCGTCTTTCGCCGTTTGGTCCATCAGCCGCAGCGCCACGATCAGTCCGGTGTTCTGTACCAGGGCGGCCAGGAATGCCTCGAAAGGTTCGACCCCGCTCTCCTGCGCCAGCGCGCGGTTGGCGTTGGCGCAGCGCTCCGAGCGTTCCCAGATGCGCGGCGCCAGCAGGCGCGTGTAATACCCGGAATTCATGTCGATGATCGGCCGGAAGGCGACGCTGGTGATCAGCTGGCGCAGGCCCTCCTGCCCGATCACCATCACGGCGTGCTCCACGCTGGAGATCGACTTGCCGGTGCCGAGCATCGAGCTGTTGGCCAGGCGGATGACTGCGGCAACCAGCACCACGTCGCCCGAGATCGTTCGCGACAGCTGTGCGCCGGAGAAGTTATCGCTGCGAAGGCTTTGCAGCAGTTGCGGGATCAGGCCCGGCATGCGCCGCACCAGCGCCGTGCCGGACTGCTGCGAACTCACCACGGCACGCACGGCCGCGAGCACCGCGTCCTCGGCCGCGCTGGTCTCCAGCACTTCCGCGCCGTCGGCGCCGAACGCCCAGCTGTTCCACATCCGGTTGAGATGGTCCGACTTTTCGAACAGGATGCCGCTCCCGCCGGCTACCTGCGCAGGATCCGCTGGCGATGGTGATACAGGTTCGCGCGGCGCCGGGGCGGGATCGGCCAGCAGTTGCGTTCCGGGTATTCCGTTATTTTCCGTGGAACGGGTGGTGCCGCCCGCAAGCAGGCGTTGCAGCCATTGATACATTGCAGTTCCCTGATAGTTATTATATTTTCTGCATATTACTCATGCAATGATACCGGAAGTCATTGCAAGGAGGGAATTGATTGATTGCAGTCAACAAATGAGCCGACCGGTACAGGTAGGATGAGGCTCCACTTCAAGGAACGCGTCCCATGGAAACGAGCGTATCGAAGAAGCCTGCGAGCGCGAGCACGGGCACGATGGAATTCCTGAGCTTCTCGCTGGGTGGACTCGAGTACGGGCTCGAGTTCAACAAGGTGCAGGAACTGCGCATGCTCCAGTCGCTCGAGCGCGTCGCCAGTGGCGGCGAGATGTTGAATGGCGTGGCAGTCTCGCGCGGCGTGATCATGCCGATCGTCGACATGCGCGCAGCGGTGGAGGGCGTTCCCGCTCCGCCGGACCCGGGCACGGACGTGATCATCCTGGAGCTGAACAACTGCGTGATGGGCATGGTGGTGGACGGCGTGACCGGCGTCGTGCAGCTGCGCCAGGACCAGATCAGCCCTGTGCCGGGCGCGTCAAACAATGCCGACTACCTGCTGGGGCTGGGCGAATCGGAAGGCCGCCGCCTGGTCCTGGTGGACATCGACAAGCTGATGGCCATCAAGCGCAGGTCGGCCGGCCCGCGCCAGCATACGGCCTAGGCGGCCGCCTCCAGCTGCTCCTGCAGCGCCAGCCATTCTTCTTCCAGTTTCCCGATGTCGCGGGTAACGTAGGCCTGGTCGCCCAGCAGCGCCTTGAGCTTGTCCTTGTTGGCGGCGTCGTAGATGGCCGGGTCGGCCAGTTGCGCGTCAACGTCGGATTTGGTCGCATTCAGTTTGGCGATCTGCTCCTCGAGCTTCCTGATCTTCGACTCCAGCGGCTTGCGGATCGCGGCCACGCGCTGGCGCTGCTCCGCTTCCTGGCGCTTCTGGTCGCGGCGGTCGATGGCAGGGGGCGGCGCCACCGGCGAGGAGGCCGGATACGAGGTCTTGTTCTCCTTGCCCGCCGCCGGCAGCACCGAGGTGCCCTTGCCCAGCTTGGTCTGGAACAGCCAGTCCTTGTAGTCGTCCAGGTCGCCGTCGAAGGGCATCAGCTTGCCGTCGGCGACGATGATGAACTGGTCGGTGGTCGCGCGCAGCAGGTGGCGGTCGTGCGACACCACTACCAGCGTGCCGTCGAACTGCGCCAGCGCCATCGTCAGCGCCTCGCGCGTTTCCAGGTCCAGGTGGTTGGTCGGTTCGTCCAGCAGCAGCAGGTTGGGGCGCTGCCAGACGATCAGTGCCAGCGCCAGGCGCGCCTTCTCGCCACCCGAGAACGGGCGGATCGGGCTGGTGACCATGTCGCCGGGGAAGTTGAAGCCGCCGAGGAAGTTGCGCAGCTCCTGCTCGCGCACGGTCGGCGCGATTTTGGCCAGGTGCCACAGCGGCGACTCGTCATGGCGCAGCATCTCGACCTGGTGCTGGGCGAAGTAGCCGATCACCAGGCCCTTGCCGACCGTCGCTTCGCCGGCCAGCGGCTTGAGTTCGCCCGCGATGGTCTTGATCAGGGTCGATTTGCCGGCGCCGTTCACGCCCAGCAGGCCGATGCGCTGCTCGCTTTGCAGCGAGAAGTTCACGTGGCTGACGATGACCTTGTCGCCGTGCTCGGTGTGGTAGCCGCAATCGACGTCCTCCAGCACCAGCAGCGGGTTCGGCGCGGCCAGCGGCTCGCGGAACTCGAACGAGAATTCGGCCGCCGCGCGCAGCGGCGCCAGTTCCTCCATCTTGGCCAGCTGCTTGATGCGGCTCCGCGCCTGGCGCGCCTTGGAAGCCTTGGCCTTGAAGCGGTTGATGTAGGACTCGAGGTGGGCCCGGGCGCGCTGCTGCTTCTCGATCGCACTGGCCGCCAGCACCATCTGCGCTGCGCGCTGGCGCTCGAACGCGCTGTAGTTGCCCGAGTAGCGTTTCAGCTTGCGCTCGTCGATGTGGACGATCACGTTGACGATCTCGTCGAGGAAATCGCGGTCGTGCGAAATGATGATCAGGGTGCCGGTGTAGCGCTTGAGCCAGTCTTCCAGCCAGATGATCGCATCCAGGTCCAGGTGGTTGGTCGGCTCGTCCAGCAGCAGCAGGTCGGACGGGCACATCAGCGCCTGGGCCAGGTTCAGGCGCATGCGCCAGCCGCCCGAGAAGCTGGCCACCGGCTGCTTCATCTGGTCGAGCGTGAAGCCCAGGCCCAGCAGCAGCTGCTCGCCGCGCGACTGCACGGTGTAGGCGTCGGCATCGGCCAGCGCGCTGTGCACCTCGCCCAGCGCGATGCCGTTTTCGTCGGTGTGCGGTTCGCCTTCCAGGCGCTCCAGCTCCGCCTGCAGGCGGCGCAGGTTGACGTCGCCGTCGATCGCGTAGTCGAGCGCGGCGCGGTCCAGCGGCGGAGTCTCCTGCGCCACGTAGGCCATGCGCCAGCGCGCGGGGAAGTCGATCGAGCCCTGGTCCGGGTGCAGCTCGTTGCGCAGCATGGCGAACAGGCTGGATTTGCCGGCGCCGTTGGCGCCGATGAGGCCGATCTTGTCGCCGGGGTTGAGCGTCAGGTCAACCGATTCGAGCAGCGGCTTCACGCCGCGCATCAGGCTGACATTGGAAAACTTGATCATTAAACGGTCTGCAGTTGTTCGGCGGTGAGCAGGAAGACCATGTCGTCCCCCGCGCTGGTGGTGACCCAGGTCAGGCCCATCTCGCCGAAGGCGGCTTCGGCGAACTCGCGCTCGTTGCCGATTTCGACGATCAGGATGCCTTCCGGCGTGAGGCGCTCGGCGGCGCCGGCGATGATCTTGCGCACCAGGTCCATGCCGTCCTTGCCGCCATCCAGGCCGATCTGCGGCTCGTGCAGGTACTCCTTCGGCAGGCGCGACATCGAGGTCGAGTTCACGTACGGCGGATTGGACACGATGATGTCGTACTTCTTGAACGGCACGTTCGTGTACAGGTCGGACTCGATCAGGTTGATGCGGCCTTCCAGCTGGTACTCGCGCACATTGCGCTCGGCCACTGCCAGCGCATCGCGCGAGATGTCGACCGCATCGACAACGCTGGCTGGGAACGAGTCTGCCAGCAGGATCGCGAGGCAGCCGGAGCCGGTGCACAGTTCAAGGATGTTGGCCACGGAGTCAGGGTCCTGTACCCACGGCGAGAACTGCTCGGGGATCAGCTCCGCGATGAAGGAACGCGGCACCAGCACGCGCTCATCGACGTAGAAGTTGTAGGAGCCGAGCCAGGCCTCGTTGGTGATGTACGCCGCGGGCACGCGGTCCTTGGCGCGGCGCTCGATGGTCGCGACCAGCTTGTCGATCTCGTTCGGCAGCAGGCGCGCGTCCATGAACGGCTCCAGCTTGTCCAGCGGGAGCTTGAGCGTGTGCAGGATCAGGTAGGCCGCTTCGTCGAGCGCATCGGCGCTGCCGTGGCCGAACGACAGGCCCTCGGTATTGAAGCGGGTGACGGCGTAGCGAAGGATGTCGCGGACGGTGGTGAAAGGCGTATTGTTCATGGTGGTCCCCGGTCAGGAAAGCAGTTTTTCCAGCGTGCGGCGGTAGATGTTCTTGAGCGGATCGATGAAGCGCACTTCGATGTGCTCGTCGATCTTGTGGATACTGGCGTTGGGCGGCCCGAATTCTATCACCTGCGGGCAGATATCAGCGATAAAGCGGCCGTCCGAAGTGCCGCCGGTGGTGGACAGTTCGGTGTGCACGCCGGTCTCGTCGCAGATGGCCTGGCAGACCGCGTCCGACAAGGTTCCCTTGGGCGTCAGGAAAGGGCGCCCGGACAGCGTCCACTGCAGGTCGTACTCGAGGTTGTGGTGGTCGAGGATCGCGTGCACGCGCGCTTCCAGCCCGTCCGCCGTGCTGGCGGTCGAGAAGCGGAAGTTGAAGTCGAGGCACAGGTCGCCCGGGATCACGTTGTTCGCGCCGGTGCCGGCGCGGATATTCGAGATCTGGAAGGAGGTCGGCGCGTAGTATTCGTTGCCTTCGTCCCAGTGTTCGGCTGCCAGTTCGGCCAGCGCTGGCGCGGCCTGGTGGATCGGATTGCGCGCGTGCTGCGGGTAGGCGATGTGGCCCTGGATCCCCTTGATGACCAGGTGGCCGGACAGCGAGCCGCGGCGGCCGTTCTTGATGGTGTCGCCGAGGATGTGCGCCGAGGTAGGTTCGCCCACGATGCAGTAGTCCAGCATCTCCTCGCGTTCCTTCAGCATCTCGACCACGACCGCGGTGCCGTCCACTGCGTCGCCTTCCTCGTCGCTGGTGACCAGGAAGGCGATCGACCCTTTGTGGCCCGGGTTCTCGGCGACGAATTCCTCCACCGCCACCACCATCGCCGCGAGCGAGGTCTTCATGTCCGAGGCGCCGCGGCCGAACAGCTTGCCGTCGCGGATCTCCGGTACGAACGGATCGGACGTCCATTTGGCGGCCGGGCCGGTCGGCACCACGTCGGTGTGGCCGGCGAATGCCAGCACCGGCGCGTGGGTTCCCTTGCGCGCCCACAGGTTGGTCACCCCGTTGCTGGTGATGGTCTCGCAGGTAAAGCCTAGCGGTTCGAGCAATTCGATGATGCGGCGCTGGCAGCCGCCATCGTCCGGCGTGATCGACGACAGCGAGATCAGTTCTTCGGTAAGCGCGAGGGTGCGGGACGGGGTCTTCATGCCTTGAAAATCTCGCGGTACTTGTCGTCGGAGAAGCCGACGTGCACGTTCTGCTCCCGGTCCAGCAGGACAGGGCGCTTCACGACGGACGGAAACTCCAGCATCAGTTCGAGCGCGCTGGCCTTGTCGGT
>DASWYE010000126.1:0-30100 GCA_036405115.1 Telluria sp. | reverse complement strand
CCATGGGACGAGTTCGGCATGACCCACAAGAAGGGCGACAAGGTCAAGGGCGCCATCAAGTCGATCACCGACTTCGGCGTGTTCATCGGCCTGCCAGGCAACATCGATGGCCTGGTGCACCTGTCCGACCTGTCCTGGACCGAAACCGGCGAAGAAGCCGTGCGCAAGTTCAAGAAGGGCGACGAGCTGGAAGCAGTCGTGCTGGCAATCGACGTGGAGCGTGAGCGTGTCTCGCTGGGCGTCAAGCAGCTCGAAGGCGACCCGTTCAACAACTTCGCTGCAATGAACGACAAGGGTTCGCTGGTCACCGGCACCGTCAAGTCGGTCGAGCCAAAAGGCGTTGTGGTGCAGCTGTCGGACGAAGTCGAAGGCTACCTGCGCGCTTCCGAAATCTCCCGCGACCGCGTGGAAGATGCCGGTACGCACTTCAAGGTTGGCGACTCTGTCGAAGCAATGGTCATCAACATCGACCGCAAGGCGCGTTCGATCCAGCTGTCGATCAAGGCGAAAGACAACGCTGACACCGCTGAAGCAATGCAGAAGATGTCGGCCGCTGACGCGAACGCAGCTTCGGGCACCACCAGCCTGGGCGCGCTGCTCAAAGCCAAGTTCGACAAGCAATAATCTGTCGGAATCGACCAGATGACCAAGTCCGAGCTGATCAACCGCCTGGCTGAGCGATATTCTCAGCTGGTGGCGAAAGATGCGGAGTATGCGGTCAAGACCATCCTCGATGCCATGACCAACGCCCTGGCGACCGGTCAGCGCATCGAGATCCGTGGTTTTGGCAGCTTTGCCCTCAACAGCCGCCCGCCGCGGATCGGACGCAATCCGAAGTCCGGCGACAAGGTGATGGTGCCTGAAAAGCGGGTGCCCCACTTCAAGCCGGGCAAGCAGCTGCGCGAGCGGGTTGATGCGATGGTCGGGCAGCCGATCATCGAAGACTGAAGTCAGTGGTCACAGGAACGGCGCCTTTCGGCGCCGTTTTTTTATTGCCGGTGCCAGCACACCCACCGTCATCCCCGCGCACGCGGGGACCCCTGCTGAGCTCGCGGGATCGCTAAAGTGGCCATCCCCTTTATGAATACGCATACTTATGCCAAACTGCACACTTTGGCACCCCCAGCGAACCCGCACCGATGAAATTCATCTCCACCATCCTCGGCGTCATCCTGTTCATCCTGTTCTTCGGCTTCGCGCTCAAGAACACGCAGGAGGTCGACCTGAACCTGTTCCTCAACTACGAGCTGCGCGGCCCGCTGGTGCTGATGCTGCTGGTGTCCTTCGTCGCCGGCGCGGCGCTGGGCATCCTGGCCGTCACCCCGACCGTGTTCCGCCATCGCCGCGAGCGCACGCGCCAGACCAAAACGATCGAAGAACTGCAAAGCAATGCACGCAAGGGCGCGGTCCAGCCGCAGCCCGACGGCGCCGGCGCCGTGCTCCCGGCATCGCAACAATAAGAACTGAATACGCACATGGATTATGAACTCTGGTGGCTGCTTGGTATCCCCGTCTTCTTCGGCCTTGGCTGGATCGCGGCGCGGGTCGACATCAAGCACCTCGTCTCCGAATCGCGCACGCTCCCGCGCGGCTACTTCAAGGGCCTGAACTTCCTGCTCAACGACCAGCCGGACAAGGCCATCGACGCCTTCATCGAGATCGTCAAGCACGATCCCGAGACGGCCGACATGCACTTCGCGCTGGGTAACCTGTTCCGCCGCCGCGGCGAGATCGAGCGCGCCATCCGCGTGCACCAGAACCTGCTCTCGCGCCCGGACCTGCCGCAGGAGCAGCAGGCGCACGCGCAGTACGAGCTGGGCATGGACTACCTGAAGGCCGGCCTGCTGGACCGCGCCGAAGAGACCTTCAACAAGCTGCTCGACACCCAGTACGGCGCGCAGGCGCGCCGTGCGCTGCTGGAGATCTTCCAGCGCGAGAAGGAGTGGGAGCGCGCGATCGAATCGGCGCGGGGGCTGCAGGAGTCCGGCGCCGGCGCGCGCCAGAAGGAGATAGCGCAGTTCTACTGCGAGCTGGCGCAGGACGCGCTGGTGCGCATGAACTCCGACGAAGCGCTCGCCCTGCTGGACAAGGCAGTGCAGGCCGACCGCAACAACGTGCGCGCGACCATGCTGACGGGCGACGCGCAGCTGGCCAAGGGCGACATCGAGGGCGCGCTGGTCACCTGGCGCCGCGTCGAACAGCAATCGGTGCCGCACGTGGCGCTGGTCGCGCAGCGCCTGATGGATGGCTACCGCGCCGTCGGACGGCCGCAGGAAGGCGTCAACCTGTTGCGCTCCTACCTTGCCGAAGCGTCCTCCATCGACCTGATCGAAGTGGTGTTCAAGGCCGTGATCGAACTGGATGGCGTCGAAGCCGCGCGCGCGCTGGTGAGCGAAGAGCTGCGCCGCAACCCGACCCTGCTGGGACTGGACAAGCTGCTGGAAGCGCGCCTGATGGACGCGCCGGCACACATCTGGGAAGAGCTGTCGACGGTGAAGAACCTGGTGCACGGCTACACGCAGAAGATGTCGCGCTACCAGTGCAGCCATTGCGGTTTCAAGGCGCGCCAGTACTACTGGCAGTGTCCGGGCTGCAGCCGGTGGGAGACCTACCCGCCGCGCCGCACCGACGAACTGAACGTCATGAATTAGTACGTCGTCCCGGCGAAGGCCGGGACCCATACTGAGCCAATAGAAACCGACGCATCCGCCAGCCCAACAAAACGCAATGAACACCACCGTACCAAGCCGCCTCCTCACCGCCGAATCCCACCAGTCGATCAGCGCCCCCGACCTGAGCACCGTCCGCATCCTGGTGGTCGGCGACGTCATGCTCGACCGCTACTGGTTCGGCGACGTCAGCCGCATCTCGCCGGAAGCCCCGGTTCCGGTGGTGCGCATCGAAAAGCGCGAAGCCCGGCTGGGCGGCGCCGCCAACGTCGCGCGCAACGCCGCCGCGCTTGGCGCCTCGTGCGGCCTGCTCGGCATCATCGGCAAGGACGAAGCGGGCGCCGAAGTGGAGCAACTGCTGTCCGAATCGCACATCCGGAGCTACCTGAAGCATGACGACACCATCTCCACCATCGTCAAGCTGCGTGTGATCGGGCGCCAGCAGCAGATGGTGCGCATCGACTTCGAAGAAGCGCCGAGCGACACCACGCTGCGCGACAAGCTCGCGCAGTTCAACGCGTTGCTGCCCGACTTCGACGTCGTTGTCCTGTCCGACTACGACAAGGGCGCGCTGGTCAACGTCGCGCACATGGTCGAAGCGGCGCGCGCGGCCGGCAAGGTTGTCATGGTCGACCCGAAGGGCGACGACTTCACTCCGTATGCGGGCGCCAGCATCATCACCCCGAACAAATCCGAAATGCGTCGCATTGTCGGCAGCTGGAAGAGCGAAGAGCAGCTCACCGAAAAAGCCCAGGCGCTGCGCGAGCAGCTGAAGCTGGATGCGCTGCTGCTGACCCGGTCCGAAGAAGGCATGAGCCTGTACACCGCCAGCGAGGTGCTGCACATGCACGCCGACGCGCGCGAAGTGTTCGACGTGTCCGGCGCGGGCGACACCGTGATCGCCACGATGGCCGCCATGCTGGGCGCCGGCATGCCGATGGCTGACGCACTGGTCATGGCCAACCGTGCCGGCGGCATCGTCGTGGGCAAGCTCGGCACCGCCACCGTCACCCGCGAAGAACTGTTCCCTTCGTAAAAAAACTTCCCCCTCCCAAGTATCAAATCCCACTACCGGGGTCAGTCACCGCCACCGCGCGGCGCTGGCCCCGGTATCGTTTCGGCCCTGGAATTGCTGCCATTCAGCGCTTCGCGCGTGGAATTGATACTTCGCTAGGACGGCTGCCTACAAAAGCGTTCGGCGCCTTCCTAAAAAGGTGACTGACCCCAGGTGTTGGATGGCGCTACCAGCTGCGAAGTTTGGCGTCGGCGTAGCGCGCTGCGCGACTTTAGCGCGAATGATCCGGATTTTTGTGTCGGAGAAATCCGAAGAAGGGGTCTGACCCCGGTGGTGGAAAGTGATACTTCGGCGGAGGACGCGGCCGGAAGGATATGCCACTGATACTGGTTTTGGGGGCCGGAACTCAATGCTGGGAGGAAGGTCGCGGGAATTGATACCGGCGCCGGGAGCCGAAGTCAACGCTGCGGCGGGTGGCGCGTTGTTGCGCTGGGGCGGCGCCCGCCGCTCCCTGACTGCATTTTTTTGATGGAGAACTTTATGATCCGGAAATTGATTGTGGCCGTCGCGGCACTGGTGGCAACCATGGGGATGGCGTTCGCGCAGGTCGATGTGAACAAGGCCGATGCGGCGTCGCTGGACGGGGTGAAGGGCCTGGGCCCGGCCAAGACCAAGGCCATCCTCGACGAGCGCACCAGGAACGGCGACTTCAAGGATTGGGGCGACTTCCAGCAGCGCGTGAAAGGCATCGGCGACAAGGCCGCGATGCGCCTGTCGGCGGCAGGACTGGTGGTGAATGGCAAGCCGATGGCCGGCGCTCCTGCCGCGGAGATGAAAGGCGAGGCCAGGCCGGCCAAAGCGGGCAAGGACTGATCCCCTGTCGCTGCCCCCGATGTATGGACACCGCGCCGCGTGCGCGGTTTCTTTTTTGGCGCGCTCTGTGTGCGTCTTGGCGCTCGCGCTGCGCCGTGCGATGATAGGTGGATCTTTCTAGGAGGAACCCTAACATGCGCCGATCGCTTCGCCCGTCCCGCCTTGCCCATGCCTTTGTCCTGCTCGCCGCCAGCTGCACCGCCTCTGCCGCGGCGCCGGTCGCCCCGGCACCGGACATGGCGAAACGCCAGCCGCAGATCGACGAGGTGCTGGCGGAGGTCTCGCCGCAGCGTATCGAAGCCTACGTGCGCAAGCTGGCCGGCTTCGGCACTCGCCACACGATGTCGGATACGCAGTCGGAAACCCGCGGCATCGGCGCTGCACGGCGCTGGATCAAGGCGGAACTGGAGCGCTGCGGCGCGGCCGCCGGCGGGCGCCTGCAGGTGGCGTTCGACAGCCACGTGGCGCCCGTCTCGGCGCGCATTTCGCGCCCGACCGAGATCGTCAACGTGGTGGCCACGCTGCCCGGTACGCAGGCGGAATCGCAGGACCGCATGTACGTGGTGAGCGGGCACTATGATTCGCGCAACTCGGATGTGATGGATGCGACCGGTGAGGCGCCCGGCGCCAACGATGACGCCTCCGGCACCGCGGCGGTAATGGAGCTGGCCTGTGTGATGGCGAAGCACAAGTTCGATGCGACGCTGGTGTTCATGGCGGTGGCTGCGGAAGAGCAGGGACTGATCGGCGCGCGCCACTGGGCTACCCGGGCGCATGAGAAGAAGCTCGATATCGCGGGCATGTTCACCAACGATATTATCGGCAGTTCGCGCGCGGACGATGGCCGGGTCGACGACAAGCAGGTGCGCCTGTTCGCGCAGGGCATCCCGGCGGTCAAGGAGATGAGCGATCCGGTGCGCGGCCTGGTCGCGACCGGCGGCGAGAACGATTCGCTGCCGCGCCAGCTTGCTCGCCACGTGAAGGAAGTGGGCGAACGCTATAACCCCGGCTTCAGGGTGACGGTGGTGAACCGCGCCGACCGCTACCTGCGCGGCGGCGACCACATGCCGTTCCTGGAGAAGGGCTACGCGGCGCTGCGCTTCTCGGAGCCCAACGAGGACTTCGACCACCAGCACCAGAACCTGCGCACGGAGAACGGCAACGCCATCGGCGACCTGGTCGAATACAACGATTACAACTACATCGCCAAGGTGACGCGTGTGAACGCGGCTGCGCTGGCGTCGCTGGCGCTGGCGCCCGCCGCGCCGAAGAACGTGCAGGTGCGCACGCGCCAGCTCGAGAACGACACGGTGCTGCTGTGGCAGCCCAACCGGGAACCCGACCTGGCCGGCTACCGCGTGGTCTGGCGCGATACCGGCGCTGCGCAGTGGGAAGGCAGCCAGTGGGTCGGCAACGTCACCGAGGCGCGCATCAAGCTGTCCAAGGATAACTACTTCTTCGGCGTGCAGGCCGTCGACAAGGATGGCAACGTGAGCGTGGCCACCTACCCGATCCCGCTGCGCTGAGCGGCGCGGGGACAATCCCCGGGTGCCGGCGCCGTACGCGTGCCGGCGGAACGGATTAGAATGGACGTTTTGGCACACGCAAAACGGACACACATGGCTTACAAGACCATCGAGGACACCATCGGCAATACGCCGCTGGTGCGCCTGATGCGCATCCCCGGCGCCGACGCTGCCGCGCGCAACAACATCATCCTGGCCAAGATGGAGGGCGATAACCCGGCCGGCTCGGTCAAGGATCGCGCCGCGATTTCCATGCTGCGCGGCGCGGAGGCGCGCGGCGAGATCAAGCCGGGCGATACGCTGATCGAGGCCACTTCCGGCAATACCGGCATCGCACTGGCGATGGCGGCGGCGGTGCGCGGCTACAAGATGGTGCTGCTGATGCCCGATAACCTGACGGTCGAACGGCGCCAGAGCATGGCTGCCTACGGCGCGCAGATCATCCTGACGCCAAAAACCGGCGGCATGGAATACGCGCGCGACATGGCCGAGCAGATGCAGCGCGACGGCAAGGGCAAGATCCTCGACCAGTTCGCCAATCCCGATAACCCGAAGGCGCATTACGCGGGCACCGGCCCGGAGATCTGGCGCGACACGGAGGGGCGCATCACGCACTTCGTCAGCGCGATGGGCACCACCGGCACCATCATGGGCGTGTCGAAGTACCTGAAGGAGCAGAACCCGGAAGTGCGCATCGTCGGCGCGCAGCCGGAAGAGGGTTCGCAGATCCCGGGCATCCGCAAGTGGTCGGAAGCCTACCTGCCAAAGATCTTCGACCGTTCGCGCGTGGACCAGGTAGAAAGCGTGAGCCAGGCCGCGGCCGAAAACATGGCGCGCCAGCTGGCACGGGAGGAGGGGATCTTCTGCGGAATTTCGGCTGCGGGCGCCTGTGAAATCGCCCTGCGCGTGTCGCAGACGGTGGAGAACGCGACCATCGTGTTCGTGGTCTGCGATCGCGGCGACCGCTATCTGTCGACCGGTGTGTTCCCGGCCTGATTGATCTCGGCCCGTGCTTCCGCAATGGAGGCGCGGGCCGGACTGCTTACTTCTGTTCGGTCTTGGCCTGGTCGCCGGTGTCTTTCGGCTTGAACTGCTTGTCGCTGATGCGGAACTTGTTGCGGCGGTCGCCCATCAGGTAGCGCAGGTCGCGGATCGACAGGTCCGATACTTCGTGCATGCGGATCAGCAGCGATGCGCCCACCGGCAGGCGGTGGTGGCGGATCTTGGAGATCACCGGTGGCGCCACTTCCAGCGCACGCGACAACGCTGCGTCGTTCTTCAGGCGCAGGTTCTCGATCAGCGTGTCGAGCAGACGGTTCGGATTGTATTGCAACAGGTCATCACCTTCCGAATCGTTGTTCATATCAATGCCGACTTGGTTCGTCATGTCAAATTCCTTTGTCAGTTGTCTTGCGTAAGTCAAATACTCGGGCTTGCAGCTTTGGGATGCAGGACTTCGTAATGGCTGTCAGGCAATGTGTTTCCGGGTGATTTTCTTTTTAAAATATATACACAATTGTACAAGCTTTTCCCGCTCGGATACCTGACAGCAACATCGGCGGCCTTTTACGCGAAACATTGTTGTCCATTCGCAACATAGCCTTGATGCAATTCTCTCACAAAACCACTTTTGCAATGGTTGTTTTTAAAGACAACTTTTGACTTTAAAGTGGCGGCGTGGCGATTGCCTCCGATATATCGAGTTGTGCGCAGAAGCAATGCCAAACTTGGGGCAGGCCTTATCACACCTCAAGTATGGTGCTTTAGTGAAATGTCGTTACAGACAATTACATACTGCGGCGCCCGCGCAAGACTCCCCGGCAAAGTAAATTAGCAGAGATGCCATCTTTGCACACTCCTGAGGAACCGGGCGTACCGGTGCGCGCGAGGGTCAGGCGCCGCGGGCCTGGCGGACCGCGCGTCCGAGATTGATCACGGACATGGCGTAGAAGTAACTGCGGTTGTACTGGGTAATGGCAAAGAAGTTATCCGTGCCTAGCCAGTATTCGGTTGGGTCGAAGCCATTTTGCAGGTCGACCAGCCCGAATCTCTCACCGGCAGGCAAGGACGCAGGCGAGGTCACGCCCGCCAGCGCCAGTTCCTCGGCGGTGCTGGAGGCCGACAGGCCGGCATTGATGAATTTTTCCCATCTGCCATCGTCGCTGACTTTGGCCGGGTAGGCGAGCGCCCCCGGCTGGTCGCGTCGCCACCCGTGCTCCACCAGGAAGTTGGCGACGCTGCCGATGGCGTCGGCCGCCGACTGGCGTATGTCGATCGCGCCGTCGCCGTCGAAATCGACACCGAGCTTGAGGATATTACCCGGCATGAACTGCGGCATGCCGATCGCGCCTGCGAACGAACCGCGCAGCTCGAACGGATCGCTGTTGAATTTACGCGCCAGCAGCAGGGTGTTTTCCAGTTCGCTGCGGAAGAAGGCCATGCGCGCTTCGCGGTTGGGTGTGTCCGGATAGGCGAAGGCCAGCGTGGCCAGCACGTCCATCACGCGGAAGCGGCCGGTGTCGCGGCCGTAGATCGTCTCGACGCCGATGATGCCAACGATGATCTCGGCCGGCACGCCATATTCGGCTTCTGCGCGCGCCAGCAGCTCGGCGTGGGCGTCCCAGAAGCGCACCCCGGCCTTGATCCGGATCGGCTCGACGAAGCGGCCCTGGTACACCTGCCAGTTCTTTGGTTTGCCCGGAGGCATGGGCTTGACCAGTTGCACCGCCGAATCGATGAAGCGCACCTGGGCGATCAGGGCGTCAATCTCTTCGCGCGCATAGCCGTGGCGCCTGACCATGTCGTCCGCAAACAGGGCTACGCTGTCCCACTGCGCCAGGTCGACCTGCTTGCCGGCGTAGTCGATCTTTGGCGCCGCGCTTTTCTGCGCAGGTTTGGCGCGCGCTTTGTCCCGGGCCTTCCTGGCGACGGCTTTCTTCTTTTGCGCCTTGGCGGGTGCCGCCTTTTGCGATGTCGGCGACGCCGCCGCGTTCGCAGCGGAGCTCGGCAACATCGGCGACAGCATCAGGGAGGAGGCGATAAGGGGGAGGAGGACGTGCTGCCTGAAATTCATCGTGATTCGTTCAACGTACGTTTCATGGTCGCGACCAGGGCCGCGTCGCGCCCGCCCGGGCCGTATTTGTACTCGCTGTACAGCGAGAGGAAGCGGACGATTGCATCGATGTTGCCAAGCTTGTCCCCCGCGCTATCGCGCAGGCGCGCGGCGTAAGCGGAAGGGCCTTCGTGCGGCTGGCGGGGGAATCCGCGCCGCGCAAGCTGGCGGGTCAGGGCCAAGTATAACGCATCGCCGCGGTCGACCAAGCGTTGGCGCCGCAATTCGCGCGCCGTGTACAACAGGAGCAGCGCGCCCGCGATTGCAGCCAGCATGCGCAGGTTGCCGAACATCGTAGACAGGCTGTCCATGAAGCTGCGCTGGCGCGCGGGCGTGTAGTTGAGCACCCACTGGTTCCACTCGTTGTTGATGGCGGCGAAACGGAAGCGCAGCTGTGCCAGCAGCGAGTCGTTGTTGCTGATGTCGAGCAGCGGGCCGAGTCCCTCGATCCCGAACGGCGCAGGTTGCGGCAGCGCGGCTGCGATGCCGCGCTGGACCCTTTCCGGCGACACCGCCGCGGTCGGGTCGACGCGCACCCAGCCTCGATCATCCAGCCATACTTCGGCCCACGCATGCGCATCGGACTGGCGCACAGTGTAGTACTCGTCCACCGGATTGCGCTCGCCGCCCTGGTAGCCGGTGACCACGCGCGCGGGCAGGCCGGAAGCACGCATCAGGAATACGAAAGCGCCCGCGTAGTGCTCGCAGAACCCGGCCCGCGTGGCGAACAGGAACTCGTCGACGGTGTCGCTGCCCAGCACGGGCGGTTCCAGCGTGTAGCTGAAGGGCTGCTCGCGGAAGGTGCGCAGCACGTGGTTCACGCGCTCGGCAGCAGGCAGCTGCGAGAGTGTCAGGGCCCATGCGCGGGCGCGCCGGTTGCCATCCGGCGGAAGCTGCAGCCAGCGTGCATGGTCGCGCAATCCACCTACCGCGCCCAGCGTGTATTCGGGGTACGAGAGCGCGTTGTAGCGCACCCGGTTGTAAACCGGATAGGTCGCACTCAGCTCCACTTCCGGCGAAATGCGCACCGGGTTGCCGCTCACCCGGGGCGCCTGCGGCGCCAGGTCGATCGTGAAGATGCGGCGGCCATTGCCCGGTTCCAGCGTGACCTCGTAGCCGACCGGATTGCCCCGCACCCGCACCGTGGGGATGTCGGTGCTGAACCTGCGCCGTTCGCGGGTCCAGGTGCGGCCGTCGAAGTGGCCCAGCACGTAGGCGCGCCAGTACATCTGGCGATGCGCGGGCGCGCTGTTGGCAAAGCGCACCCGGAACGCCACTTCGGTGGACTGCGCCAGGCTCGCGATATTCCCGGGCGACATCTCGTCGGACAGACCGGTGCGGCCGGCCGACGCATCCCCCGGCATCCCCCACAGCGGCCCCTGAATGCGCGGGAACACCAGGAACAGCACGATGGCAGCCGGCGCCGCCAGCGCAAACATGGTGGCGGCCGAGCGCAGGCGCTGCAACAGGGGAGGCTGGGTGCCGGTGAACTGGAACGACATCAGCGCGGTGAGCAGCACGATCACCGAGGCGATCATCATCAGGGCGGTCGGGATGCTTTGCGAATAGAAGAAGTTCGCCAGCACCAGGAACAGGCACAGGAAGGCGACCACGAACACGTCGCGCCGCGCATGCATTTCCAACATCTTGAAGGCGACCAGCAGCACCAGCATCGCCACGCCGGCGTCGCGGCCGAGCAGGGTGTGGAAGGTGGCGTAGATCCCCGCCATCGCGCCCAGCGCGATCGGCAGCAGCAGCAGCACCGGCGGCATGCGGGTGCCGCGCACCGTGATCAGTGCGCGCCACAACAGCGTGGCCAGGCACACGCCGGAAATCCAGGGCGGCAGGTGGCCGAAATGGGGCGCCAGCACCATCAGCGCGCCAAACAGCAGCAGCAAGGCGTCAGCCTTGTCGCGCGTCAGCCGTGCGGTGGCCTGCCTGAGCGCGGCGATCATGCGCGCTCCCCGCCGGCGCCGTACAGGGCGAGCGCGCGCAGGCAGGCTGCGCGATGCGCCTCGCCGACGGCCGGTGGAAATTCGGTCCCGTCCAGCCGGAACGCGTAAGGCAGGGCGCGCGATTCGGCGTCGAGCACCCAGCGCGTCATGCGTGACAGGCGCTGTTCCAGCCCGAGGCTGCGTGGCAGCAGGCTGAAGTCGAGCACCAGGTCCTCGATCGAACCTCCTTCGAAGTTCTTGGTGACCAGTTGGCCGCCCAGTTCGGGATCGAGCCGGGCGATCTGGCGCCAGGCCAGGCGGCGCAGCGGATCGCCAGCCTGGTAGCTGCGGATGCCGGCGAAGTCCTCGTTGCCGGCGCCGCCGCCGCCGTCGCTGCCATCGCGGCTGGCCATCGGCAATGGCGGCGCCACCGCTTCCGGATAAGGGTAGACCAGTATGCGCGTGTCCGGCCGCCAGTAGGCCCAGGCGCGGAACAGGCCGAGCGGGAAGCGGGTGGAAAGGCGCAGCCGCGGCGCGTCCAGCCAGCCGCGTTGCGACGTGGGCACGGCCAGCACTACGCTTGCCTTGCCATGCGCCGGCACGTCGGCAACGTGGCGCGCAACGCGCGCGTCGGTGCGGTCCAGCCACACGGCATAGCGGTCGCGTGCTGTGGGATTGGCCAGGTTCAGTTCAAAACGCGCTTCCTCGCCGGCGAACACGGGCGCGGCACGGCCCGGCGACAGGCGCAGTCCGACCAGGTTGCGGTTGGTGAAGATCATGTCCACCACTGCGCAGGCGCCGACGGTGAAGGTAAGCGCGTAGCCCAGGCCGAGCGAGTAGTTGATCGATCCGATCAGAAGCACCAGCATGAGCGCCAGGAAGCCGGCGCCGGCGCGGGCCGGCACGATGAACACCCGGCGCCGGCTCAGGCTGACCGTGCCGGTGTCGGGCACGTCGAGCCGGAACAGCCAGCGGTCGGCTTTGCTGCGTACCAGCCGGGCGAGCGAGAACGCCATCGTGGGGCTAGACCGGCACCGATGCCTGCAACTGCAGCACCAGGTCGGCGCTGGCCAGCGCCATGCCGTGCGCCGACTTGAGCGGACGCAGCCTGTGCGCGCATACCGGCACCAGCACCGCCTGCACGTCCTCCGGGATCACGTGGTTGCGGCCTTCCAGCGCGGCCCAGGCGCGGGCCGCCTGCAGCAGTGCGATCGAGGCGCGCGGCGACAGGCCTTCGGCGAACATGCCGTTCTGGCGCGACGCCTGCGCCAGCGCCTGCACATAATCGACCAGCGTGGCCGAGGTGTGGATCTCGCGCAGCGAGCGCTGCGCGGCCAGCAGTTCTTCCGGCTGCATGGCAGGCGCCAGCGACTGCAGCATGCTCCGCCGGTCCTCGCCCATCAGCAGCGCGCGTTCGGCCGCGGCGTCGGGATAGCCGAGTGACAGGCACATGAGGAAGCGGTCCAGCTGCGATTCCGGCAACGGGAAAGTGCCGACCTGGCTGGCCGGATTCTGCGTCGCGATCACGAAGAAGGGTTCCGGCAGCGCGCGCGTCACGCCATCGGTGGTGACCTGGCGTTCCTCCATCGCCTCCAGCAGTCCCGACTGGGTCTTTGGCGTGGCGCGGTTGATCTCGTCGGCCAGCAGCACCTGCGTGAAGATCGGCCCCGGATGGAACACGAAGCCATTGCGTTCGCGCTCGTACACCGAAATCCCCGCCACGTCCGCCGGCAGCAGGTCGCTGGTGAACTGGACACGATTGAACTTCATGCCGAGCGAGATGGCCAGCGCATGCGCCAGCGTGGTCTTGCCGACGCCGGGCACGTCCTCGACCAGCAGGTGGCCGCCGGCCAGCAGGCAGGTGAGCGCCTGGCGCACCTGGATGTCCTTGCCGACGACAATCTGGCCAACCTGGCGCGCTACAGTATGAAGTTTGGTAAACATGGATTCTCGCTGGCTTGGTATTCGGGCATAGTGCGTCGTGGTACGATTCTATGCGAGATCGCCGGCCCCGTTAAGTACCGCAGAGATGAACACAGCAATCTATTCCCACCCCGACTGCAGCAAGCATGAGATGGGGAGCTGGCACCCCGAATCGCCGCTGCGCCTGCAGGCGATCGAGGACCAGTTGATCCTGGCCCGGCTGGAGGGGCTGATCGAACGGCGCGAGGCGCCGCTGGCCGACCTGGCCGACATCGCGCGCAACCATTCCGGGGCGGCGATCGCGCTGGTGCGCGACAACGCGCCGACCGAGCCCGGAGCGTATTACGCGATCGATGGCGACACCATCATGAACTGCCACACCTGGCGCGCGGCCTTGCGCGCCGCCGGCGCGGCGGTGGCCGCCACCGATGCGGTGATTGAAGGCGCGATCGCGAATGCCTTCTGCCTGGTGCGCCCGCCGGGCCACCATGCGACGCGCGAGGCGCCGATGGGTTTCTGCTTCTTCAATAACATCGCCATCGCGGTACGCCATGCGCTCGAGGTGCACGGCATCGAGCGGGTGGCGATCGTCGACTTCGACGTGCACCATGGGAACGGCACCGCCGAGGCCTTCGCCGACGATCCGCGCGTGCTGATGGCGAGCTTCTTCCGCCATCCGTTCTACCCGTACACCGAGCCCGAGCCGCTCGACCGCCACTTCGTGAACATCCCGGTGAAGGTGGCGACCAATGGCGAGGCAATCCGCCAGCTGGTGCGCGAACACTGGCTGCCGGCGCTGCACGCCCATCAGCCGCAACTGGTGTTCATCTCGGCCGGCTTCGACGCGCACCGCGAGGACGACATGGGGGGGCTGGCGCTGGTGGAAGCGGACTACGCCTGGCTGACGCGCGAGGTGATGGAGGTCGCGCGGCTGTACGCGCAGGGGCGCGTTGTCAGTACGCTGGAAGGCGGCTATGCCTTGTCGGCGCTGGGCCGCAGCGTGGTCGCGCACCTGAAGGTGCTGGCCGGCCTGGAATGAGCCGCCGCGCGCTGGCGCCGCTGCCCAGTTAAAATAGCGGTTTCGCCCACGTTTTCCCGGAAAGTCACAGCATGTCGATACAATGGTTCCCCGGCCACATGAACGCCGCCAAGAAGAAGGCGGAGGAGTCGATGGCCGACACCGACGTGGTGATCGAAGTGCTCGACGCCCGCCTGCCCGAAGCCAGTTGCAATCCGCTGGTCGAGCGCATGCGGGTATTCCGCCAGCGTCCCTGCCTCAAGATCCTCAACAAGAGCGACCTGGCCGATCCGGTGGCGACGGCGCTGTGGGCGAACTACTACAACGCGCAGGACAACGTCACCGCCTACGCGATGACGACCAAGAAGCCGTCCGACGTGGCGCGCATCGTCACCCTGTGCAAGCAGCTGGCGCCGCACCGGGCCGTGCCGACCAAGCCATTGCGCATCATGATCATGGGGATTCCCAACGTCGGCAAGTCGACGCTGATGAACGCGCTGCTCAAGCGCCGCGTGGCAAAGGTCGGCGACGAGCCGGCTGTCACCAAGACCCAGCAGCGCATCTACCTTGACCAGCACACGGTCCTGATCGACACCCCGGGCCTGATGTGGCCCAAGATCGACATGGACAGCGACGGCCTGATGCTGGCCGCCAGCCACGCGATCGGCTCGAACGCGCTGATCGAGGAAGAAGTCGCGGTGTTCCTGGCCGAAGTGCTGCTGGAACGCTATCCGAACCTGCTGGCCGCGCGCTATGGTCTCAAGACGGCCGGCATGGACGGCGTGGCGGTGGTGGAGGGCGTTGGCATGAAGCGCGGCTTCCGCGTCAAGGGCGGCGACCTCGATTTCGAAAAGTCCGCGCACGTGCTGCTGCATGACTACCGCAGCGGCGCGCTCGGGCGCATCAGCCTGGAGACGCCGCAGTCGCGCGCCGAGCGCCTTGCGCGCCACGCCGCCGAGATGCAGGAAAAGGCCGAGCGGGCTGCCGCGATCGCCGCCGCCAAGGCGGAAGAGGCGGCCCGGGGCAAGCGCGGCAGCTAGGCAGCCGCGGCCCTAATCCCTGTTGGTAAAAGGGTATCGGCGCATCGCCCGCGCGCTATAATGACGCCGTTCTGGTGCCCGCACGCGTCCCCTCGCGTGCAGTTAAACGGGAAACACAACGCCGCCCGCGCTCCGCGCAGCGGCCAACGTGTGCTGCCCCCGCAACGGTAAACAAGCGCCGCCATCAATTGGCGGCAGGCCGCTCCGACAGCCACTGCGTTCGCGCAGGAAGGCGGAACGGTTGACGCTTGGAGCCCGGATACCGGCCAGGACAGGTGGAAGCGCTCGCGCGCCTTCCGTTGAATCTGGCCTGCGGGGACGCGGGCCGGGTGCACACTCGAACCCTGTACAACAAATGACTCCAGCTTTTGCCTTGCGCCGTCCGGTGCTCGCCCTTGCCATCAGTGTCGGCGCGATGCCGTTTGCGCTGGCCGACCAGGCCTTCCCGACTGTCACCGTGACCGGCGCGCGCTTTGCCGCCGACCCGGGCTTCGCTCCTCCCGGCGCGACCATCATCACCGCGGACGAGATCCGCCGCGCCGGCGTCGCCGACGCCAATGAAGCAATCCGCAAGCTCGGCGCCGTCACCGGTCGCCAGAGCCTGGACGGCTCTCCCGACTTCGCTCTCGACCTGCGCGGCTTCGGCGCCAACAGCGTCCAGAACATGGTCGTGATGCTCGACGGCGTACGCATGTCGGACGCCGAACTCGGCAACTCCAACCTGGCCAACATCCCGGTCGAGACCATCGAGCGCATCGAAATCATCCGCGGCGGCGCCAGCGTGCTGTATGGTGAAGGCGCAAGCGGCGGCGTGATCCAGATCGTCACCAAACGCCCGGAGCAGGGCGCCAGCCGCGCCACCATCCGCGCCGAGGCCGGCAGCTTCGACTACCGCGACCTGCGCGTGTCAGGCGCCACCAGCTGGAACGGCTTTGCACTCGATGCCGCCGTCACCGGCCTGCGCACCGACAACTACCGCCGCCACAACCGCTTTGAACTCGACGCATTCTCGGGCGGCGCCCAGTGGCTGCTGGACGGCGGCCGCATCGGCCTGCGCATCGACAGCGCGCGCCAGGACTCCCAATTGCCAGGCTCGCTCACGCTGGCACAATTCGAGGCCGATCCGCGCCATGCCGCCACGCCGGACGACTTCGGTTCGCTCGATTCCGACCGCGCCACCGCGTTTGCCGAATACCGCCTTGGCGCATTCGACCTGGCGGCCGAACTGTCGCACCGCGAAAAGACGGTCGCCTCCAGCTACTTCAGCGACTTCGGCGCCGGCCCGACCGAATCGACAATGCGCTACGACACGGAGCAGGACCAGTTCTCCCCCCGCCTGCGCCACCTGTCGCAATGGGACGGCGTCAGGAATGAACTGGTCGCCGGCTTCGACTGGATGCGCTGGCAACGCAAGACCCTGTCCGACTTCTCCAGGGCCGACGCGCGCCAGCTGTCGCGCGCACTCTACCTGCGCGACGAAATCCGGTGGGAGCGTGCCCGCGTGGCTGCCGGCGCGCGGCGCGAGCAATTCGACAAGGATTATGCCGACCCGCTGGCTTTCAACCCAGCCGCGGAATCGGCCCGCCAGTCCCACAACGCCTGGGAACTGCAGGGCAGCTTTGACGTCGCGCCCGGGTTCTCGGTGTACGGCAAGGCCGGCAGCAGCTACCGCGTCGCGAACGCGGACGAGAACAGCTTCCGCGATTCGTCAGGCATGCTGGAGGTGCAGACCTCGCGCGACCTCGAGATCGGCGCCACGATCGGCACGCCTTCGCGTGAATTCACGGTACGCGCGTTCCGCCACAAGCTGGAGAACGAGATCTTCTTCGACCCGACCATCGGATGGGGCGCCAACACCAACCTCGATCCCACTCGCCGGCAGGGGTTCGAACTGGGCGCGCGCCTGCGCTTCGCCAGGGACTGGACCGTGACGGCCCACGCGCAGCAGGTGGACGCCCGGTTCACCGCGGGACAGAATGCCGGACGCGAAATGGTACTGGTGCCGGAGCACACGGTGTCCGCGCGCCTTGCATGGGTCCCAGGCGACACGCACAGCTTCGATGTCGGCGTCCAGTGGACCGGCAGCCAGCGCTACGGCAGCGACTTCGACAACAGCTGCGCCGCGCGCATGCCCTCGTTCGCCACCGTCGATGCGCGCTACGCGCGCACCTACGGCCGCTGGGAGTTCGCGGTCAACGCGCTCAACCTGGGCGACCGCCAGTACTTCAGCCAGGCTTTTGGCTGCCGCAGCGGCATCTATCCGGGTGACGGACGCCAGCTCAAGCTGTCCGCGCGGGTCGACTTCTGATGGAAGGCGGCGTGCACATGGGCAGTGCGGTACGACAGCGCAGGATCGCCACCGCGATGGCGCTGCTGGCGCTGTCCGTGCTGCTCGGTTCGACGGTGGTCGGCTCAGTGCCGATCCCCCTGTCCGAGTTTCCGGGCGCACTGCAATCGGTCCTGTCCGGAGAGCCCTCCGGTCTTTCGGCCAGCCTGCTGGACTTGCGCCTCGGGCGTGCCGCCAGCGCGTTTGCTGTTGGCGCCGCGCTGTCGCTGGCAGGCGTGATGATGCAGTCGTTGCTGCGCAATCCGCTCGCCGATCCCTACGTGCTGGGCATCTCGAGCGGCGCGGCGGTGGGTGCGCTGGCGGCGCTGCTGGCCGGCACCGCCTTGTGGCTGGTCGACCTGGCGGCGCTGGGCGGCGCGCTCGCGATCTCGCTGCTGCTGTACCTGCTGGCGCGGCGCGACCTGGACGGTCACCTGCAGCGCGAGCTGTCCGGCGATTCGTCCACCTTGCTGCTGACCGGCGTGATCCTGTCGGCGGCCTGCATGGCGCTGGTCACGCTGCTGCTGTCGATCGCCCCGGAGTCGCGCCTGCGCGGGATGGTGTTCTGGATGGTCGGTGACCTGGCCGGCGCGGGCTGGCGCGTGTTGCCGTGGATCGCGCTGGCACTGGCCTGCATCGTGCTCGGCCGGCGCGCGCGCGCGCTGAACGTGCTGGCGCTGCACGCGGAAGGGGCAGCAGCGCTGGGCGTGAACGTTGCCGCCCTGCGCCGCATGCTGTTTGCGCTGGCTGGCATCCTCACTGCCGCGGCCGTGACGACCGCCGGTGCGATCGGCTTCGTCGGCCTGGTGGTGCCGCACGCCTGCCGCCAGGCTTTCGGCGCCGATCACCGCATACTGCTGCCGGCGGCCGCGCTGGGCGGCGGCGCCTTCCTGGTGCTGGCCGATACGCTGGCGCGCACCGTGCTCGCGCCGCAGCAGCTGCCGGTCGGCGTGCTGACGTCGCTGATCGGGGTGCCGGTGTTCCTGTTCCAGCTTCATCAACTAAGGATGCGCAAGCGATGATCGCAACCGCGAAACTGGGCCTTGATGCCGGTGGCCGGACTCTGGTCGATGCACTCGACTGGCAGGCCGGCCCCGGCGAATGCTGGGCGATCATCGGCCGCAACGGGGCCGGCAAGAGCACCTTGCTGCGCACACTCGCCGGCCTGCGTACGCCCGAGCGTGGCGGCGTGCTGGTGCGCGGGCGCCCGCTGGCCGAGTGGCAGCTGTCCGCGCTGGCGCGCGAGCGCGCCTACCTCGCGCAGTCGCGCAGCGACCCGTTTGCCTACCGCGTGATCGAGACAGTGCTGATGGCGCGCCACCCCTGGCAGGCCGAAGGATACTGGGAAGACAGCGACGACCACCGCGCCGCGCGCGAGGCATTGCGCGCGCTGGACGTGCTGCCGCTGGAAGCGCGCGACGTGCGCACGCTGTCGGGCGGCGAGCGCCAGCGCGTGGCAATCGCGGCGCTGCTGGCCCAGGACACCCCGCTCATGCTGTTGGACGAACCTGCCAGTGCGCTCGACCTGGCGCACCAGGTATCGGTGATGCGCCTGATGGCAGGGCTGTGCCGCGATCGTGGCCGTACCGTGGTGATGGTGTCGCATGACCTGAACATGATCCGGGGCGCCGCCACCCATGCGCTGCTGCTGCACGGCGACGGCCGCTGGAGTGCGGGCAGGGCGGACGAAGTCATGCGCGCCCCATTGCTGTCCGACTGCCTCGGGCACCCGGTCGAAGCGCTCGCGCACCGCGGGCGCACCGTATTCATCAACCTGGAGGAATGACATGCGATCCCTGTTGCGCGCCGCGGCGCTGGCCCTGATGGCGATGCCGGCTCTGGCGCTTGCCGGCATCGAGGTGGTCGATGACGAAGGCCGTAAAGTCGTTCTTGGCAAACCTGCCATGCGCGTGATCTCGCTGGCGCCGCACATCACCGAACTGCTGTTCGCGGCCGGCGGCGGCACCCATGTCGCGGGCGCGATGAATTTCAGCGACTATCCTGCCGCCGCGGCGAAGCTGCCGCTGGTGGGATCGAACAGTGGCATCGACATCGAGCGCGTGCTGGCACTGCGGCCCGACCTGCTGGTGGCCTGGCGCAGCGGGAACACCGCGCGCCAGCTCGACCAGCTCGCGCGCCTTGGCATCCCAGTGTTCTACAGCGAGCCGCGCAAGCTGGACGACGTGGCGACCAGCCTGGAACGGCTGGGCAAGCTGATGGGCACGCAGCCGGCGGCCGACGCGGCCGCACGCGACTACCGGAACCGGGTCGCCGGGCTGCAGGCTCGCTACGGCGCGCGCCCGCCGGTGCGGGTGTTCTACCAGGCCTGGGACAGCCCCCTGTACACGCTGTCGGGCGCCCATATCGTGAGCGACGCGATCCGCGTCTGCGGCGGCGTGAATGTATTTGCATCGCTGCCCACGCTGGCGCCCGAAGTCGGGCTGGAAGCGGTGCTGAAGGCGAATCCGGAGGCGGTGGTCGGCAGCCAGAAGTTCACCCCCGATGATGCCGGGGTGGCGATGTGGCAGCGCTATCCGGGCCTGCTGGCGGCAAGGCGCGGCAACCTTTTCGAGGTTCCTGCCGAGCAGCTGACGCGCGCCACGCCGCGCATTGCCGGCGGCGCCCGGGCGCTCTGCGAAGCGCTGGAACAGGCCCGGGCGCGGCGCGCCGGCAATCGTTAAAGAGGTAAGCAAATGCAAAAAACCGGCCCCGACGCCCGTCGGGTGGCGAAAAAATGGTAATCTCGCGATCGTTCGCTTAACCGTTCAGAAAAGGATTCAACATGCGTTCCCTGCGTTTTGTAGTCGCCGCCGCCGGCATGGCCGTCGCCACCGCCTTCGCTTCGCCGACCGACCCCAAGGTAGGCTCCGAATACGTCGTGCTGGCGCAGCCGGTTCCGGTGCAGGCAGTCGGCAAAAAGGTGGAAGTGATCGAATTCTTCATGTACCACTGCCCGGCCTGCAACGCGCTCGAGCCGACCATCACCGGCTGGGCCAAGCGCCAGGGCGACAACATCCAGTTCCGGCGCGTCCACATGCCGGCGACCGGTCCGAACGACCCGGAAGCGCACCTGCACCTGACGCTCGAAGCGATGGGCCTGTCCGAGCAGATGAGCGCGCGCGTGTTCCACGCCATGCACGTCCAGCGCGTGCGCCTGAACCGCGAAGAAGTGATCTTTGAATGGATTGCCAAGCAGGGCATCGACACCAAGAAGTTCAAGGACTACTGGAACTCGTTCGGCGTCAAGACCAAGCTGCGCCGCGTGCCGCAGGTGCTGAACGCGTACAAGGTCGAGAGCGTGCCGACCGTGATCATCGATGGCCGTTATGTCACCTCGCCGGCGATCGTCAGCCAGTCGGGCGCGGTCAGCCCGACCGCGTTCACCCAGGTGCTCGACGCGCTGGTTGCAAAGGCAAAAGCTACCAAGAAATGAGCGACGACAAGGAACAAAGGATCCTCCGCATGTTCGACAAGTCTTCACCGAACGACGAAGACTTGTTCGAGACCAGCTACGTGAACCACATCGCCTGGTCGATCGCGGTGCTGGCGCTGGGCCTGGTGGTCTGGCTCGCGATCGCGCTGGTGCGCGCCGAGAACCACCGCCATGCGATGGAACGCGGCATGTGCCAGGATCCCGTCTTCAAGGGCAAGGTTGACGAAGCCTGCATGAAAACCGTCCGGTCGCGCGACTACTGGTGGGAACACCTGTGGTATGGCGTGACCCACGTCCGCTAGACAGCATGAGGGACAGCATGGGGACTACCCGGGTGGGGTACGTCCCCATTTGTTCGCCGCGTAGTTAGCCGCGGCTGCCCGTCCCGGCGCGCGGGATCCTGACCGTGAAGCTGGCGCCGCCGAGGCGCGACGAGCTGCCGATCTCCACGCTGCCACCATGCAGCGCCACCGCCTTCTGCACAATCGACAAGCCCAGCCCGAAGCCGCCGGTGGCCCGGTCGCGGCTGCGGTCGATCCGGTAGAACGGCTCGAAGATGCGTTCCCGCTCCTCTTCGGGGATGCCGGGCCCGTTGTCCTCCACCGTGATCGAGAGCACCTTGCCTGAAGCGTGCGCCGACACGGCCACGTGCCCATCCGAATACTTCTGTGCGTTGCGCAGCAGGTTGTCCAGCGCGCGCGCCAGCAGGCGCCGGTCGGCAGGCAGGGGCGGCAGACCGTCCGGCAGCTCCATGTCGAGCTGCGCCGGCGCAGGCGCCAGCGCGGCGGCCAGCCCCTGCAGCAGCTCCTTCACGTCAACCTGCCCGATGTCGAGCTGCGGCCGGCTGTCCAGCTTAGTCATGCCAAGCAGTTCGTTAACCAGGCCATTCAGCTCGCGCAGGTCGCCCTCCATCGCGGCGATGCGTTTTTCCAGCGCCGGGTCGCGCGCGGCCGAGCGCAGCAGCTCCAGCCCGAACTCCAGCCGTGCGATCGGCGTGCGCACCTCGTGCGAGACCGAGTGCAGCAGGTTGCGCTGCGCCTCCAGCAGTCCCTCGATTCGCCCGGCCATGGCATTGATGCGTTCGGCGAGCGGATAGATGCTGTCGTTCGGATGCATGTGCGCGCGCGCCGCCAGGTTGCCGCTACCGAAATCGTCGGCCACCGCGGACAGCTGCTGCAGGCCCTTCCAGTGCGAGCGCGACCACCAGGCGATCGGGATCAGCAGCGCCAGCGCCACGATCACGTAGCGCACCGCCTCCATCTTGAGCGCCAGGTCGATATCGATCGGCAGGTCGAGCGCGAGGATCGCCTCCTCGTCGCTGCCGACATAGCGATCGCCTTTCAGGTCGACCCGGCGGTAGAACGCGCGCGCCTTGGGCAGCACCACCAGCTCGCCCCGCTCGAATGCGTCCAGCGAGGAGGGCGGCAGGGCGGCGCGCGCCGAGGCCAGCGGGACGATCTCGAAGTTTGCGTTCGACACCTCGCGCACCTTGTTCAGGCGCGTGAGCCACTCGTCGGCAGCGGCATGGTCGACGTACTGCTCCAGCACGAAGATCTGGGCCGCCGCCTGGCGCCGCGCGATATCGTCGAGCGGGTCGCCGAACAGGCGCGATATGGCGAAATAGATAACGAAAGTCGCTGCCGTGATGGACAGCATGACCAGGATGAAGAAACGGAAGAACAGCCGGTTCATGGGCAGCGTGCAGCCGGCTCGCCGGCCCGGAGGGCGGCGACAGCGGTGGCGGGGCGGTTAGTTACTTCCATGCATCAATTGTATAAGAGGCGGGGCGAGATGCGGCAATTACAATTTTCCGACAATCCCAGTACAAGTCAGGGCGGAATTTGCGGCGCGGACTGCATAAGATGTCTGCATATCTGAATAGCATCCGGAGATTTCTATGATGTTGTATGGCCGAATCGTCCATGTTTTCCCGTTCCTGGCCGTGGCGCTGCTGGAAGCGTGCGGCGGCAGCAGCCCCGCCCAGAACCCGGCCCTGCTGCCGTCCGGGCCATCGATCGCGGTGGGCGAACCGCATCCGCAGCCGACGGTGTCGGTACGCGATTTCGAGCTGCTGCCATTCGAGCATTCGTCCGGCGTGACCAAGGCGCAGAACGTCGTGGTCCGCGACAGCGCGGAATTCAGCGCGCTGTGGGCCAGCCACATGGGCAGGCACGCGCCGGTGCCGCCGATGCCGAAGGTCGACTTCAGCGAGAAAATGGTGGTCGGCGTCTTCCTCGGCCAGCTCCCGCATGGCTGCGGCACGATCAACCTGCACCACGTGCGCAACGAGGGCGCCAAAGTCACGGTCGCGTATTCCGCGTCCACCGCCATGCCGGAAGTGTGCGCCGCCGTGATGGGAGCGCCCGCCGCGCTGGCGATCGTCGACCGCAGCGACGCGCCGGTCGAATTCGTCTCCGCGAGCGCGACCGATGTTGCGCTGACTACGATCGACCGGACCAAAAATTCCGGCGTCCACGTCGAGCGCACCGCGATTGTCAAGGACCAGGCGGCATGGGCCACCCTGTGGGCCGAGCACAATAGCAGCGCGGTGGCGCCGACGGTCGACTTCTCCCGCAATATGGTGGTGGCCGCGTTCCGGGGCCCGGGCGACTCGTGCGCCGGCATCTCGCTGGCGAGCGCGCTGCGTTCCGGCCAGATAGTCACGGTGCGCCGCCAGCGCATGGTTCCGGGTCCGAACATCATGTGCGCGCAGGTCGCGACCAGCGCCGCGCACATGGTCGTGATGGAGCGGACCGACGACCAGGTCGTGTTCGCGAGCGAGACCGTCCGTATTCAATGAAACACCGGTACCGGGTCCCGCGCGGGCCCGGACCGCTTTTTGGGGGGAGCCCGTCCGTAGCCGCTAAAATGTCGGCCATCGGAACTCGTTAGACCAGACCACATGCACAAGTCCCTCGTCCTCGTCATGGCGGCAGCCTGCGGCGCAGCATCGGCCCAGACACCCGCCAACAACCCGATGCCAGATGGCAGCCGCGACATGTATGTCGGGCTGGGCATCGTGTCGACCCCGGAGTGGGACGGTGCGCGTGGGCGCAAGGAACGCGCGCTGCCGGTGCTGCAGGTCCAGTGGAGCAACGGGGTCTTCGTCTCCGGGATGAGCGCCGGCGTGCACCTGTCCGACCGTCCTTCGGTGGAATACGGGCCGCTGCTCACGCTGCTGCCGGAGCGCGACGCCTCCGGATCCGGGGACTGGATCGGCGGGATGTCCGGCGAGAGCGACAGGCTGCTCCCGGCCGAGAAGCTGCCGCAGCCGGCCGGCCTCGAAGGCATGCGGCGCATCGGCACCCGCGTCGAAGCGGGCGTCTTCTACAACCATTACCTGAACCAGCGCCTGCGCGTGAACAACACGCTGGGGTACGGCGCCGGCAATGCGCGCCGCGGCTTGCGCTACACGATCGACCTGCAGCAGCTGGCGGCCGACCTGTCGCCGCGCCACAAGGTATCGGCCTCGGTCGGCCTCACCTTCGTCAACCGCGCCCATAACGCAGCGTACTTCGGCGTGAGCGCCGAGGACGCCCTGCTCAGCCGCTACAGCGAATACGCGCCGGGCGGAGGCCTGCGCGACGTGCACGCCGGCGTGCGCTGGAACTATGCGCTGTCGCCGTCGTGGATACTGGCGTCGCAGCTGCAGGTCACGCGCCTGCGCGGCGATGCAGCCAACAGCCCGCTTGTCGAGCGGTCCACCAACACCACCGTCAGCACAGCCCTGGCTTACCGCTTCTGACCACATGCGACTTCACGGACACAACGCGCTGATGTTTGCGATGCTGCTGGCGGCGGGCCTCCCCGCGTCCGCGCAGGCGCAGGATGGCGGCTGGGTCAGTTACCGCGACGCCTACCGGCAGATGGTCGTGTTTGAAAAGTACGGCAAGCCGAAACAGCTCCTGCAAAGCACCCTGCAGGTCGCGCCCAGGGACAAATCGGCACCGCTGGATGGGCTCCGGCTCACCCTGAGCGGCAAGGCGACGCAGCTGGACCTGCCGCTGGATGCCACCGGCCGCACCGTGTTCCCGCTGCTGAAGGCCGCATACGATGAAAACGCCGCACTGGTCCTGAACCAGGGCGTCGCGCAATACGCGTTCAAGCCGCGCATCTCGGTCGCGGTACGGCCGGACGGCGTGTACGAAGCGGCGGAACTGCGCGCGGCCTGCGAACAGGCGCTTGCCTACCAGCGCTACATCGCGCCCGCCTCGGTGGCCGGCAAGAAGTGCGTGGGCGTGCGCTTCGCCTATCCGAAGGACGACGCCAACGTCGTGGTGCGCCTGCGCCATGGCGCTCAGGACGCGGCGCTGCGCGTGGAGCAGGGCGCCGCCTTCCCTGGCGACGCGGTCGAGCACTTCCGCATTGCACGCTACCGCTTCGCCGAAACGCCGGCGGGCGGCCAGGTGTTCACGCACCACGCGCCGGTGTCGATCGCACCCGTTTTCGAGTAATCCCGGGCGGACGTCCGGCCGCCACTGACGCTTGCGCCCCTCGGGCAAGCAAATCCATCCCAGGCACATCCCCTGCAGCGCAGCAACCGATACGCCGCTGGCTGCCGTCATGTGCATCGCTACAAATTTTCGACAAATGCGCGACATCTGGCGGATGAATTCGTCGTGCCAAGCCAATAACATACTGGCTGATCACAGGTTTTCCGTTTGGCCCACGGTACTTCATAGTCCGTGGGCTTTTTTTCGTCCCGGGCACGGTGGTGCGGGCGCAAAAAAGCCGCCGGGCTTGCGCGCGGCGGCTCTGGTACGGGCGCAGCGTGCGGCTCAGGCCCAGGCCGAGGGCGAGAACAGGTAGCCCTCGCCCCATACGGTCTTGATCTTGTCCGAATCGGCATCGTCGAACTTGCGGCGCAGCTTGGAGATACTGTTATCGATGCTGCGGTCCATGCCATCGAACTCGATGCCGCGCATCTTCTTGAGCAGCGCATCGCGCGACAGCACGTGGCCGGCCGATTCGGCCAGCACCACCAGCAGCTTGTACTCCGTGTTGCTGAGCGCGACGGGCTCCTCGCGCCAGGTCACGGTGCGGTCGCTGGTCACGATCGTGAGCGCACCGAACGACATCACATCGGCGTCGGCGGGTCCGTTGCCGGAGGCGCGGCGCAGCAGGGCGCGCAGGCGGGCCAGCAGCACGCGCGGCTGGACCGGCTTGTTGATGAAATCGTCCGCGCCCTGTTCCAGCAGCGACACCTCGTCATAGGAATCCTCGCGCGCGGTCAGGATCAGGATCGGCACCTCCGACAGCTCGCGGATCTGGCGCGACACCAGCATCCCGTCCATCCCGGGCAGCATCAGGTCGAGCACCACCACATCGGGCGACACCAGCTTGAAGCGGTCGAGCGCCTCGTCGCCGCGCGCCACCACCTCCACCGAAAATTCATAGCCGGCCAGGTACTCCGTCACCAGCGACGCCAGGCGCTCATCGTCTTCGACCAACAGGACACGGTACATATTGATTTTCTCCTTGACCGCACATTCTATCCAAGCAATAAACGAAAAGCATCATTGGCGACGATTCCGTGCAATTCGCGACATTTCGTGACATCAACACAACACCACGGGGTCAGGCCCCGGCCCAGCCCCGAGGGGTCAGGCACCAAGGGGAAGCGAGGCCTGACCCCAGGGTTGAGGCAGCGCAGGGAGTCGGTCGAAAAGCGGCGGGAAAAGTAGCGGCTCGCCATCCCGTTTCAATCGTGCGGGGCGAAAGTAGCGCCGGATGCACCCGGGGTCAGGCACCGTGTGGCAAGCGGCGGGGCCAGGTCTTCACTCTGTGGACGTGACCTGACCCCACGGTTGATATGGCGCAAAAAAAACCGCCCGGAGGCGGTTTTTGGGGAACTTAGGCGAACAGGGATTCGGACTGTTTCCAGTTGACGAGGGTCCAGAAGGTCTCGACGTATTTGGCGCGCAGGTTGCGGTAGTCGATGTAGTAGGCGTGCTCCCAGACGTCGCAGGTCAGCAGGGCGACGTCGCCATTCGTCATCGGGGTGCCGGCGTTGCTGGTGTTGACGATGTCGACCGAGCCGTCGCCCTTCTTCACCAGCCAAGTCCAGCCGGAGCCGAAGTTGCCGACCGCCGATTTGCTGAATTCGGCCTTGAAGTTGTCGAACGAGCCCCACTTGGCGTTGATGGCGTCAGCCAGCGCGCCCGACGGTGCGCCGCCGGCGTTCGGCGCCATGCAGTTCCAGTAGAAGGTGTGGTTCCACACTTGGGCCGCGTTGTTGAAGATGCCGCCGGAAGATTTCATGATGATCTCTTCGAGCGACATGTTCTCGAACTCGGTGCCCTTGATCAGGTTGTTCAGGTTGGTGACGTAAGCCTGGTGGTGCTTGCCATAGTGGTATTCCAGCGTTTCCTTGGAAATCGCCGGCGCGAGTGCGTCCATCGAGTATGGCAGTGGCGGCAGGGTGTGTTCCATCTTGTGTCCTTTTTCTGTTGGAGGTGACCGGTCGATATTGTAATTCGGTTATGCGATTGCTGCATTATTCGAGCAGATCCTGCACCGTGGCGACTCCCACCTCGGCGCTGCCGTCGGCTAGCCGTACGGCGATCGACTGGCCGACCCGGATCTGGGACGGGCTGCGCAGCACATGCCCCTTGGCGTCGGTGACGATGGCGTAACCGCGCTCGAGCGTGCGCTGCGGGTTGAGCAGCTCCAGTTGCGAGGCCAGCGATGCCAGTTCGGCGCGCCGCGTGCGCAGCAGCGTGCCGATGCCGGTGGCCGCGCGGCGCTGGCGCGTGAGGAGCTCGGTGCGCAGGGAGGCGGCATCCGGTGCCCGCGCAGACAGGCGCGAACCCAGTTGCGACAGCATCAGCCGCGCGCGATGCGACGGCGCGCGCACGGCGTGCGTCAGCGCGGTCGCATGCGCTGCGACCTTCATGCGCTGGTGCGCGATCTGCGCGCCGGGACTGAGCAGGCGCCGCGAGTAGCTGTCCAGCGCAAGGTTGGCGTCCGACAGCCGGCGCATCATCGCGCGCCGCAGGTCGGTAGCGTCCTGTTGCAGCGAAGCGAGCCAGTCCGCGTGCGCGGTCGCTGCCAGCTCGGCCGCCGCGGTCGGGGTGGCGGCGCGCAGGTCGGCGGCAAAGTCGGCGATGGTGAAGTCGGTCTCGTGGCCGACCCCGGATATCACGGGCATGCTGGCCGCGGCAATCGCCTGCGCCACGATCTCTTCGTTGAACGACCACAGGTCTTCGATGGAGCCGCCGCCGCGGCAGACCAGCAGCACGTCCACTTCGGCCCGCGCGGAGGCGGTGCGGATGGCCTGCGCGATCCGTTCGGCCGCGCCCTGGCCCTGCACCGGGGCGGGGTAGAGCACGATGCGCACGTGCGGCGCACGCCGGCGCAGCGCGGTGAGCACGTCGCGCAGCGCGGCCGCCTGCGGGCTGGTGACGATGCCGATGCTGCGCGCGAACATCGGCACGGCGCGTTTCCTCTCCTGGGCGAACAGGCCCTGCGCGGCGAGCTTTTCCTTCAGCCGCAGGAAGGCTTCGTACAGCTGGCCGACGCCGGCGCGGCGGATCGCTTCGACGTTGATCTGGTAGTCGCCGCGCGCGCCGTACAGCGTGACCAGTGCGCGCACTTCGACCTTGTCGCCTTCGCGCGGGGTGAAGCCGGCGAACTGGGCGCGACCGCGGAACATGACGGCGCGCACCTGCGCGGCGTCATCCTTGAGCGTGAAGTACCAGTGGCCGGAGGCGGCGCGGGTGAAGTTGGAGATCTCGCCGCCGATCCACACCAGCGGGAAGGTGCGCTCGAGCAGGCGCGCGACCTGCTGGTTCAAGGCCGTGACGCTCAGGACGGGCGCTGGGGCATAGGCCGGATCGTGGTTTTCTGTTTGCATTGCGACATTTTACTGGCGAGCTGTCCACAGCGGGCGAGATGCAGGGGCCGCAGCGGCCAGAAAACGTCCAGGACAGGGAGCCAATGAGTTAAGTCATTGATTTGCAAGGGATATTGACAATGCCTTGTTTTGAGGCAAAACCTGAAATTCCCTTACGGATCAAGCACTTTCGCGAAAGACTTAAGAGTTCTTCACAAAGTTGTCCACAGTTTGAGGGGGTAACTGTGAACAAGCGGGCGGCGTTGTCGGGTTTGTCCCCGTTGCATAAATTTTGCGCACGGGAAATTTCCCTTTAGGAATCAAACACTTTGCCTGGCGGTCGTCCCATTGCTCACAATCTTATCCACATTTTGTGTGCAAAACCGGCATTCCGGACAGCCAGCCATCCTGCCACATTTTTAATCTTCAAAAATTTATCCAGCAATTTCAAGCACTTGCAATCGTGCGCCACCCCTTGCTCACAATCTTATCCACAGTTTCTGTTCATTACTTGGGGAAAACCCCACACTCGCGTGCCGCGATCCCCTTGCACCGGTGCATCCGACACGTTACATTGCGTTTTTCCCCACGACATGGAGTCTGCGTTGCTCGCCATCCTACAAGCTGCCGGCTGGCCGATCTGGTTTCTGCTGATCGCCTCGATCATTGCCCTGGCGCTGATCATCGAACGCGTCATCTACCTGCGCCGCTCGAAAATCCTGCCGCCGCAGTTGTTCGACGAGGTGGTGCGGGTGTACCACAACGGCAAGGTGACGCCGGAAATCGTCTCTACGCTGGAAAGCAATTCCCCGCTCGGCACGGTGCTGGCCGCCGCGCTGCGCAACGTGAACGCGCCGCGCGAAGTGATGAAGGAAGCGATCGAGGAAGCCGGCCGCGGCGTGGCCCACTCGCTGGAACGCTTCCTGACCACGCTCGGCACGATCGCCTCGCTGGCGCCGCTGATGGGCCTGTTCGGCACCATCGTCGGCATGATCGAGATCTTCGGCGCGCAGAACGCCACCGGCACCAATCCGGCGCAGCTGGCGCATGGCATTTCCGTGGCCCTGTATAACACCGGTTTCGGCCTGGCGATTGCGATGCCGGCGCTGGTGGCCTACCGCCACTTCCGCGCGCTGGTGGACAGCTTCATCATCGACATGGAGCAGCAGGCCGTGAAGTTCGTCGACATCGTCCACGGGGACCGCAAATGATCGATTTTCGCAGGGGCCGCAAGCGCGAGGAACCGGAGATCAACCTGATCCCGTTCATCGACGTGCTGCTGGTGATCCTGATCTTCCTGATGGTGACCACCACCTACAGCAAGTTCACCGAGCTGCAGATCACGCTGCCCACTGCGGACGCCGAGAAGGCGCTCGACAAGCCGCTGGAGCTGAACG
>DASWYE010000125.1:0-2743 GCA_036405115.1 Telluria sp. | reverse complement strand
TCGGGCCGCGGCGAACTGCACCTGACCATCCTGATCGAAAACATGCGCCGCGAAGGCTTCGAGCTGGCCGTGTCGCGTCCGCGCGTGGTCTTCAAGATGGTTGACGGCGTGCGCCATGAGCCGTTCGAGATGCTGTCGGTGGACGTGGAAGAAGCGAACCAGGGCGGCGTGATGGAAGAACTGGGCCGCCGCCGCGGCGACCTGCAAAACATGGAATCGGACGGCAAGGGCCGCGTGCGCCTCGAGTACAAGATTCCTGCGCGTGGCCTGATCGGTTTCCAGGGCGAATTCATGACCCTGACCCGCGGTACCGGCCTGATGTCGCACGTGTTCGACGAATACGCACCGGTCGACAACAGCAAGGGTGAACTGGGCGGCCGCCGCAATGGCGTGCTGATCTCGCAGGACGACGGCGCTGCCGTGGCTTACGCGATCTGGAAGCTGCAGGATCGCGGCCGCATGTTCGTGGTCCACAACGACCCGGTATACGAAGGCATGATCATCGGTATCCACTCGCGCGACAACGACCTGGTGGTCAACCCGATCAAGGGCAAGCAGCTGACCAACGTGCGTTCGTCGGGTACCGACGAAGCAGTGCGCCTGGTACCGCCGATCCAGATGTCGCTCGAATACGCTGTCGAATTCATCGACGACGACGAGCTGGTCGAGATCACGCCGAAGTCGATCCGCCTGCGCAAGCGCTTCCTGAAAGAGCACGAGCGCAAGAAGGCATCGCGCGAAGCGGTGTAATGACAATCCCGCGCTAGCGGAATTCTCCAGGGGGCGCGCAAGCGCCCCTTTGCATATATGAGCACGAAAAAAGACCTGCCATCCCGCCGCCTGTCCGTCGCCCCGATGATGGACTGGACCGACCGCCACTGCCGCGTTTTCCACCGCCAGATCACGCGACACACCTGGCTGTACACCGAGATGGTGACCACCGGGGCGCTGGTGTACGGCGATGTCGAGCGCCACCTGCGCTTTTCCGGCGAGGAGCATCCGGTCGCGCTGCAGCTGGGCGGCAGCGACCCGGCCGACCTGGCCACGTCCGCGAAGCTGGGCGAGCAGTGGGGCTATGACGAGATCAACCTGAACTGCGGCTGCCCTTCGGAACGGGTGCAGAAGGGTGCATTCGGCGCCTGCCTGATGGCCGAACCGCAGCTGGTGGCCGACTGCGTCAAGGCCATGCGCGATGCGGTGTCGATCGACGTCACCGTCAAGCACCGGATCGGCATCGACAAGGTGGAGGACTATTCCTTCGTGCGCGACTTCGTCGGCACCATCGCCGAAGCGGGCTGCGAGACCTTCATCGTCCACGCCCGCAACGCCATCCTGAAGGGCCTTTCCCCGAAGGAGAACCGCGAGATCCCGCCGCTGCGCTACGAGGTCGCCTACCAGCTCAAGCGCGATTTCCCCCAGCTTGAAATCATCATCAACGGCGGCATCAAGACCAGCGACGAAGTGGCGCTGCACCTCGAGCATGTGGACGGCGTGATGGTGGGCCGCGAGGCCTACCACAACCCTTACATCATGGCCGACTGGGACGCCCGCTTCTACGGCGACGCCAGCGTACCGAAAACGCGCACCGAAGTGCTGGAAGCGATGATCCCGTACATCGCCGCCGAGCTGGCGCGCCACGCACAGCACGGCCTCAAGCTCAACTCCGTCACCCGCCACATGCTTGGCCTGATGGCCGGGCTGCCGGGAGCGCGCGCGTTCCGCCAGACCCTGTCCGACACCAAGAAGCTCGCGGCGGGCGACCCGGCCCTGTTGCTGGAAGCCGCAGCCCACCTGCGCTAGTCCGCAATCCACCCGGCTGCGCCCCAGCTGTGATTATTCACGCGCTGTGACCGGCAGTTCCCTTGGCATTGTGACAGTGTGGGGGAAATCCTACAGAAATGCTTGTAAATTCAATATGTTAGATTGCCCGCGGGCAATCTTTCGGGCATACTTCATTCCATCAGACGTTAACTCAGCCATATCGAAGCAATCATTATCTGTTGTTGTGCCGAAACATACTGGCCCTAGAGCAATAATTTTGCATCCGCAGTCATTTTTTGATTTATCCTGACGGTTATTCTCGGGCGGCAATAGTTTCTGCATCCTGTTTGACCTGCCCGCTTGACTGCGCTTCGCCCATACGGGCGATTTTCGATCAATGAGTGTTTCACGATAAAAGAGACGAAATGAATTTGAATGAGATGAAGGTCCGGACGCGGTTGGCACTCGGTTTTGCGCTGGTGCTGGTCCTGCTGGCGATTGTTACCGTACTAGGCCTGGTGCGCATGGCGCAGATCCAGGACCGCCTGGACCGTGTCGTGAGCGTCAACAGCGTCGTATCGCGCCTTGTGAGCGAGATGCGCGACAACGTCAGCGACCGTGAAACCCGCCTGCGCATCCTGACCCTGCTGTCCGACCCGGCCGACATGGAGCCGGAAATGGTCAAGATCAAGGCGCAGACCGACAAATACGGCGTCGCGATGAAGGCCCTGTCGGACAAATTCGCTGCCGTCGGCAGCCCGGAAGAGAAGGCCCTGCTGGCCCAGATCCGCGAATACGAAGCGCAGACCATGCCGGCGATCGCCAAGGCGTCCGAGCTGTACCTGGCAGCCAACGCCGAAGAGGCGACCCGCGTGATGATCCGCGAAGTGCGTCCGCCGCAGCGCAAGTGGCTGGCAGCCCTGCAGCAGCTGGCGACGATGGAAGAAAAGCTGAACGCCCAGGTGCAGGCGGAAGCGGAAGA
>DASWYE010000124.1:0-3893 GCA_036405115.1 Telluria sp. | reverse complement strand
ATCAACGATCTCGGCGAATTTCGGCTTGTCGCTCAGGAATTCTGTGGTCAGGCCGTGCACCGCGAGCGCTTCTTCGTGCGAATCGCGCTCGGGATTGATGTACCGGTGAAAATTATTCCCGGTCAGCATGCGGTTCTTGATCTCCACGCAGCCAATTTCGATCACGCGGTCGCCGGTGCGCGGATTCAGGCCGGTGGTTTCGGTATCGAGGACGATCTGGCGCATGGATTATTCTTTTGGAGAAACTGACGGCCTGAAGTATAACAAGCCGCCGCGATCGCCGTGCTGCAAAAAAACGTCAGCGCAGCGTTTCCACGCCGCGGTTGGCCAGCTGGTCCGCGCGCTCGTTGCCGGGATGGCCGTTGTGGCCGCGCACCCAGCGCCAGTCGACCTGGTGCTGCTGGCGCGCCGCGTCCAGCTCCATCCACAGGTCGGCATTCTTGACCGGCTCTTTGGCCGCTGTCTTCCAGCCGCGCGCCTTCCAGCCATGGATCCACTCGGAAATGCCCTTCTGTACGTACTGGCTGTCGGTGTGCAGTACCACCTCGCACGGGCGCTTGAGTGCGCCCAGCGCCTCGATCACCGCGCGCAGCTCCATGCGGTTGTTGGTGGTGTTCGCCTCGCCGCCGAACAATTCCTTCTCTGCGCCATCGGCGACCAGCAGCGCGCCCCAGCCGCCCTTGCCGGGATTGCCCTTGCAGGCGCCGTCCGTGTAAATCTCAACCTTGGTCATTGCTACTTTCTGTTGGTGGCCGGCACCGCCTGCGGCGCCTTGGCCTTTTTCTTGTTCCATGCCGGTCCGACCAGCGTCATGCCTTTCACGCGCTTGACGGCCTGCACGATGTACACCGCGCCGAAGTACGGCCACCAGCGCTGCCCCGCCCGCTCCATGAAGCGGCTGCGCTGCAACCACAGCGCGCTGCGGTAGGCCGGCGCGTAACAACCGTAACTGGTGCGCGCCGGGGCCAGGTTGAGCAATTTTAACCAGTCTTTCATACGCGGCATAGAGATGAACTCGCCCGCGGCCGGCAGGTACGGACTGCGCAGGGGCCGGCCGGTGTACTGGCGCGCGCCCCACAGGCTGGCCGGATTGAAGCCGCAGATGATCAGTTGGCCGCCGGGAATGAGCACGCGTTCGACTTCGCGCAGCACCTGGTGTGGTTCTTCGGCAAATTCAAGCACGTGCGGCATCACCACCAGGTCCAGGCTGTGCGAAGCGAAGGGCAGCTCGGCAAAGTCGAGCGCGACCGCGACCTGGCGCCCTCCCGGCACATCCGCCAGCTGCTCGCCGGACGAGGTGCGGGTCGCCGCCAGCCATTTGTGCGGCATGCGGTTGGCCGCCAGCGCATCGATCTGCGGCAGGCCGACCTGCAGCGCGTTGAAGCCGAAGATGTCGGCAGTCAGCTCGTCCAGGCAAGCCTGCTCCCACGCGCGCACGTAGGCGCCCGGTGCGGTTCCGAGCCATCCGTCGAGCGCTATAATGGATTCCTGCGATTGCGCGCTGTCCATGCCTGCCTTTTTCCTGTTGAACCTGAATACATGACGACTATACCGCGCGGCGATCTCGACGTCCTCACCATACCCGCTTTCCATGACAATTATTTGTGGCTGGCGCATGACGGGCAGTACGCGGTCGCGATCGATCCGGGCGATGCGGACGCGGTCTCGCGCGCCCTCAAGTCGCACGGACTCGAGCTGACCGCCATTCTAACCACCCACCACCACGCCGACCACGTGGGCGGTGTGCGCGACCTGGTGCGCGAGTGGGACGTGCCGGTGTACGCGCCGCTGCACGATGCCATTGCGGGCGCGACGGTGCGGTTGTCGGAAGGTGACCGCGTCGAGCTCGGGCAGCCGGCGCTCGCGTTTTCCGTGCTGGATGTGCCGGGACACACCAACGGGCACATCGCCTATGTGCGCCAGACGCCGGGCGCCGGCTGGGTGTTTTGCGGAGATACGCTGTTTGCCGGTGGCTGCGGACGCATGTTCGAAGGGACGCCGGAGGTGATGCTGGCGTCGCTGGGCAAGCTGGCGGCGCTGCCGGAGGATACGCTGGTCTATTGCGCGCACGAGTACACGGTATCGAACCTGCGCTTCGCGCTGGCGGTGGAACCGGGGAATGCGGCGCTGCGCGCACGCTTCGACACAGCGCAGGCGATGCGCGCGCAAGGCTTGCCGACGGTGCCGTCCACGATCGGGCTGGAACGCGCGACCAATCCCTTCCTGCGCTGCGGCTCGGAAGAGATCCGGGCGACGCTGCTGAGGGATGGCCGGATCGCACCGGATGCGGGTCCGGTGCAGGTGTTCGCGGCGCTCAGGGAGTGGAAGAACACCTTCTGACTCCGTCGTCCCAGCGAAAGCCGGGACCCATGCTGAGCGTACCTCAGCGGCAACCTCAACTTAACTGCTTACTGAGTTCCGGTCCCGCGTCCGCGGGGAGTGCGTCGCCACGCCCGATCAAATTTCTTCGTAGAGCGGCAGCGTCAGGAATTCGGCGAACTCCTCGGACGTGGACATCTGCTCGAAAATCTGCGCAGCACGCGTGTAGCTCGGGCCGTGCCCATCGGGCGCCACTTCCTGCACTTTGGCCAGCTCCTCCGGGATCATTGCGCGCACCATCTCCGCCGTGACCTTGCGGCCATCGTCCAGCACGCCCTTCGGCGAACGGATCCATTGCCACACCTGCGAGCGGCTGATCTCGGCCGTCGCCGCGTCTTCCATCAGGTTGTGGATCGGGACGCAGCCATTCCCCGCCAGCCAGCTGCCCAGGTAGTGGATGCCGACGTTGATGTTGTAGCGCAGGCCCGCTTCCGTGATCGGCGCTTCCGGCTTGAAGTCGAGCAGCTGCTGCGCGCTGACTTGCACGTCCGGGCGCTGCTTGCCGATCTGGTTGGGCGCATCGCCCAGCACCTTGGTGAATTCTTCCATCGCCAGCGCGACCAGCCCCGGGTGCGCGACCCAGCCGCCGTCATAGCCATCGGTCGCGTCGCGCGCCTTGTCGGCCCGCACACCGCCCATTGCCACCTCGTTGCGTGCAGGGTCGTTCTTGATCGGGATGAGCGCCGACATGCCGCCGATCGCCGGCGCGTTGCGCTTGTGGCAGGTCTTCAGCAGCAGCAGCGCGTAGGCGCGCATGAACGGCGAAGTCATCGTCACTTTTGGCCGGTCGGCCAGGCAGAAGTCCTTGTCGCGCTTGAACTTCTTGATGCAGCTGAAGATGTAGTCCCAACGGCCCGCGTTCAGGCCGGCGCTGTGTTCGCGCAGTTCGTACAGGATCTCGTCCATCTCGAACGCGGCGAGGATGGTTTCGATCAGCACGGTGGCCTTGATGCTCCCGCGCGGCAGGCCGAGTTCATCCTGCGTCATCACGAAGATGTCGTTCCACAGACGCGCTTCCAGGTGCGATTCCATCTTCGGCAGGTAGAAGTACGGGCCGGCGCCGCGCGCCAGCTGCTCTTTCGCGTTGTGCACCATGAACAGCGCGAAGTCGAAGATGCCGCCCGAGACGCGCTTGCCGTCCACCAGCACATGCTTCTCGTCGAGGTGCCAGCCGCGCGGGCGCACCACCAGCGTCGCGACCTTGTCATTCAGCTTGTAGCTCTTGCCGCCCTGCTCCAGCGAGATGGTGCGGCGCACCGCGTCGCGCATGTTGACCTGGCCGGTAATCTGGTTGTCCCAGTTGGGCGCATTCGAATCCTCGAAGTCGGTCATGTAGCTGTCCGCGCCGGAATTCAGCGCGTTGATGACCATCTTGCGTTCGACCGGGCCGGTGATCTCGACGCGGCGGCACTCCAGCGCCTTTGGCAGCGGTGCGATGGTCCAGTCGCCCTCGCGAATGTGCGCGGTCTCGGGCAGGAAGTCCGGGCGCTCGCCTGCGTCCAGCCGTGCAGCGC
>DASWYE010000123.1:0-19511 GCA_036405115.1 Telluria sp. | reverse complement strand
CATGTCGCGCTCGAGGCGCAGCGGCTCGTTCGGGTGCAGCGGGGTCAGGTTCTCGAACAGGATGCGGTGCTTGGACGCTTCCGGCGATTCGCCGTTGACCTTGTCGACCTTGACCAGCGCGAAATAGCGCTCGCCGTCTTTAGGGGTGCGCACTTCGCCTTCGATCGAGTCGCCGGTGTGCAGGTTGAAGCGGCGGATCTGCGACGGCGAAATGTAGATGTCGTCGGTCGACGCCATGTACGACGCGTCCGGCGAGCGCAGGAAGCCGAAGCCGTCCGGCAGCACTTCGAGGGCGCCATCGCCGAAAATCTGTTCGCCTTGCTTGGCGCGCTTTTTCAGGATCGCGAACATCAGTTCCTGCTTGCGCAGGCGCGCCGCGTTATCGATGTCCAGGCCGATCGCCATCTCCAGCAAAGCGGAGACGTGCATGGCCTTCAGTTCAGATAGATGCATGTGTTGAGTGTCCCGTGACGGGAAAGTAAAGGTAGGGGAGGGAACTACGTGGGTTGGTTGGAAAACCAGCGGCAGCGCGGGCGCGCTGCCGCCGCATATCTTAAACGGATCAGATGTTGCTGTCGATGAAGGACGTCAGCTGGCCCTTGGCCATTGCGCCAACCTTCTGCGCGGCGGCGACGCCGTTCTTGAACAGGATCAGGGTCGGGATGCCGCGGATGCCGAACTTGGCAGGCACCTGCTGGTTCGCGTCCACGTCCATCTTGGCGATCTGGATCTTGCCTTCGTATTCTTTAGCGACTTCTTCGAGGATCGGGGCGATGGCCTTGCATGGACCGCACCACTCGGCCCAGAAGTCGACCAGGACCGGACGCTCGGACTTCAGTACGTCGGCTTCGAAGGATGCATCGCTGATGTGTTTGATATTTTCGCTCATGTTGTCCTCGGTAGAGGTGGGTCATATGCCTTGGCGGCTTGTCGGATTGTCACGCAGCCAGATGTGGTGGCGGATTGCGCGATTTCAACCGGCGGCGGCGCGGGTAGCGCGCGGCAGGGAGGGGCCAGGCGGGGAAACAGGCGGAATCATACTCCATTTTTTTCGGCAGTGCCGGCGAGTTGCATAAAAAGATTGCCGAAAGCACATCAGTCGAGGTTCCTCCGCATCGCTGCCAAGGGCCTGGCGCCATCGTCCACCCCGTTTCAGCCCACGCTGCCCGCGAACTGGTAGCGGTGCCCCGGGTGCCACATGGTCACGCACGAGGCCACCTGCCCCAGTCCGCGCGTGCAGCGTTGCAGCACCAGGCAGCATTCGCCCGCGCCCATGCCGAGCATCGCCGCGACATGCGGCGGCGGCGGCAGCGCCTCCACGCTGTAGGTGGCGCTTTGCAGGGGCGCCACTGCGCTCAGGTATTCGTTCGGCGTCACCTGCGCAAAATGCTGCTGCATGTAGTCGGGCGCGCAGGCAGGATTGGCCCAGCGGTCCTCCACCTGGATCGGCAGGTCGTTTTCATAGTGGACGATCACCGAATGGAACAGCGTGGCGCCGCCCGGCAGTTCGAAGCGCGCGGCCAGCGTGTCGTCGGCCTGGGCCCGCTCGAGCAACTGCAGGCTGCTGCGGTGGACGTGGCCGCGGGCGCGGATCTCGTCGGCGATGCTGCGGATTTCCAGCAGCGTAGCCTGCACCTTCTGCGGCGCGACAAAGGTTCCGGATCCCTGGCGGCGCGTGAGCACCTGCTCGGCGGTCAGTTCGCGCACCGCGCGGTTGACGGTCATGCGCGAAACGCCGAACTGCTTGACCAGCGCCTGCTCCGACGGAATCACGTCGCCTTCCCGCCAGCGGCCCGCGGCGATCTCGCCGACCAGGTAGTCCTTGATTCGCTGGAAGATCGGCGTAGCATCCTGCGCTGCGGCGTGGTCCAAGTCGGCTCCGGAAATGGTTGGATAATGCCGGATTCTAGCACCCCCAAAATGGGGACAGACCCGATTTCCTGAATTTGAAAGCAAGGCGCGAGATGACAGGCCGCCCGCGCGGCGCGCATGATGCGGGAAACTGTCAACAGAGGCACCAGATGGACACCGAATTCGATACCGACGACAAGCGCTGGGACGCAGTCCTGCGCCGCGACAGCAGCGCCGATGGGGCGTTCTGCTACAGCGTGCGTTCCACCGGCATCTACTGTCGCCCCTCCTGCCCTTCGCGCCATGCACTGCGCAAGAACGTCGCATTCCACGCCAGCTGCGGCGAGGCCGAAGCCGCCGGTTTCCGTCCCTGCCTGCGCTGCAAGCCGAACGGGCCGCCGCTCGCCGAGCTGCATGCGCGCACCGTGGAGCAGGCCTGCCGGCTGATCGAGGCGTCCGAAGTGGAACTCTCGCTCGAGCAGCTGGCACTGGCTTGCGGCATGAGCAGCTTCCACTTCCACCGTATCTTCAGGCGGCATACCGGCATCACGCCAAAAGCCTATGCGGCCGCCCGCCGCGCACAAAAGCTGCAGGACGGGCTTGGCGCAGCGCCGAGCGTGACCGATGCACTCTACGCTGCAGGCTTCAACTCCAGCGCGCGCTTCTACGCCGCGTCAAACGCGGTGCTGGGCATGCAGCCCAATGCCTACCGCGCGGGCGGAGCGGGCGCCACGATCCGGTTCGCCATCGGCGAGTCCTCGCTCGGCGCGGTACTGGTAGCGGCGACCGCCAGGGGCATCTGTGCGATCCTGATCGGCGACGATCCGGACCAGCTGGCGAACAACCTGCAGGACCGCTTCCCGAAGGCTGAGCTGATCGGCGCCGAGCCCGGCTTTGAATCCTGGGTCGCGCAGGTGGTCGGTATGGTCGAGTCGCCCGGCCTGGGCCTCGATTTGCCGCTGGACGTGCGCGGCACCGTCTTCCAGCAGCGCGTTTGGCAGGCGCTGCGGGCAATTCCGCCCGGCCAGACGGTCTGCTATTCCGAACTGGCTGCGCGCATCGGCGTGGCGGGCGGTGCGCGCGCGGTGGCCGGCGCCTGCGCCGCAAACCCGGTTGCCGTCGCGATTCCGTGCCACCGGGTCGTGCGTAATGACGGCTCGCTCTCCTGCTACCGCTGGGGTGTCGAACGCAAGCGCACGCTGCTGGAACGCGAAGCCCGGGAGCGCGAAATATCGCTGGAACGGGAGTAATGCCCGCGGCCGTGGAGCCGGCACTTGCCTGACGCGCATCAAAAGTCGATACTCCTGTTCTTGTTCCTGAACCGGAGAACTTCCGATGCGCCCGACCTTCCTGCACTGCTCCCTGGCCGTCCTGGCTTCCCTTGGTACGCTGGCCCATGCCGGCACGGTGATCGACAACGCCAACGGCTACACGCTCAATGCGAAGAATGAGCTGGTGCAGTTCACGGCGATGGCGATCGACGACAGCGGCAAGATCATTGCGGTCGGCAGCGCGGCGGACGTCGCGGCAAAGGTGCCCGGCTCGCGCCGGGTAGACATGCAGGGCCGCACCGTGATCCCGGGCCTGATCGACGCGCACGGCCACGTGTTCGGACTGGGCGAGATGATGATCCGGCTCGACCTGTCCTCCAGCACCTCGCTCGACACCGCGCTGGCCGCGATCGCGGGCTACGCGAAATCGAATCCGCAAAGTGCATGGCTGCAGGGCCGCGGCTGGAACCAGGAAGTCTGGAAACTGGGCCGCTTCCCGACCGCGGCGGAACTGGACAAGGTGGTCTCCGACCGTCCGGCCTGGTTCGAGCGCGTGGACGGCCATGCCGGCTGGGCCAACAGCCGCGCGATGGAGCTGGCCGGCATCACGGACAAGACACCGGATCCGGTTGGCGGAAAGATCGTGCGCGACGCGAACGGCAAGGCCACCGGCGTGCTGGTCGACGCCGCCATGGACCTGGTCAACGCCAAGGTGCCGCGCCGCACCGAGGCTGAGCTGCGCCGCACGCTCGACACTTCGCTGGACGAGATCGCACGCATGGGCCTGACCAGCGTGCACGATGCGGGCATCGGCGTCCCGGAAGACAAGCTGTATCGCGAATACGCGCAGTCGGGCAAGCTGACCGCACGCATCTACGCGATGATCGGCGGCGTCGGCGGCGATTTCGATGCACTGTCGAAGAACGGCCCCTTGAACAGCCTCGGTAACGACACTTACGCGCTGCGCTCGGTCAAGCTGTATTCGGACGGCGCGCTGGGCAGCCGCGGCGCGGCGATGCTGGCGCCGTACAGCGACGACCGGCATACGCACGGGCTGCTGTTCAACAATGACGCGCAGATGAATGCGCTGATCGCCAAGGCGATGAAGAAGGGCTACCAGGTCAACGTGCACGCCATCGGCGATGCCGGCAACCACCAGGTGCTGGGCGCGCTGGCCGGCCAGCTCAGGAAGACCAATACGGGCAAGCTGCGCCACCGCATCGAGCATGCGCAGGTGGTCACGCCGGCCGACATCGCGCGCTTCAAGTCGATCGGCATCATCCCGTCGATGCAACCGACCCACGCCACCTCCGACATGAACATGGCCGAGAACCGCGTGGGCCCGGACCGCATCAAGGGCGCGTACGCCTGGCGCACCTACCTGCACCAGGGCTCGAAAGTCGCGTGCGGATCGGACTTCCCGGTCGAGTCGCCGAACCCGTTCTACGGCATCCACGCCGCGGTCACGCGCCAGGATGCACGCGGCATGCCGGTAGGTGGCTGGTATCCGGAGCAGGCCATGTCGCTCAAGGAGGCGCTGCGCTGCTTCACGCTCGACGCAGCGCATGCCGCGCACCAGGAGAACATGCTAGGTTCGCTGGAGCCGGGCAAGTGGGCCGATTTCATCGTGATCGACCGCGACCTGTTCCGCACGCCGGAGTCGGAGCTGTACGCGACCTCCGTGCTGCAAACCTGGGTCGCAGGCCGTCCCGTGTACGAGAAAAAGTAGCGTAAACCGGGGAGGGGGACCGTCCCCCGCCTTGCCGCAGCAAAATAAGTTGACTCGGTTGTATAGACAACCTAGACTGCAAGGCTTCCATACAAGGAGCAAGTATGAGCCTCGACCATGATCCGCGTTACGACGCCACCCGCGAGATCCGCGCCCCGCGCGGGTCCCAGTTGAACTGCAAGAGCTGGCTTACCGAAGCCGCCTACAGGATGATCCAGAATAACCTGGACGCCGAGGTGGCGGAAAATCCGAAGCACCTGGTGGTGTACGGGGGCATCGGCCGGGCCGCGCGCAACTGGGAGTGCTACGACCAGATCCTGGCCTCGCTGCGCGAGCTGGAAGACGACCAGACCCTGCTGATCCAGTCCGGCAAGCCGGTCGGCGTGTTCCAGACCCACCCTGACGCACCGCGCGTCCTGCTGGCGAACTCCAACCTGGTGCCCAAGTGGGCGAACTGGGAACATTTCAATGAGCTGGACCGCAAGGGCCTGTTCATGTACGGCCAGATGACCGCCGGCAGCTGGATCTACATCGGCACCCAGGGCATCGTGCAGGGCACCTACGAGACCTTCGCGGAAGCGGGCCGCCAGCACTTCGGCGGCGACTGGGGTGGACGCTGGATCCTGACCGCGGGCCTGGGCGGCATGGGCGGCGCGCAGCCGCTGGCCGCGACCTTCGCCGGCGCGGTCTCGCTGAACATCGAGTGCCAGCAAAGCAGTATCGACTTCCGCCTGCGTACCCGCTACGTCGACAAGCAGGCGAAGGATATCGATGACGCCATCGCGCTCATCAAGCATCACACCGAACGGCGCGAGGCGGTCTCGATCGCGCTGCTCGGCAACGCTGCCGAAGTGCTGCCGGAACTGGTGCGCCGCGCGAAAGCCGGCGGCATCAAGCCGGACCTGGTCACCGACCAGACCTCCGCGCACGACCTGATCAACGGCTACCTGCCGCAGGGCTGGACCGTCGAGCAATGGAAGGCCGCGCAACACGACCAGTCGCAGCACGCGCGCCTGAAGGACGCGGCGGCGGCATCGTGCGCGGTGCACGTGCAGGCCATCCTCGACTTCCACGCGATGGGCGTGAAGGCGGTCGACTACGGCAACAACATCCGCCAGGTCGCGTTTGATACCGGCGTGCAGAACGCCTTCGATTTCCCGGGCTTCGTGCCGGCCTACATCCGTCCGCAATTCTGCGAAGGGCGCGGCCCGTTCCGCTGGGTGGCGCTGTCCGGCGACCCGGAAGATATCTACAAGACCGACGCCAAGATCAAGGAGCTGTTCCCGCACCACGCGCAGGTCCACCGCTGGCTCGACATGGCGCGCGAGCGCATCGCCTTCCAGGGCCTGCCGGCGCGCATCTGCTGGCTGGGACTGGGCGAGCGCCACATCGCCGGCCTGGCGTTCAACGAGATGGTGAAGAACGGCGAGCTGAAGGCGCCGATCGTGATCGGCCGCGACCACCTCGACACCGGCTCGGTGGCCAGCCCGAACCGCGAGACCGAAGCCATGCGCGACGGCACCGATGCGGTGTCTGACTGGCCGCTGCTGAACGCGCTGCTCAATACCGCGGGCGGCGCCACCTGGGTCTCGCTGCACCACGGCGGCGGCGTTGGCATGGGCTATTCGCAGCACTCCGGCGTGGTGATCGTTGCCGACGGCACCGACGCAGCCGCAAAGCGCCTCGCGCGCGTGCTGGTCAACGACAGCGGCAGCGGCGTGATGCGCCATGCGGACGCTGGCTATGAAACCGCCGTCGAATGCGCCAAGCGCAACGGCCTCAACCTTCCAATGATCAAGTAACCATGACTTTTATCCTCAAGCCCGGCGCGATGACGCTGACCGAACTGCGTAACGCATGGACTGCGCGCCAGCCAGTTTCGCTCGACCCTGCCGCCTATGCGGATATCAAGGCCTCCGCGGCCGCAGTGGACGCGATCGTTGCGCGCGGCGGCCCGGCCTACGGCATTAACACCGGCTTCGGCCTGCTGGCCAAGACCCGCATTCCGGATGCGCAGCTGGGCGAACTGCAGCGCAACCTGATCCTGTCGCACTCGGTCGGCACCGGTGAGCTGATGCGCGACGAAGTGGTGCGCCTGCTGATGCTGATGAAGATCGGCAGCCTGGCGCGCGGCTTCTCCGGCGTGCGTCCGCTGATCGTCGATACCCTGATCGCCCTGTACAACGCCAACATCATGCCGGCGGTTCCCGAAAAAGGTTCGGTCGGCGCATCCGGCGACCTGGCGCCGCTGGCGCACATGACGCTGGCCCTGATGGGAGTGGGCGAGGTGCGCGTGAACGGCGAAAACATGGCCGCGCAGGATGCGCTCAAGGCAGCCGGCATCGAACCGGTGGTGCTGGCCGCGAAAGAGGGCCTGGCGCTGATCAACGGCACCCAGGCCTCGACCGCGCTGGCGCTGCATGGCCTGTTCATGGCCGAGAGGCTGGCCGAAAGCGCCATCGTCACCGGCGCGCTGTCGCTGGACGCGGCAAAAGGCAGCGATTCGCCGTTCGACTCGCGCGTGCATGCGGTGCGCGGCCAGCCGGGCCAGATCGCCGTCGCCGGCATCTACCGCCAGCTGATCGCCAATAGCGAAATCCGTGCCTCGCACCTGGTCGGCGACGAGCGCGTGCAGGATCCATACTGCCTGCGCTGCCAGCCGCAGGTGATGGGTGCGGTGCTGGACCTGATCGGCAACGCGGCGCGCACGCTGCTGATCGAGGCGAACGCCGTCACCGACAATCCGCTGATCTTCCCGGAGACCGGCGACATCATCTCGGGCGGTAACTTCCATGCCGAGCCGGTGGCGTTCGCCGCCGACACGCTGGCGCTGGCGATCGCCGAGATCGGCGCGCTGTCCGAACGCCGCATCGCGCTGCTGATCGACGCCACCCTGTCCGGCCTGCCGCCGTTCCTGGTGCGCGAGCCGGGCGTGAACTCCGGCTTCATGATCGCCCATGTGACCGCCGCCGCGCTGGCCTCCGAGAACAAGTCGCTGGCCCATCCGGCCAGCGTCGACAGCATCCCTACCTCCGCCAATCAGGAAGACCATGTCAGCATGGCGACCTTCGCGGCGCGCCGATTGCACGATATGGCGCACAATACCGCTGTGATCGTCGGCATCGAGCTGCTGGCTGCGGCGCAGGGTGTCGACTTCCACCGTCCGCTGCGTTCCAGCGCCCATCTGGAGCAGGTACACGCGCAACTGCGCGCCATGGTGCCGTTCTTTGAATCGGACCGCTTCTTCGCGCCGGATATCGAGGCGGCCAAGCGCATGGTCGTGAATGGTGAACTGGGCGCGCAATGCAAAGGACTGTTCGCGCCGCTGTACGGATAAGGATGGAATAGCGATGGACTTCAAGTTCAGGCAAGGCAAAGTACCGCTGCTGGTATCGATGCCCCATGTGGGCACCGACGTCCCCGACGACCTGGCTGCGCGCATGACGCCGCACGCACAGCCGCGCCAGGATACCGACTGGCACCTGGACCGGCTGTACGGGTTCGCCGAAGAGATGGGCGCATCCACCATCGCCGCGCGCTGGTCACGCTACGTGATCGACCTGAACCGCCCGCCGGAAAATACCAATCTCTATCCGGGCATGGACACCACCGGCCTGTGCCCGGTCGACACTTTCCACCGCGAGCCGCTGTACCTGGAAGGCCAGCAGCCGACCCAGGCCGAGGTCGAGCAGCGCCTGAAGCTGTACTGGCATCCCTACCACGCGCAGCTGAAGGCGGAGCTGGAGCGCCTGCTGGCCGAGCATGGCAAGGTGGTGCTGTGGGACGCCCACTCGATCGCCTCGGTGGTGCCGCGCTTCTTCGAAGGAAAGCTGCCAGACCTGAATTTCGGCACCGCCGAGGGCAAGTCGTGCGAGCCGGGCATGCAGGACGCCGTGGTGCGTGTGGCGCAGGGGCAGGACAGGTTCTCGGTGGCAGTGAACGGCCGCTTCAAGGGCGGGCATATCACGCGCCACTACGGCCAGCCGCAGCGTGGCGTCAACGCGATCCAGCTCGAGATGTGCCAGTGCCTGTACATGGACGAGGATGCGCCGTTCGGCTATCGCGCCGACCGCGCTTCGCTGGTGGAAGGGCTGCTGCGCGACATGACCGGCGCAGCGCTGGAATGGGTGCGCAAGTGAGTGCGCTGTTCGCGCGCCATGCGCTGCTCCCGGACGGCTGGCGCGACGACGTGCTGCTCGAATGGGACAGTGGCGGCACGATCACTGCGGTAACGGTGGGCGCGCCGCAGGGTACGGCCGAGGAAGCGCGCTTCGTCATCCCCGGCATGGTCAACCTGCACTCGCATTCCTTCCAGCGCGCCCTCGGCGGCATGACGGAAAAGGCCGGCGAGGGGCAGGACAGCTTCTGGACCTGGCGCGAGCTGATGTACCGTTTCGCGCGCAGGATCACGCCGCAGCAGATGGAAGCGATCGCGATGCAGCTGTACATCGAGTGCCTGCGCCATGGCTATACCTCGGTGTGCGAATTCCACTACGTGCAGCGCGACCCGAACGGCGAAATGTACGTGCCGCGCCCTGCAGAGACGGCGCACCGCGTGATCGCCGCCGCGCGCACGACCGGCATCGGCATCACCATGCTGCCGGTGCTGTACACCTATTCCGGATTTGGCGACCAGCAGCTCAAGCCCGAGCAACTGCGCTTTCGCACCAATGTGCGTGACGTCCTGAGGATGATCGACTCGCTCGAATGCGAGCGCGGCAGCCAGGTCGAGGTAGGCGTTGCGCCGCACTCGCTGCGCGCGGCGTCGATCGCCCAGGTCTGCCGCCTGCTCGACGCCATGCCGCAGCAACGGCCGGTCCACATCCACATCGCCGAACAGCAGGCGGAGGTGGAGCAGAGCATCGCGTACTCCGGGCGTCGCCCGGTGCGCTACCTGCTCGACGAAGTCCGCGTGGACCAGCGCTGGTGCCTGGTGCACGCAACACACCTGGATGCCGGCGAGATCGAAAGCATCGCGAAGAGCGGCGCTGTGGCGGGGTTGTGCCCGACCACGGAGGCCAACCTCGGAGACGGCCTGTTCCCGCTGTCAGCATTCCTGGAGGCGGGCGGGCGCTTCGGCGTCGGCAGCGACAGCCACGTCTCGCAAAGCCCGGTGGAAGAGCTGCGCTGGCTCGAATATGGCCAGCGCCTGGTACAGCAGCGCCGCAACGTCGCGGTGGATGGCGCCGAGCGCAATGTCGGTGATTTCCTCTGGCAGCGCGCGCTGGCAGGCGGCGCCCAGGCCACTGGCCGCCCGGTCGGCCAGCTGGCGGCCGGCAGGCGCGCCGACCTGCTGGTGCTGGACGACGGACACCCCAACCTGTACGGCATCGATCGCACCGACGCGCTGGGCGCTTTCATTTTCAGCGGCAATGACAACCTGGTGCGGCACGTGATGTGCGGCGGCCAATGGGTGGTGCGGGATGGCCGCCATCCGGAGCAGGACGCGGTCGCGCAGCTGTTCCGCGAGACGATCACGGAACTCAGGAGGTTCTGATCATGACAACCCGGCTGATCCCGTATGCCAACCTGGAAGCGTCGCCGTGGAAGAACGGCGGCGGCAGCACCACCGAGATCGCGGTCGCGCCCCACGCCGCGGGCTTCGACGAATTCGACTGGCGCATCAGCCTTGCGCGGATCGTGCAGGACGGCCCGTTTTCGGCTTTCCCCGGCATCGACCGCACGCTCGCGCTGGTGGAAGGCGATGGGGTATTGCTCGATTTCGACGGCGAGCGGCGCGTGCTGCTCTCGAACGACGATCCGGTGATTTCCTTCGATGGCGGGCACGTGATCGACGCCCGCCTGGCAGGCGCCGCGACGGTCGACTTCAACGTCATGACGCGCCAGGGCGTGTGCACGCACCAGTTCGGGATGCGCCAGCTGGACGGCGCTTCGGAATTCGCCCCCCGTGGCGACGTGACCCTGCTGTTCCTGGCGCAGGGCGACTTCCTCGACCTGGCCAATGGCGAGGAACGGATCGGCATGGTCCGTTTCGATACCGTGGCGTTCGAGTCGGGCGCAAGCTGGACGCTCGAGGCGGGGCGCGCTTCCGTGTTCGTGGTCGACATCTATTACGACAGGTAGGACCCACATGTTCACGCTGTACACCAATCTCCACCTGGCCACGATGGTGGACGGCTATGGCGAACTGCGCGACGGCGCGATTGCGGTGCGCGACGACCGCATCGTCTGGCTGGGCCCGCGCTCCATGGCGCCTTGCACTGCCCGCGTGCACGACTGCGGCGGACAGTGGCTGACGCCGGGCCTGATCGACTGCCACACCCATATCGTCCACGCCGGCAACCGCAGCGACGAGTTCGAGGCGCGCCTGAACGGCGCCTCTTACGAGGATATCGCGCGCGCCGGCGGCGGCATCATGTCCACCGTGCGCGCCACCCGCGCCGCCAGCGACGAAGAGCTGCTGCGCCAGAGCGTCCCGCGCGTGGCCAGCCTGCTGGCCGAAGGCGTGACGACGATCGAAGTCAAATCCGGCTATGGGCTGGACCTGGAATCGGAGCAGAAGATGCTGCGTGTGGCGCGCGAACTGGCCAGGGTGCTGCCGGTGGACGTGGCCACCACCTTCCTGGGCGCGCATGCGCTGCCGCCGGAATATGCCGGGCGCCCCGACGATTACATCGACCTGGTGTGCCGGATGGTCGAGACCATCGATGCCGACGCGGTTGACGCCTTCTGCGAACGGATCGGCTTCACGGCCGCGCAGACGCGCCGCGTGTTCGAAGCTGCCGCAAAACGCGGCCTGCCGGTCAAACTGCATGCGGAGCAGTTGTCAGACCAGGGCGGGGCGGGGCTGGTGGCCGAATTCAACGGACTCTCGGCCGACCACCTCGAGCACCTGACCCCGGACGGCATCGCCGCCATGGCCGCGCATCGGACGGTGGCCGTGCTGCTGCCCGGCGCCTACTACTTCCTGCGCGACACCACTCCGCCGCCGGTCGCGGCGCTGCGCGAAGCGGGCGTGCCGATGGCGGTGGCGACCGACTGCAATCCAGGGACTTCGCCCATGACCTCGATCCTGCTGGCGATGAATATGGCATGCACGCTATGGCGCCTGACGCCGCAGGAAGCGCTGCTGGGCGCGACCCGCAATGCGGCGCGCGCGCTCGGGCGCGAGGCCGAGATCGGCACGCTGGAAGTAGGCAAGCGGGCCGATTTCGCCCTGTGGGAGATTGCCCGCCCGGCCGATCTGTCGTATTCGATCGGCTTCAATCCCTGCCGCGGCGTGGTGAATGCCGGCGTGTGGCGCGCGCCCCACGTCAGGACAGGCTAGGCTTCCGCCCGGAAACGCCCAGGCGCGACTCCGTTACGATCTATAACAGAGGTAAGGAAATGTAAAGAATCCAGCGGACCGATCGGCGAGGCCCTACATTGGAACTGTAGAGCCTCCCCTCCCCATTCAAATGGGTTAATCCACGGCAGATCCAGGCCGTGGTTTTTTTTTTGCGCGTCAGGCTTCCGCGGCCAGCTTGGTGAGCGCGTCGCCGGTCACGCGGCAGATGCGCCAGTCCGGCATCACATCCGCGCCCATGCCCTGGTAGAAGCGGATCGCGTTCTCGTTCCAGTCCAGCACCGACCATTCGAAGCGGCCGCAATTGCGTTCCACCGCGATGCGCGCCAGCGCCATCAGCATCTGGCGGCCGTAGCCCTTGCCGCGGTGCGCCTGCTTCACATACAGGTCTTCCAGGTACAGGCCCTTCTTCGTCAGGAAGGTCGAGAAGTTATGGAAGAACAGCGCGAAGCACACCACTTCGCCATCCTCGACGCCGACGATCGCCTCGGCCGATGGCTTTTCGCTGAACAGGCCCTCGTGCAGCAGCGCCTCGGTGGCGACCACCAGGTGCTCGAGCTTTTCGAACACGGCCAGTTCGACGATCATGTCGTAGATGTGCGAAACGTCGGCCGGTTCGGCGGGGCGGATGGTAAATGCGTTCATGTTTGTTTTCTATCTGATCAGTTTTTTGCAAGCTTGGGAGCGGGCGAGGCAATCGCCCATGCCACGCTGGACAGGCACAATATCATGCCGAACCATTCCAGCGGGCCGGGCGAGTAGCCCTCCAGCCAGATCGACAGCAGCACGGAGATGACGGGTGTGATGACGCCGATGTAGACGGCCTTCTGCGAACCGATGCGCGCAATCAGCGTGAAGTAGGCGAAGAACGCGATCACCGAGCCGAACACCGACAGGTACAGCAGGCCCGCCCAGTAGCGCGGCGCATCCGGCAGCATGAAGTGCTGGCCGCTCAGCAGCGCCCACAGCGTGACAAGGGCGGTACCCCAGAACATCGACCAGGCCATTGTCAGCATCAGGTCGCTTGACTGCTCGCGCACCTTGATCACGACCACGTTGCCGGCGCAACTGGCCAGCGTCGCGGTCAGTGCCAGCGCAAGGCCCCCCAGGAAGGTGCCGCTGCCGCCGGACGTGATGCTGCTCCAGCTCGACGAGATCGAATGGAAGAACAGCATGCCCACGCCGCCGATGGCGACGCCGCCGGCGGCCCAGGTGCGCCAGGTCACCGGCGTGCCGAACGCCATGCGGTTGAAGATCGGGTTCCAGAACACCATCAGCGCGAACAGCACTGCCACCAGCGCCGACACCACGTATTGCTCGGCCATATAGGTGCAGACGTAGGAAATGCCGAAGGTGAACAAGCCCTGCAACATGGTCCAGCGCTGTGCACGCCAGGGCAGGCGCAGGGTCCCGTTACGCACCAGGCAGTAGCTGAACAGGATGGCGCTGGCGAGGCCGAAGCGGTAGGCCACCGACACGGCCGGCGGAACCTCACCCAGCTGCAAGGTGATCGCCCAGAATGTGGAGCCCCAGATCAGCGAGGCGATGGTGAAGAGAATCGGGGAGGACATCCGTGCAAGTATACGTCACTCCGTCATTACTTGCCGAAAAGCATGTAGCCCGTCATCCCCGCGCATGCGGGGACCCCTGCTGAGCCACAGGCAGGCTCGACAGTGCCGCCGCGTTGGACTCAGCAGCGGTCCCCGCGTTCGCGGGGGCGACAGATGGCTAGTAGGCGACGTTCAGCCGGCGGTACAGGAAGCTCAGCACGAACAGTGGCCCGATCAGCAGGAAGCGCAGGTCCTCAAGGAACGACGGCTTCTTGCCCTCGATCTGGTGCCCCACGAACTGCCCCACCCACGCCAGCACGAAGATGGCGATCGACAGCGGCAGGATCGCCTGTTCCGGCAGCGCCGCCAGCACCAGCAGCATGAAGCCGGACATCAGTGCCATGCCCACCGCGAACGGCTTCGACAGCTTCACGTAATACACCAGCGAGGCGATGGTCACCGCTACCGCCAGCACCCAGTGCACCGACCACAGCAGCCCGAGCAGGGTGAACACGATCACCGGCACGCAGATGAAATGAATCAGCTCGTTGGTCGGATTCAAATGGCTTTCGCTGTACTGTGCAAGCAGTTTGTCGATCGTGCGCATTCCGGGCCTCCATCGTATGGTTGAGCAAATTCTACACCGCCCGCGCGGTCGCGCCCGGTGCTACAGTACGCATCTATTTTCACGGGAGTGTGGATGAACGGGGCAGCAGCTGGACGTAAGCGCGGTTTTCCGCCCGTGGTCGATGCGCGCACGCGCATACTCATTCTCGGCAGCCTGCCGGGCGACCTGTCGCTCGCCAATGCCCAGTATTACGGCAATCCGCGCAATGCGTTCTGGCGGCTGGTGTCGGACCTGGCCGGAACCGACCTGGTCCCGCTGGCCTATGCCGGGCGGCTCGAAGCGCTGCTGGCCAGCGGCATTGGCCTGTGGGACGTGATCGCGGAGGCCAGGCGCGCCGGCAGCCTCGATGTGCGCATCCGCGAGCGCCGCGACAACGACCTGCTGGCGCTCGCGGCCAGCCTGCCGCTCCTGCATACGATCGCATTCAATGGCGGGACCGCAGCGCGCATCGGCCGCAAGCTGCTGGGCAACGCACCGGTCTATCGCCTGATCGAGCTGCCATCCAGCAGCCCGGCGCACACGCTCCCGTTCGATGCGAAGCGCGCCCAGTGGTCGGACAGGCTCGGGGGACACGGACCGGCTTGAGCCGGCCGCACGGGCGGTCGCTCAGCGCCGGCGCGTCTTCGGCAGCATCGAGCGCATGTGCTGGAGCTTGGCGGCATAGCGCTCGCGGTTGCCGGCGGTGGTGCTGGTCTCTCGTGCCAGCGCCAGCTCCTTGTGCGCCGTTTCGGTTTCGCCCAGCTGCAGGCTGGCCAGCGCATACCAGAAGTGGAACTCATGATAGTAGGGCGCGCGCTTCACTTCGCGCGCAAACAGGTCGCGCGCGCTGCGGTAGTCGCGCCGCTCCATCGCCGCCTTGCCCAGTTCGAAGAAGTAGAAGGGGGGCTCGGGGTCGAGCTTGACCAGCCGCGCGCGCATGTCCCTGGCCTCGTCCGCGTGGCCCAGCGCCTCCAGCACCGGCACCAGGTTCTGCATCGCGATGCGGCTGTCCGGCTCGCGCGCCAGTACCTCGCCGAACGCGTGCCGGGCCATCGTGTAGTCGCCATGGCGCTGGTACACCGCGCCGAGCGTGTTGTACGCCATCGTGAAGGCCGGATCCACTTCCAGCGCCTTGCGCGACCACCAGTAGGCATCCGCCACCCTTCCCTCGGCCAGCGCTTCGGCAGCCCGGTTGTTGGCGTACATGGCGATCACTGTCTCCTCTTTCAGCGCCGTGGTGCGGTAGTGGGCCGCATCCTTTTGCGGCAGGAAGTCGACCACGAACTGTTCCCTGAACTCGTTGCTGTCGAGCCGGTCCACCATGCGCCAGCCCAGCACCACATTGACGTGGGTGTTGGCCATGTACAGCGCGCCCTGGCGGCTCCAGGTCTCATCCACGCGCACTTGCTGGAACGTCACCTGGAAGCCCAGTTCGCGCGCGAACGCCGCGGTCATGATCACCAGCGACATGCAATTGCCCGACTTGAGGTCGAAGGTTTCCGCGGCCGGGCGGGTGGCCGTGGCATCGTAGTCGAGCTTGAGTTCGCCCTCCTTGTACAGCGCGTCGATCAGGCCGCGCTCGCGTCCCTCGCTGCGGATCATCTCGCGAAAGCGCGGCGAACGCAGGTAGTCGTGCATGGCCGGACTCAGCGTGAACAGCCGACTGGTGTCGATCGTTTCCGAAGGCGCGCCAAAACGCGCATCCGCGAACAGGTGCGCCGGCACTGCAGCCGGGCCCTGCGGGGCCGTGGCACAGCCGCCCAGCAGGGCCACGCACAACAGCAATGCGGCGCGCTTCACAACGCTCTCCCGTGCATCGCCTTCAGGCGCTGCAACTTGCTTGAATAGGCATCGCGGCTGCCGCGCGAGACGCTGTTCTCGACGGCCAGCGCCATCTGCTCGCGCGCCGCCCCGGTGTCGCCCAGCTGGAGGTGCGCCAGGCCCAGCCAGTAATGGAACTGGTCCGAATAGGGAGCGCGTTCGACCTCGCGCCGGAACATGTCGCGCGCCAGCCGGTACTCGGCGTTGCGCATCGCGTCGACGCCGGCGCGGAAATAATGGTAGGGCGGTTCCGGATCGAGCGCGGCAAGCCGTGCGCGCATGTCCCTGGCTTCCCGCGTCTTGCCCTGCGCTTCCAGCACCGGCGCCAGGTTCTGCATCGCGATCACGCTGTCGCGCTCGCGCGCCAGCACCGCGCGGAATGCGCGTTCGGCCATCAGGTTGTCGCCCCGGACCTGGTACACCGCACCGAGCGTGTTGTAGGCGATCGCCAGGCCCGGCTCCACCTCAAGCGCCTTGCGCGCCCACCAGTAGGCGTCCGCCACCCGGTTGGCGGCAAGAGCCTCGGCCGCCCGGTTGTTGGCATACATGGCGACGATGGTGGCTTCTTCCAGCGCGACCGAGCGCTGTTTGGCCGCGTCTTCCTGTGACAGGAAGTCGACCACCAGCGATTCCCTCATGTCCGCCGCGCCGGCCACGGAGCGCCCGCCCAGCACGATATTCACATGTCCGCTGGCCGTGTACAGCGAGCCCATCCGGCTCCAGGTCTCGCCCACCCGCACTTCCTGGAACGTTACGGCCATGTCGAGCCCGCGCGCCAGCGCCGCGGTCATGATCACCAGCGACAGGCAGTTGCCGGACTTGAGTTCGAAAGTGCTGGCAGCGGGACGGGTGGCCGTCGCGTCGTAGTCGAGCCGGAGTTCGCCCTCGTTGTACAGGGCGTCGACCAGGCCGCGCTGCGCACCCCGGTTGCGCACCATTTCGCGAAAGCGCGGCGAGCGCAGGTAGTCCCGCATGGCCGGGCTCAGGTCGAACAGGCGGCTGGTGTCGATCTCTTCGGACGGGGCGCCGAACTGCGCGTCCGCGAACAGTTGCTGCGGAACGACGGCAGGTGGCGGCGCCGTCAGGGCGCACCCGCCGGACAAGGCTGCCAGCAGCAGGATCGCGGCGCGCTTCACAGCTCGCTCCCGCGCATCGATTTCAGGCGCTGCAGTTTGGCCGAATAGGTGCCGCGGCCGACGTCCGTGCTGCTGTTCCTGAGGGCCAGCGCCATCTGCTCGCGGGCGGCCTCTTGCTCGCCCAGCCGCAGGTAGGCCATGCCGAGCCAGTAGTGGAATTCGTCGTAGTAGGGCGCGCGTTCGACCTCGCGCCGGAACATGTCGCGCGCCAGCTTGTAGTCGGCGCGCTGCATCGCTTCCATTCCCGAGCGGAAGTAGTGGAACGGCGGGATCTTGCGGATCTCCGACACGCGCCGCGCCAGCGCCTGCGATTCGGCGTGCTTGCCGAGCCTGGTCAGCAGCGGGATCAGGTTGTACATCGTGACGTCGCTTTGCGGATCCTGTTCCAGCGCGAAGCGGTAGCTGCGCTCGGCGAGCGCGGCGTAACCGCGCTGCTGGTACACCACGCCCAGCGTATTGATGGCCGGCGTATAGCCGGGATGCTCGGCCACCGCCTTGCGCGCCCACCAGTAGGCATCGTCCAGGCGGTGCTCGGACAGCGCCTCGGCTGCGCGGTTGTTCAGGTACATGGCCAGCACCATGCTTTCGTCGATGCGGCGGATCCGCAAGCCCCTGGCCTCTTCCGGCGGCAGGAAGTCGACCAGCAGCGAGCCTGACGTGTCGTCCAGCCCGTTCATCCTGCTGGAACGGCGGCTGAGCGACAGGTTCACGTGCATGTTGGACAGGTACAGCTCGCCGCTGCGGGTCCAGGTATCGGAGCTGACCACGCTCTGGAAACCCGCATGCAGTCCCAGCTCGCGCGCGAAGGCGGCCGTCATGATCACCAGCGACAGGCAATTGCCCGACTTGCTGGCGAAGGTGTCGGCGGCCGGCCGGGTGGCGGTGGTGTCGTACTCGAGCATCAGCTGGCCGCGCGTATACAGGGCGTCGACCAGGCCGAGCGCGCCGCCGCGCCGTGCCATCCAGCGGAACTCCGCGCTGCGCAGGTAGTCCTTCATGGCCGGGCTGGCCGCGAACAGGTTGTCGGTGGTGATGTTCTCGGTGGGAGGGCCGAACAGCGCATCGGCCAGCAGGCCGCTGGTGTCGGGCGGCGGGGCCTGCGTGGAGGCGCAACCTCCCAGCAGGAATGCGATCAGCAGCAGGGCCAGGTTCTTCATGCACGTCTCCGTGGGGATTCGAAACTACATGTCCTGTGGCCCAGTATCGTCCCGCGCAGCCCTGCTGTCAAAGGTTCTCAGTCGCGGTGGAAGGCTTCCAGCAGCTCGTCCTGCAAATCGTCGGCGTCGGCCTCCTGCAGCCCGAAATGGTCGCGGGCGATGGCGCCGCCTTTCAGCCATTCGCCCGACTCCAGGCCCTGGAACTGCTGGATCGCGCGTTCGCACAGCAGCGAGGCGGCCACCATCGAGCGCACGCTCGCGGGCGTGGCGCGGTCCTCGATCACGTCGTAGTCATGGTGGTGCAGGATCGACCACGACACCTCGGTCGGCAGGCCCCAGTTGCGCGCCAGCAGGCAGCCGATCGCGGCGTGGCTGGTCATGTGGCGCGCGTTTTCGACCTGCGTGAACGGGCCGGCGCTGGCTCCGGCCTCGGCCAGCGTGGCCTCGTAGTCGCCGAAGCGTTCCATCATCAGCGGTATCCCGGTGTCGCAGAACAGGCCGAAGGTATGGGCGACGTCGGCCGGCCCGGTGTGCAGCATGCGCGACAGGAACACCATGGCCTGCGCGCGCCGGCTCGACACTTCCCAGAAGCTGGCCAGCGCGGCGTGGCTGGGCGCGATCGCCTGGCGCGCCAGCAGGCCGGTCATCAGGGCCGCCACCTGGTTCAGGCCGAGGAAGGCCAGCGCCTGCTCGATCGACTTGATGGTGCGGCGCCCGTACATCGACGAATTGGCCAGCTTCAGCAGCGAGGCCGACATCGCCACGTCGGACGAAATGATCCGGGCCAGCGCCTGCTGAGACGGCTCGGGCGCGTCCAGCTCCTCCTGCATGCTGATCAGCAAGCTGGGGCGGGGCGGGATGCGGATCGAGCGGATCAGGGCATCGACCGGGTCGGCGGAAGACGCCGCGGCGACGGTGGCTAGCATGGTGATGGGAAGAAAAGAAAGGTGATTTCTGGCAATACCGCATCATAAACGAGTTATTGGCACGACGGTGCGGAAACCAGCGGTTGTTGCGCGATCCGCCACAGCTTGCGAAACAGGCAATCCAGCCAGTTCCGCTAGAATCCACGCATGAGCTCCT
>DASWYE010000122.1:0-6532 GCA_036405115.1 Telluria sp. | reverse complement strand
GCCGGTCGAGGCGCCTGCCGCGCAAGCCGCCGCACCGGCGGCCGACGCGCCGGGTGGCCCACGCGTGCGCGGGCCGCGCGCCATGCGCGAGCAACGCAAGCACCGCGAAGAGCGCAAGGCGCAGCAGCCCGCTGCCGAAGGCGCTGCGCCCGCAGAGGGCGTGGAACAACAGGGTGCCGGCGCCAACGGACAAAAACCGCGCCACGAAGCGCGCGGCGACCGTAACGAACGCCAGGCGAATGGCCGCAACAAGAAGAAGAAAAAAGGCCAGGGCGGTGCGCGCGAGCAGGGCAACCGCCCGCGTGGCGGCAATGACGCCGACGACATCTTCTCGTTCGTGACTTCCGATGCGTTCGACGCGAACGAAGGCGGCCGTGGCCAGCCGAAGCCGGTGCGCCGCGACCTGACCGCGGAAGACGATGCGCCAAAGCTGCACAAGGTGCTGGCCGAGGCGGGCCTGGGCTCGCGCCGCGACATGGAAGAACTGATCATCGCCGGCCGCGTGTCGGTGAACGGCGAGCCGGCCCACATCGGCCAGCGCATCCTGCCGACCGACGCGGTTCGCATCAACGGCAAGCTGATCCAACGCCGCGTGTCGAACAAGCCGCCGCGCGTGCTCATTTATCACAAGCCGGCCGGCGAAATCGTCAGCCACGATGATCCGGAAGGCCGTCCATCGGTGTTCGACCGCCTGCCGACCATGAAGGCAGGCAAATGGCTGGCCGTCGGCCGCCTCGACTTCAACACCGAAGGCCTGCTGCTGTTCACCACCTCGGGCGACCTCGCCAACCGCCTGATGCACCCGCGTTACAACATCGACCGCGAATACGCGGTGCGCACGCTGGGCGAGCTGGAAGAAGGCATGCGCCAGAAGCTGCTGGCTGGCGTCGAGCTGGAAGACGGCATGGCCAACTTCACCAAGATTGCCGATGGCGGCGGCGAAGGCGTCAACCGCTGGTATCGCGTGGTGATCGGCGAAGGCCGCAACCGCGAAGTGCGCCGCATGTTCGAAGCGGTCGGCCTGACCGTGTCGCGCCTGATCCGTACCCGCTACGGCGTGATGACGCTGCCGAGCAACCTGAAGCGCGGCCGCTGGGAAGAGCTGGAAGAAAACAGCGTGCGCGACCTGCTGAAGGCGTTCGGCGTCGAGAAGAAGGGCGCAGGCGAGCAGAAGCCGGCGGCCAAGGGCGCCAAGCCGCAGGACCCGCGCCGCTCCGACGGCAACCGCATCGACCGCGCGGACGCGAACCGCAATGCCGACCCGGTCCCGAAAGCGCCGCGTGGCGCCGGCCGTGGCCCGCGTGGCGCGGGCGGTGGCATGGGCCAGCCGCAGGGACGCGCATTCGGCCAGGGCGCAGGGCGTGGCGGCGAAGGCAGGCCGGGCCCAAAAGGCCCGCGCCAGCCGGATCCGCTGCAGACCACGTTCGGCTTTGCCGGCACCGCAGCCCGCGGCGCCGGTCGCCGTCCGCAAGGCCCGCAAGGTCCTGCACGCCACGACGCCCACGGCATGCCGCGCCGCGGCCGCCGCGGCTAGGCGCGCAAGCACCTTGCGTCACCCCGGCCGATGGCGGCCCCCTGCGCGGGGACCCGTAGTGAGTTAGCGCTCACCCTGCATTGCTGGCTTCGTTCACCTCGGCATGGGCCCCCGCATGCGCGGGGGTGACGGGTGGCGAGGACTTGCTGCACAAAAATTAAGTGTTCTTGACGCTTTTTATACTTAAAATGTGTTGTTTGCCTGTCCAGACATTGTGACTGCGATTGCGGCGAAGCCGTGAAAGCGTTATAATTCTCAACCGAATCAACGTTCTACCGGATTTTTCCGGCACATGAGCGAGCAACCCTGGTTGGGAATAAGAAGATGGGCATGTGCCCATTTTTTTTTTGTTGAACCGTTTTTGGCACCTGGAGATTGACGTTTGCAGCTGTTTGACCTGATCGAAACAACCGTGACTGGCCTGGGCTTTGACCTCGTTGATGTGGAACGGGGCGAGCGCGGGATCCTGCGCGTCTATATCGACCGCACGGAAGCCGACACGGCCGAACGCGGCCCGCTCGACGTCGAGGACTGCGCCACGGTCAGCCACCAGCTGTCGCACGTGCTGACGGTGGAGAACATCGATTACGAACGGCTGGAAATCTCGTCGCCGGGCCTCGACCGCCCGCTGCGCAAGCTGGCCGACTTCACGCGCTTTGCCGGCCAGGAGGCAACGGTCAAGCTGCGCGTGGCAATGCCGGGTACCGCGAACCGGAAAACCTTCACGGGCATCCTGCATGCCCCGGAAGGCGACAAAATCGGGTTGGAATTTGAAAGCAAGGATGGACCGGCCATGTTGGACTTTACCCTGGCCGATCTCGATAAGGCACGCTTGGTGCCGCAGGTGGATTTTAGGAGCCGCAAAGCATGAGTCGCGAAGTATTGTTATTGGTAGATGCGCTGGCGCGCGAAAAGAACGTCGACAAGGATGTCGTCTTTGGTGCGCTCGAGTTCGCACTGGCGCAAGCTACGAAGAAGCGCTACGAAGGCGAAGTGGATATCCGCGTCTCGATCGACCGCGAAACCGGCGAATTCGAGACCTTCCGCCGCTGGCACGTGGTGCCTGACGACGCCGGCCTGCAGCTGCCTGACCAGGAAATCCTGCACTTCGAAGCGGTGGAGCAGATCCCCGATATCGAAGTGGACGAATACATCGAAGAGCCGGTGGAATCGGTCGACATCCAGGGCCGCCGCTTCGCGCAGGACACCAAGCAGGTGGTCCTGCAGCGCGTGCGCGACGCCGAGCGCGAGCAGATCCTGGCCGACTTCCTCGAGCGTGGCGACTCGCTCGTGACCGGCACCATCAAGCGCATGGAGCGCGGCGATGCGATCGTCGAATCGGGCAAGATCGAAGCGCGCCTGCCGCGCGACCAGATGATCCCGAAAGAGAACCTGCGTATCGGCGACCGCGTGCGTGCCTACATCCTGCGCGTGGACCGCAACATGCGCGGCCCGCAGGTGATCCTGTCGCGCACCGCGCCGGAATTCATCATGAAGCTGTTCGAACTCGAAGTACCCGAGATCGAACAGGGCCTGCTGGAGATCAAATCGGCAGCGCGCGACGCTGGCGTGCGCGCCAAGATCGCCGTGTACACGGCCGACAAGCGCATCGACCCGATCGGCACCTGCGTCGGCATGCGCGGTTCGCGCGTGCAGGCCGTGACCGGAGAGCTGGGCGGCGAGCGCGTGGACATCGTGCTGTGGTCCGCCGACCCTGCGCAGTTCGTGATCGGCGCACTGGCGCCAGCGAACGTGTCGTCGATCGTGGTCGATGAAGAGAAGCACGCGATGGACGTGGTGGTGGACGAAGAAAACCTGGCAATCGCGATCGGCCGCTCCGGCCAGAACGTGCGCCTGGCTTCCGAGCTGACCGGCTGGAAGATCAACATCATGACGGCCGAGGAATCGGCCGACAAGCTGGCCGCGGAGACCTCGATCGTGCGCGCCCTGTTCATGGCCAAGCTGGACGTGGACCAGGAAGTGGCCGACATCCTGGTCGACGAAGGCTTCTCCAGCCTGGAAGAAATCGCCTACGTGCCGATCTCCGAAATGCTGGAAATCGAAGCGTTCGACGAAGACACCGTCAACGAGCTGCGTACCCGCGCCCGTGACGCGCTGGTGACCGAGGCGATCGCATCGGAAGAAGGCCTGGAAGGCATGGAAGAGGCGCTGGTCAACCTGGAAGGCATGGACCGCAGCACTGCGGGCAAGCTGGGCCTGGCCGGCATCAAGACCATGGCGCAGTTCGCGGGCCTTGCGTATGACGAATTCGGCGCCATCCTGGCACTGTCGACGGAGCGCGCACGCGAACTGATCGACAACGAATTTAATGATGTGACCGACGACGAGATGAAGATGGTGGACGCGAAGTACGACGAGCGCGCGAAAGCCCTGCAGGAAAAAGCCTGGAGCCTGGCCGAGCCGGCCAAGGCCTGATTCAAGGTTTGACTATCATCGTCGCGACAAAAGTATAGAAAAGAGGACTGAATGGCGAGTAACAACGTAGCCCAATTTGCCACCGAACTGAAGATGCCCGCAGACGTGCTGCTGACGCAGTTGCGTTCGGCCGGCGTCGAGAAGGAATCGGCGTCAGATCCGTTGTCGAAAGATGATAAGGACAAGCTGCTGAATCACCTGCGCCGCTCGCACGGCGCAACCGAGCCTACCGAAAAGAAGAAGATCACGCTCACCCGCAAGGAAACGACCGAGATCAAGCAGGCCGATTCGAGCGGCAAGAGCCGCACGATCCAGGTCGAAGTGCGCAAGAAGCGCACCTTCGTCCAGCGCGACGACGTCGCCACCACCACCGCCGAAGCCGCTCCGGCAGCGCCGGTCGTGGACGCGGCCGAGATCGCGCGCCGCGAAGAAGAAGCACGCAAGCAGGCCGAGCTGATCGCGCGCCAGGAAGCGGACCTGCGCGAAAAGCAGGAGCGCCTGGCCAAGCTGGACGCCGAGAAGGAAGCCCAGGCCAAGCAGGCCGCCGAAGACGCGCGCCGCCAGCAGGAAGAAGAAGCGAAGCGCGCCGCTGAAGTCGCTGCCAGCGCCGTGACCGACGACGCCAAGAAGGCTGCCGCCGACGAAGCCAGGCGCAAGGCCGACGAAGCGGCCAGGGAAGCTGCGGCCCGCGCCGAAGCCAACGAGAAAGCCCGCAAGGCGGTCGCCGACGAAGTGGCGCAGATCAAGCTCATGATGAGCCAGCCGCGCCGCGTGATGAAGGCGCCGGAACCGGCGCCGGTGGAAGCGCCGAAGCCGAAGGCGGCCGAAGGCACGCTGCACAAGCCGGCCGACAAGAAGCCTGCCGTGGGCGGCGCCGACAAGAAGCCGGGCGACAAGAAGTCGATCAAGTCGGCCAATGTCTCCTCGACCTGGTCGGACGACAAGAAGCGCGGTTCGCCTCCTGGCGCCAAGACCCGTGGCGCCGCACCGAGCGGCGGCCGTGACGGCTGGCGTTCCGGTGGCAAGGGCCGCCGCAACTCGCACCACGACGACCGCGAATCGACCTTCCAGGCGCCGACCGAGCCGGTCATCAAGGAAGTGCACATCGGCGAGACGATTACCGTCGCCGAGCTGGCGCACAAGATGTCCGTGAAGGCGTCCGAAGTCATCAAGCAGCTGATGAAGCTGGGCCAGATGTGCACCATCAACCAGGTGCTGGACCAGGAAACCGCGATGATCGTGGTGGAAGAAATGGGCCACAAGGCATTCGCCGCGCAGCTGGACGATCCGGAAGCGCTGCTGGCCGAGCAGGGCGACCATGCGCACGTCGAAGCGCTGCCGCGCGCGCCAGTGGTTACCGTCATGGGCCACGTCGACCACGGCAAGACCTCGCTGCTGGACTACATCCGCCGCGCCAAAGTGGCGGCGGGCGAAGCGGGCGGCATTACGCAGCACATCGGCGCATACCACGTCGACACGCCACGCGGCATGGTCACCTTCCTCGACACCCCGGGCCACGAAGCGTTTACCGCGATGCGTGCGCGCGGCGCGAAAGCGACCGACATCGTCATCCTGGTGGTGGCGGCCGACGACGGCGTGATGCCGCAGACGAAGGAAGCGATCGCCCACGCGAAAGCTGCCGGCGTGCCGCTGGTGGTCGCGATCAACAAGATCGACAAGCAGGGCGCCAACGCCGACCGCGTGACGCAGGAACTGGTTGCCGAAGGCGTGGTGCCGGAAGAATACGGTGGCGATTCGCCATTCGTTCCGGTGTCGGCCAAGATCGGTACCGGTATCGACACCCTGCTGGAGCAGGTGCTGCTGCAGGCCGAAGTGTTGGAGCTGAAGGCCCCGGTCGAAGCGCCGGCGCGCGGCCTGGTGGTCGAAGGCCGCCTGGACAAGGGCCGCGGCCCGGTCGCCACCATCCTGGTGCAGTCGGGTACCCTCAAGCGCGGCGACGTGATCCTCGCGGGTTCCTCGTTCGGCCGTGTGCGTGCGATGCTGGACGAAAACGGCAAGGCCATCACCGAAGCAGGTCCATCGATCCCGGTCGAAATCCAGGGCCTGACCGAAGTGCCGGTGGCCGGCGAAGAAGTCATGGTGATGGCGGACGAGCGCAAGGCGCGCGAAATCGGCCTGTTCCGCCAGGGTAAATTCCGCGACGTGAAGCTGGCCCGCCAGCAGGCCGCGAAACTGGAGAACATGTTCGACCAGATGGCCGAAGGCGAAGTCAAGAACCTGCCGCTGATCGTCAAGACCGACGTGCAGGGTTCGCAGGAAGCGCTGGTCGGCTCGCTGCAGAAGCTGTCGACCTCCGAAGTGCGTGTGCAGATCGTGCACGCAGCGGTGGGTGGCATCTCGGAATCGGACGTCAACCTCGCGGTCGCATCGAAGGCAGTCATCATCGGCTTCAACGCCCGTGCCGACGGCCAGGCGCGCAAGCTGGCGGAAGCCAACGGCGTGGACATCCGTTACTACAACATCATTTACGACGCGATCGAAGAAGTCAAAGCGGCGCTGTCGGGCATGCTGGCGCCGGAGAAGCGCGAGCACGTCACCGGT
>DASWYE010000121.1:0-11386 GCA_036405115.1 Telluria sp. | reverse complement strand
CACCCAGCCAGAATTGCCAAAGAAGGTAAAGATCGTCGAAGTCGGTCCGCGCGACGGCCTGCAGAACGAGAAGGAAGCCGTGCCGGCGCCGGTCAAGGTCGAGCTGGTCGACCGCCTGTCGCGCGCGGGCTTTTCCAACATCGAAGCGGCGTCATTCGTGTCGCCCAAGTGGGTGCCGCAGATGGCGACCAGCACCGAGGTGATGGCCAACATCACGCGGCGCGAAGGCACCATCTATTCGGCGCTGACGCCGAACATGCAGGGCTTCGAGGCTGCGCTGGCAGCAAAGGCGGACGAGGTGGTGATCTTCGGCGCCGCGTCGGAGGCGTTCTCGCAAAAGAACATCAACTGCTCGATCGCGGAATCGATCGCGCGCTTCGAGCCGGTCGCGAAAGCCGCCAAGGATAACGGGCTGCGCCTGCGCGCCTCGATCAGCACCGCGTTCGGCTGCCCGTACCAGGGCGAAGTATCGCTGGAGTCGGTAGCGGACGTGGTGCGGCGCATGCGCGACCTGGGCTGCGACGAGATCGACATCGCGGACACGATCGGCGTGTCGACGCCGCGCAAGACGCAGGCCGTGATGGAAACCGCAGCGCGCGAGTTCCACCTCGACCGCATCGCCGGGCACTTCCATGACACCTACGGGCAGGCGCTTGCCAACATCTACGCCAGCCTGGAAATCGGCGTGTCGATCTTCCATTCGTCCGTCTCGGGCCTGGGCGGCTGCCCGTACGCCAAGGGCGCGACCGGCAACGTGGCGACGGAGGACGTGGTCTACATGCTGAACGGACTGGGTATCGACACCGGGATCGACCTGGACAAGGTGGTGGACGCCGGACTGTTCATCACCGGCCACCTCGGCCGAAAGGGCGTCAGCCGCGCCGGCAACGCCATCGCCGCAAAACGCTCAAACGCCTGAGCAGGAGGGGACTGTCCCTGCAAGGGACTGTCCCAGCTCTTCAGCAGGCCTTGCCTCTACGCGTCTCAAAAATCAGGGGACGGTACTGCCGCCTTGGCGCTTCCAGGGACAGTCCCCAAACGAAAAAAGGCTGAACAGATGTTCAGCCTTTTTCGTGAATCTTGGTCGGAGTACAAGGATTCGAACCTTGGACCCCCTGGTCCCAAACCAGGTGCGCTACCGGACTGCGCCACACTCCGAAGAAGCAAGATAATACAGTTGTTCAGCTCATCGGTCAAGCACGCAAAGGAAAATGTCGGCCCATCCGCTATGAAACTTAACGCGGGATTAATTTTCTCCCGCGGCATTTATGAGACGATGACGGTCCCCCATGCGGCGTGATGGAGCAAGTTTGCAAGGCAACCTCGAATTCGGACAGCATAAACCGCAGCGCAGGCTGGCGATCGGTATCGCTGCCTCGCTTGCCGCGCATATGCTGCTGGTGATTGCTTTCCGGGCGGACGCCCTGCGCGATCCGGGGCCGGACCTGCGTGAACGCGCGCAATCCCTGATCGTGTTTGTCCGACCCAAGCCGCTGCCGCCTGAACCGGAACCCGAGCCTGAACCTGTCGCCAAGCCAGCCGGGCGGGTCCGTCCCGCATCGCCATCTGCTGTGCGCGAACCGGAAGCGGTCGAACCTGTGGCCGATGTCCCCGCGGCGGTGATAGCCACTGACACGCCCAAGCCGGAGCAGGACCCGTTCTACGTGCAGCCGGCCCCGAAGGACAAGCCCTTCGACATGGCGGCAGCGCGCCTGGCGGCGCGGGAGATTGCCACATCTCCCGATCCGGCGCGCGCGGACCTGCCGGTCGGCCAGTTCGACAAGGAGCGCAACCGCGTGAAGCCCCAGGATCCGGTTGCGCGCGAAATTGCCCGCGCCAAACGCCGCGACTGCAAGGATGGCATCCCGGGCGGCTTGCTGGCGCCGCTCCTGCTACTGATGGACAAGAAAGACCACGGATGCAAGTGGTGACACGAACCGACGGTCGTACCGCACGCCCCCGAACCTATCGCGCTGCACGCGACACCGATCCGCGTCACGTAGGGTTGGACAGGGGCAGTTCGCCTAAGTTGCGTCAATTTTCCTGCGCACTTTTGATCTGGAGCGCCTTCTCGTAGAGCGCGTTCTTCTTGCTGCCGCTGATCTGGGCAGCCAGCGCCGCCGCCTGCTTGACGGGTAACTCTTCCAGCAGGATGCGCAGCACGCGCTCGGCGTCCGCCTCGGCCGCATCGGTCTCGGCCGGCGCGCCTTCCACCAGCACCACGAATTCGCCGCGCTGGCGGTGCTGGTCGGCCTTCACCCACGCCAACGCTTCCGACACCGGGCAGCGGTGGATTTCCTCGAACATCTTGGTCAGTTCACGCGCGAACACCACCTGGCGTCCGGGCGGGAATGCCCCGGCCAGCGACTCGACGCAGTCCACGATCCGGTGCGGCGCCTCGTAGATCACCAGCGTGGCGGGCATCTCGGCCAGCTTCGCCAGCGCGGACTCGCGCTGTTTCGGCTTGGCCGGCAGGAAGCCGACGAAATGGAACTGGTCGTTGACCAGGCCGCTCGCCGACAGCGCTGCGATCGCGGCCGATGCGCCCGGCAGCGGCATCACGCGCAGGCCCGCCGCGCGCACCGCGTCCACGATCCGCGCGCCAGGGTCGGAGACGGCAGGCGTACCCGCGTCCGAGACGAGGGCGATGCGCTCGCCGGCCTGCAAGCGCGCGACGATCTTTTCGGCGACCTCGCGTTCATTGTGCTGGTGCGCGGCGATCATCTGCTTGTCCAGGCCGAAGCGCGCGAACAGCGCGCTGGTGTTGCGCGTGTCCTCGCAGGCCACCGCATCGGCCAGCTCCAGCACGTGCAGCGCGCGCAGCGTGATGTCGGCCACGTTGCCGATCGGCGTCGCGACCACATACAGGGTGCCTGCGGGATAGGTCTGCTGGGCCGGTTCGGCCATCACGGGGAGCTGGGACAGGGGGCGGGGCTGGGTCATCGTTACTTTCATCAAGGCTGCGCGGCAGGGGGCGATTGTGCGCCCGGGTAGCCCGGGTGACAAGCGTTTGCGTCGTGCGGCGGCCCGGATTTGGCGGAATCCGCCATAAACTGGCCGATTCCGCCAGGTCATGGTCAACGCGGCAGGCGCTGAACCAACGCCTGGCCGGATGGTCTTATAGCTGAGCCGAGCCTGAAGGAGACCAGCGATGTGGCACCAGAACCTGTCTGCAAAGCAGCAGCAAGGCCAGCTGTGGGAGCAGCGAGCACTTACTTACCTCGGCATGCGCGGCCTGACTCTGGTGGAGGCCAACTACAGCTGCCGCGGCGGCGAGATCGACCTCATCATGCGCGACCGCGATACCCTGGTCTTCGTCGAAGTGCGCCAGCGCGAGGATTGCCGCTACGGCGGCGCGCTCGCCAGCATTTCCCCCGCCAAGGTCAGGCGGCTGGTGCGCGCCGCCCAGACCTACCTGCTGCGCTTCACGCGCTTGCCGCCGTGCCGCTTCGACGTGCTGGCGGTGGATGGCGACAAGGTCGACTGGCTCCGGAACGTCATTGAAGTGTAAGCAATTTTTACCACCCTTGAGCCCTTCGCGTTGCCGCTGCACTATAATCGGCATCTATGAATACCGACCGCATCCTTGCGCACTTTCGCGAAAGTGCCGAACTAAAACTCCAGTCCGCCAACGCGCTCACCCAACCGATTTCCCAGGCCGTCGACATCATGTTTTCCGCTCTCGCGAACGGAAACAAGATCCTCGCGTGCGGCAATGGCGGCTCCGCCGCCGACTGCCAGCACTTCGCGGCGGAACTCGTTGGCCGCTTCGAACGCGAGCGCAACCCGCTGCCGGCACTGGCGCTGACCACCGATACCTCGATCATGACTGCGGTCGGCAACGACTACAGCTACAAGGACATCTTCGCCAAGCAGGTGCAGGCGTTCGGCCAGCCGGGCGACGTGCTGCTGGCGATTTCCACTTCCGGTAATTCGGCCAACGTGCTGGCTGCCGCCGAAGTCGCGCTGGAACGCGAAATGCGCGTGGTGGCGATGACCGGCAAGGACGGCGGCGCGCTGGCGCGCATGCTGACCGACCTGGACGTCCACATCAACGTGCCGCACTCGCGCACGGCACGCATCCAGGAAGTCCACCTGGTCACGATTCACTGCATCTGCGACGGTATCGACGTCGCGCTGTTCGGAGGAGACGAGAATGAGTAAGCCTGCACTGCTGGCTGGTAAAACCGTACTGGCCGCTGCGCTGGCGCTGTCGCTGTCGGGCTGCGTCGAGATGGTGCTGGGCACCGCCCTGGTGGGCGTGGTAACCGCGTCCGACCGCCGCACGCTGGGCGCCCAGGCCGACGACAAGTCGATCGCGCTCAAGGCCGAGATGCGCATGCCTTCCGTGACCAGGGACGAAGGACACGTCAACGTCAACAGCTATAACCGCAAGGTGCTGCTGACCGGCGAGGTGAAGGACGAGGAGATGAAGGCCGCGGTCGAGGCCCACGTGCGCGCAGTCGATGGCGTGCAGAACGTCATCAACGAGCTGGAAGTCGCGCCACAGTCGACCTACACCTCGCGCTCGTCGGACGCCCTGGTGACCACCAAGGTCAAGGCCAGCCTGGTCGACATGAAGACCATCTCCGCCAACTCGTTCAAGGTCGTCACCGAGCGCGGTACCGTGTACCTGATGGGGCGCGTGACCCAACGCGAAGGAGACGTCGCGGCTGACGTCGCACGCGGCGTGGCCGGCGTGAAGAAGGTCGTCAAGCTGTTCGAGTACATCACCGAAGCGGAACTGAACTCCCTGCATCCCGAGCGCGGGCAGAGCCAGTCCTGAGCATAGTCACGGGGACGATCATGGCAAAGCATGCTAAATGGGTAAAGCCGGCGGTGATCGCTGCCGTCGTGCTGGCGCTCGGCGGCATCGGTGTCGCCGCGTTGACTGGCGCCAAGCCGGCGCCTGAAGTGACCTACCTGAGCATCAAGGGCGAACCGGTCACGCCACAGGCGCTGCGCGGCAAGGTCGTGATGGTGAACTTCTGGGCTACCTCTTGCGTCACCTGCGTCAAGGAGATGCCGCAGATGGTCGAGACCTACAACAAATACAAAGGGCAGGGGCTGGAGTTCGTCGCGGTGGCGATGAGCTACGACCCGCCGAACTACGTGGCCAACTTCACCGAGACGCGCAAGTTGCCGTTCACGGTGGCGCTGGACGTCGACGGCTCCGCGGCGAAGGCGTTCGGCGACGTGCAGCTTACGCCGACCACGTTCGTGATCGGGCGTGATGGCAAGATCCTCAAGCGCTACGTGGGCGAGCCGGATTTCGCCGAGCTGCACCGGCTGCTCGAGGGCGCGCTGGCCGTCAAGGCCTGAGCACCGTCGTCCCCGCGCATGCGGGGACCCCTTCTGAATCTCCCTCTTCGAAAGTAGTGCCGCAGCGGCGCGCTCACTATGGGTCCCCGCGTGCGCGGGGATGACGACGTTAGCGCGGGGATGACGGGCTAGCGGGCGGTTGACCCGAGCAGCATCGCTTCCAGGGGCTTCAGCACGTCTTCATCCAGCCAGTACACCTGGTGCGCCAGCGGATTCCAGCTCTTGAGCAGCCAGTCCATCATGCCCGCCCCAGCATTGATCACGCGGTCCTCGACCAGGTCGTGGTAGCCCGGTGAGAGCGGTTGCAAAGGCCACCCCAGCACGTCATCCGGGTCATAGATGTTCAGCCATTTGAACTGGTCGTTCGGCCGCCGGATCGGAATCACCAGCATGTTCTTGTGCGCGGCCACGAAGATCGGGATATTGCAGCCGGTCGAGATCCATCCGGTGCAGGTGTCGGCGCGCAGGAAGGTGATCTCGTCCGGGGTCAGCTCCGGCCGTCCGCTGATCGCGAAGGCAAAGCGCTGGATGTCCTTCCAGATGCCGAGGTTGACGCGCGAATGCTCCGCCTTCTGCGCGTCGTAGATATAGTTGGACATCACCTGGCAGCCCAGCGAGTGGGTCAGCAGCACCAGCCGCGGATTGGCGCCGAACTGCTCGCGCGCGGCGAGCAGCGTGCGGGCGATGTCCAGCTGCGCCATCTCGTAGGGCGAGTGGTCGAATTCCTTGCCGTTCTCCAGGCCCGCGGCGTCGCCAAAGCCGAACAGGAGGAAGCGGCGCAGGTGGTCGTAGTTCACCTTGGCGTTGCGGCTGACGCGGTTCCACACCTCGGTCTCGTTATCCTGCAGGATCTTCTGGTAATACACGCTGCCCATCGCGATCTGCGCCTTGCTGCGCGGGATGCGGCGGGCCACTTCGGCGAATACCTTTTCCGCGTATTCGGGCGGGGTCTCGCCCATGCCGTGCACGGCGACGAATGCGACCTGGGTCATGTGTCTCCTCCTGGCGGGGATCGTAGCATGCTGCCGTCGCATCCCGGCGGAAGCCGGACTTGCGCTAGCGCAAAGCGGACTCTGCAAAGCCGCCGAGCACGATCTTGCCGGTCACGCGCCCGGTCGCCATCATCTTGTGCGCCGTGCGCAGGTTGGCCGCGTTGATCAGGCCGAGCGATGCCGTCACGGTATCCACCAGCAGCCCGGCATCCAGATGGCGCGCCACTTCGCCCAGGATGAAATGCTGGCGCGCGAGGTCCTCCGTGCGGTAGTCGATCCGGGTGTAGATCATCTCCCATACCAGCGTGACGCTCTTGTCCCACAGGAGGTTGATGTCGACCGGGCCGCTGGCCTCCACCGCCAGCCCGATCGTGCCCTGCGGCGCCACCACTTGCGCCGCCAGCGGATAGTAGCGGTTGGTGTCCGACAGGATCAGCACGTAGTCCGCTTGCGGATGGCCCAACGCCGCCATCTGCGCAGGAATGTCGCCGAAGTGGTCGACAACATGCTGCGCACCCATGCGGCGCACCCATTGCTGCGATTGCGGGCGCGATGCGGTAGCGATCACGTTCAGGCCGGCCAGACGCGCAGCCAGCTGCACCGCCATCGATCCGACCCCGCCCGCCGCGCCGATGATGAGGATGGTCTTGCCGCGCGCGGCTTCGTCGATGCGCATGCGGTCGAACAGCAGCTCCCACGCGGTCAGCGCCGCCATCGGGTGCGCCGCAGCCTGCGAGAAACTCATCGAAGCCGGCATGTGCCCGGTGATCCGTTCGTCCACCAGCTGGAATTCGGCGTGCGAGCCGGGCCTGGACGGATCGCCCGAGTAGTACACCCGGTCGCCGCGACGGAACCAGGTCACCTCCGGTCCCACCGCCACAACCTCGCCTGCGCCATCGAATCCGATCACGCGGGGCTGGTCCTCGACCTTGTCGCGGGGGCGCCGCACGCGGTTGTCGAGCTGGTTCACCGAGACCGCCCGGACGCGCACCAGCAGGTCGCGGCCAGTGGGGTCCGCGGGCGCGGGCAGTTCGGTATCGAACACGGACTCGGGATGGTCGATATCGGCATAACGGATGAGGGCAACGGCTTGCATGTGACGCTCCTGGCGGATGGGAATGGCGGGATGATCCGCCGCTTGCCTCATTTGATAAAGATGGCAATAATCGACACACTTTCAAATAACTTTTGATAATGCACTCGATTTCGGACCTCAGCCTTTTTGTGCAGGTGGCGGACACCGGCAGCCTGTCGAAGGCGGCACGCGCGCTGGGCATGCAGCCGGCCACTGCGAGCGCCGCTCTCAAGCGGCTGGAGGAACGGCTCGACACCCGGCTGTTCGAACGCTCGACCCGCAGCATGCGCATCACCGGGCAAGGCCAGCTATTCCTGGATTACTGCCGCGATGCGCTCATCCTTCTGGAGCAGGGCGAGGCGGTACTCGGCCACGCGCGCGAGCGGGTGCAGGGCAAGCTGCGCATGACGGCGCCGGCGGACTTCGGCCGCAACGTGCTCGCACCGATGACCGCCGAATTCATGGAGCTGCATCCGGGCGTGACCCTCATCCTCCAGTGCGCAGACCGTTCGGCGGACCTGTTCCGCGATCCGGTCGACCTGGCATTTCGCTACGGACGGCTGGACGATGCGTCCTACGTCTCGAAGCAGCTCGCACACAATCGCCGGGTCGTGGTCGCGTCGCCGCGCTACCTTGCGGCGCGCGGGACGCCGGTAACGCCGCAGGAGCTGCTCCGCCATAATTGCCTGGTGCATTCGCTGGACCAGTCCACCACGAACACCTGGCGGTTCACGAAAGGACGCGCGCCGGTGGAGGTAAAGGTGCATGGCGACCGGGTCGCCGACGACGGGGGGCTGGTGCGCGAGTGGGCGGTGGCGGGGCATGGCATCGCCTACAAATCGTGGCTGGATGCGCGCGCCGATGTGGAAGCGGGAAGGCTCGTGGTGCTGCTGGATGAATTCACCGGCGAGGACTGGCCGCTGCATGCGGTATATCCGCACCGGTCCAGCATTGCGCCGGCGGCCAGGGCGTTGCTGGCGTTTGTCGCGCCGCGCATCGAGGCGCTGGCGCGGCCGTAAGCGGGGTCACTGCGCGATTGCCCCGTCCAACTCAGCATGGGTCCCCGCGTTCGCGGGGATGACGACAATCAGGAGGGGACGCCGGCGTTGTGGGCCTGCTGGTCGGCGTGGTAGGAACTGCGCACCATGGCGCCGACCGCTGCGTGCACGAAGCCCATCTTGTAGGCCTCGTCCTCGAACATGCGGAACACGTCCGGGTGCACGTAGCGGCGCACCGGCAGGTGCGAGTTGGATGGCGCCAGGTACTGGCCGATGGTCAGCATCTCGACGTTATGCTCGCGCATGTCGCGCATCACCTGCAGGATCTCTTCGTCGGTCTCGCCCAGGCCGACCATGATGCCGGACTTGGTCACCGCATTCGGATACTTTGCCTTGAAGTCGCGCAGCAGCTGCAGCGAATGCATGTAGTCGGCGCCCGGGCGCGCTTCCTTGTACAGGCGCGGCACGGTTTCCAGGTTGTGGTTCATGACGTCCGGCAGGCCATCGGCGAAGATGGCGAGCGCCTTGTCGAGGCGGCCGCGGAAGTCCGGCACCAGCACTTCGATCTTCGTGTTCGGGGACATCTCGCGCGTTTTCCGGATGCACTCGACGAAGTGGCCGGCGCCGCCGTCGCGCAGGTCGTCGCGGTCCACCGAGGTGATCACCACGTAGGACAGGCGCAGCTCGGCGATGGTCTTGGCCAGGTTGTGCGGCTCGTTCACGTCGAGCGGATCAGGGCGGCCGTGGCCGACGTCGCAGAACGGGCAGCGACGGGTGCACTTGTCGCCCATGATCATGAAGGTCGCGGTGCCCTTGCCGAAGCATTCGCCGATGTTCGGGCAGCTGGCTTCCTCGCACACCGTCACCAGGTTGTTGGCGCGCAGGATGTCCTTGATCTCGTAGAAGCGCGAGGAGGCGGTCGCCGCCTTCACGCGGATCCAGTCCGGCTTCTTCAGGCGCTCGACCTGCTCGATCGGCACGATCTTGATCGGGATGCGCGAGGTCTTGTCGGCGCCCTTCTGCTTGGCGGTGGCGTCGTATGCTGGTGCGGCTACTGGGGTGGTCTCGGAAGTCATCGTCGGTTTCAGGTTGGTACGGTATTCGGTTCGGCCACCACGAGCAGCGCTTGCAGCTCGCTGGCCAGTTTGCGCTGCACGTCCGGCAGCGCGGCCTCGATGCCCATGGTGCGCATGTCGACGGTCTCGAGGCCTTCGTAACCGCAGGGATTGATCCAGGTGAACGGCGCCAGGTCCATCGCTACATTCAGCGATACGCCGTGATAGGTGCAGCCATTGCCGCGTACCTTGAGGCCGAGCGCGGCGATCTTCGCGCCCTTCTTCGGACCGCCCGCGATGTAGATGCCGGGCGCGCCCTCGACGCGCTCACCTTCGAGATTATACGCCGCCAGCACGTTGATGATTGCCTGCTCGATCTTGTGGACGAATTGTCGGGCGAACAACTTCCCCGCAGGGCGGGAGCGGCGCAGGTCCATCAGGCAGTAGATCACCACCTGGCCGGGGCCGTGGTAGGTGACCTCGCCGCCGCGATCGGTCTGCACCACCGGGATGTCGTGCGGGGCCAACACGTGCGCGCGGTCGGCGCCAAGGCCGAGCGTGTAAACGGGTGGATGCTCGACGATCCACAGCTCGTCCGGCGTGTCGGCGCCGCGCGCATCGGTAAACGCGCGCATCGCGGCGAAGGTGCTGTCGTAGTCGGCGAGGCCCAGGTCGCGGATGATCGCGGGGCCGTGGCGGGTTTGCATGGGTGGTAGCGGTAATTCGAGCACCGCCATTATAAGCCAGCCTTATGCGCCAGGCCCTTAAACCGCTTCAGGCGAAAGGTCTTGAGCCGCGCAAAAAAATGGGGGACAGACCCCATTTCGGGGTCAGAGGACGACTTTGACCATGGGGTGGCCGGACAGGGCGCGGTACAGGTCGTCGAGCTGGGCGCGGCTGGTGGCGGTAACGGTCACGGTCAGGCCGGTGAAGTTGCCCTTCGACGAGGGACGCACTTCCATGCGGCCGATGTGGAAGGTGGGGTCGTGCTCGAGCACCACGTCCACGATGGTCGCCGCGAAGTCTTCATGCGTCGCGCCCATCACCTTGATCGGGAAGTCGCTCGGGTATTCGATGAGGGAGTCTGCTGGCGAGTGCATGCTGGTTTCCAATCGTGATAAATACGGCAGCCCACATTGTAGCCAATTGCGCGAAGTGGCGTCATCCGGCCCCTCCGCCGCCGGAGAAAAAAAAGGCCAGCAACATGGCTGGCCTGAACGCTATCCTTGATTAGGGAGAAAAAGATAGCAGGGGTTTGGAAACCCGCCGCATCAACGCAAAATCAATGCGACGGTGCCACTGTATGCAAACGGTATCGGGGCCGCTACCGGCGTGTGACGAAATGCCGGATTTGCAGGACAGGACGCAAATCGCCGCGACAGGCGACTAACGCGTGATCATCTCGTGGTCGGCAGCCTTGGCCGGCCCGCGTCGGCCCTGCACCTGCGGCGGCGCGCTGCGCACCGGTGCAGCGGCAGGCGGCGGCGATGGCTGCTGGACGACCTGCGGCGGCTCCGGACGTTGTGCGACCGGCGGCGCGGCAACCATGACAGGCGCTGCCTGCTGCGCGACCGGCGCGGGCATTGGCCGCTCGCGTTCGCGGTGGCGTACCTGGACCGGCTGCTGCGGAGCGATGGCCGCCAGCGGAGCGACACCTTCACTGCGACGCACGTCACGCGCGCCATCGCGCTCATCGCGTCCGCGGCGCGGCTCGCGGTCGAAACGATTGAAGCGGTCGAAGCGTCGATCGGGTTCGCTTGCGCGGACCACCGGAGCCGGTGCAGGGGCAGGCGCCGCTACCGCCGCCGGTACCGCCGTCGCCAGCGGCCGTTGCTCCATCACCGGCTGCGGCATGCGCACCTCGCGGCCCTGGCCGGCATCGTCGTCGCGGCTCCAGGGGCGAGGCTCGCCACGCGGTCCCTGGCCGTAGCGGCCGGACGGTCC
>DASWYE010000120.1:0-2370 GCA_036405115.1 Telluria sp. | reverse complement strand
GATCACCTGCTCGGCCACGTTCAGCTCGACCAGGCGGTCGTGCGCCGCCACCGGCTGCACCACTTCGCCGAGGTAGCGGCCATGCTTGTGCTTGACGTCCTGCACGTGGCGCAGCCAGTTGTCGGCCAGTCCGATGCGGCGGTTGGTCAGCGCTGCATGCACGCCGCCGCAGCCGTAGTGGCCGACGATGACGATATGCTTGACCTTCAGCACATCCACCGCAAACTGCAGCACCGACAGGCAATTCAGGTCCGAGTGCACCACCACGTTGGCGATGTTCCGGTGGACGAACAGCTCGCCCGGCGCCATGCCGACCAGCTCGTTGGCGGGAACGCGGCTATCGGAGCAGCCGATCCACAACCACTCGGGCGACTGCTGGGCGGACAGGTTCTTGAAGAAATCCGGATCGAGGTTGAGCTGCTTCTGTGCCCATTCCTCGTTGCGCTTAAGGAGTTCGCTGGTCGTCAGGCTCATTCGAAGAAGTCCTTTACTTTGTCTTTCCAGGTTTTGCTCTGCGGGCTGTGCTTGGAGCCGCCTTCGATGGTCAGGCGCTCGAACTCGCGCAGCAGGTCCTTCTGCTTGTCGTTCAGCTTGACCGGGGTCTCCACCTGCACGTGGCAGAACAGGTCGCCGGAGAAGCCGGAACGCACGCCCTTGATGCCCTTGCCCTTCAGGCGGAAGGTCTTGCCGCTCTGGGTGCCTTCAGGGATGGTGAACGAGACCTTGCCGGTCAGCGTCGGCACTTCGATCTCGCCGCCCAGCGTGGCCTTCACGAAGGAGATCGGCATCTCGCAGTGCAGGTCGTCGCCTTCGCGCTGGAACACCGGGTGCGGCTTGATGTGGATCTCGACATACAAGTCGCCCGGCGGGCCGCCGTTGGTGCCCGGTTCGCCGTTGCCGGTCGAGCGGATCCGCATGCCGTTGTCGATACCGGCCGGGATCTTCACTTCCAGCGTCTTGTTGCGCTTGATGCGGCCAGCACCGCCGCAGGCGCCGCATGGCTCGGGGATGATCTTGCCGCTGCCGTGGCACTTCGGGCAGGTCTGCTGCACGCTGAAGAAGCCCTGCTGCATGCGCACCTGGCCGTGGCCGGCGCAAGTGGTACAGGTGACAGGCTGGGTGCCGGGCTTGGCGCCCGAGCCGTGGCAGGAATCGCACTTGTCCCACGATGGCACGCGGATGGTGGTATCGAAGCCGTTGGCGGCCTGCTCGAGCGTGATCTCGAGGTTGTAGCGCAGGTCGGCGCCGCGGTACACCTGCGGGCCGGAGCTGCGCCGGCCACCGCCGAAGATGTCGCCGAAAATGTCGCCGAACGCGTCCGAGAAGCCGCCGCCGCCGAAGCCGCCGCCGCCACCCATGTTGGGGTCGACGCCGGCGTGGCCGTAGCGGTCGTACGCTTCGCGCTTGTCCGGCGTGGTCAGCATTTCGTACGCTTCCTTGACTTCCTTGAACTTCTCTTCCGCGTCCTTGCTGTCCGGATTGCGGTCAGGATGGTACTTCATCGCCAGCTTGCGGTAGGCTTTCTTGATGTCGTCCTCCGACGCGTTTTTCGCGACGCCGAGAACCTCGTAGTAATCACGCTTTGCCATTTGTCGGCACCTTGCTTCTGACTTTTTGAATCTGATTATGCAAAAAACCGAGCCGCGAACCTGGGGGTTGCATCGGCTCGGCGTTTGAGCGGCAAGCCGGCCGGCCGGCGCGCTCAGTATGGATCCCCGCGTTCGCGGGGATGAGGCTTGCCCGGATTACTTGGCGTCCTTGACTTCCTTGAACTCGGCGTCGACCACGTCGTCCTGGTCGGCACGGGCGCCGCCGGCGTCACCGCCCGGCGCTGCGCCAGCCTGCGCGCCTGCGCCGGCCTGCTGCTGCGCCTGCTGGTCGGCATACATCTTCTCGCCCAGCTTCTGCGAAGCGCTCGACAGTGCTGCCACCTTGGCGTCGATGTCGGCCTTGTCGCCGGACTTGATCGAGCCTTCCAGGTCGTTGATCGCCTTTTCGATGGCTTCCTTCTCGCCCGCTTCCAGCTTGTCGCCGTATTCGGTAACGGACTTGCGGGTCGCGTGGATCAGGGCGTCGGCCTGGTTGCGCGCTTCGGCCAGCTCCTTGAGCTTCTTGTCCTCTTCGGCATTCAGCTCGGCGTCCTTGACCATCTTCTGGATCTCTTCTTCGGACAGGCCGGAGTTCGCCTTGATGGTGATCTTGTTTTCCTTGCCGGTGGCCTTGTCCTTGGCGCCCACGTGCAGGATGCCGTTGGCGTCGATGTCGAAGGTCACTTCGATCTGCGGGGTGCCGCGTGGCGCCGGCGGGATCCCTTCCAGGTTGAACTCGCCCAGGGTCTTGTTGGCCTGCGCCATTTCACGCTCGCCCTGG
>DASWYE010000119.1:0-18840 GCA_036405115.1 Telluria sp. | reverse complement strand
GGCCGCCGCACCGGCGACGCAACGCGTCACCATCACCACCGACATCGTCAAGGTCGACATCGACACCCTCGGCGGCGTCATCAAGCGCCTCGAGCTGCTGAAGTTCCCGGATCACTTCGACAAGACCAAGAACCAGGTGCTGTTCAATGTCGGCGGCCCCAACACCTACCTCGGCCAGACCGGCCTGATCGGCCAGACCCCGGCCGGCGTGATGCCGAACCACGCGACCCCGTTCGTGGCCCGTCCGCTCACGCGCGGCGCCGACGGCACCGTGCAGCTGGTGCTGGATGCGGAGCAGGGCGGTGTGCGCCTGACCAAGACCTTCACCTTCCGCAAGGGCGACTACGTGATCGGCATCCGCCACGACGTGACCAACGTCAGCGCCGCGCCGGTCCAGCCTTCGCTCTACCTGCAGCTGCAGCATGACGGCAACAAGCCGGCCAACGATTCGTGGTTCATGTCGAGCTATACCGGCCCGACCCTGTACACCGAAGGCGACAAGTACCAGAAGCTGACCTTCGAAGAAATCGAAGAGGGCAGCGCCCAGCACTCGAAGAAGGCCAACAACGGCTGGATCGCGATCTCGCAGCACTTCTTCGTTTCCGCCTTCATCCCGCAGGAAAAGGCGCAGCGCGACATCTTCACCAAGAAGCTGGGCAACAACCTGTACGCAATCGGCAGCGTGGTCCCGATGGGCACCGTGGCGCCGGGCGCCACCGCCACCGCCAGCGCGCGCCTGTACTCCGGCCCGCAGGACGAGAAGAAGCTGGAAACTATCGCCCCCGGCCTGGAACTGGTCAAGGACTACGGCATGTTCACCGTGTTCGCCAAGCCGATCTTCTGGGTGCTGGACAAGATCCAGAACGTGATTGGCAACTGGGGCTGGACCATCGTCGCGTTCACCATCCTGATCAAGCTGCTGTTCTTCCCGCTGTCGGCCGCGAGCTACCGCTCGATGGCCAAGATCAAGCTGGTCGCACCGAAGCTGCAGGCACTGAAAGAGCGCCACAAGGACGACCCGCTCAAGATGAACCAGGCCACGATGGAGCTGTACAAGGCCGAGAAGATCAACCCGCTCGGCGGCTGCCTGCCGATGCTGGTGCAGATGCCGGTCTTCATCGCGCTCTACTACGTGCTGCAGGCTTCGGTCGAAATGCGCGGCGCGCCATGGGTGGGCTGGATCACCGACCTGACCAAGCCTGACCCGTACTTCATCCTGCCGGTCATCTACGCGGTCTCGATGTGGGTCAACATGAAACTGAGCCCGCAGCCGGCCGACCCGATGCAGGCCAAGATGATGATGTGGATGCCGCTGATCTTCTCGGTCATGTTCTTCTTCTTCCCGTCCGGCCTGGTGCTGTACTGGGTGGTGAACAACCTGATCTCGATGGCGCAGCAGTGGGTCATCACCAACAAGATCATCGGCAAGCCCGCGAAGTAAAGCATCGCCCGCCGACAAAAGCCCGTGCTTGCACGGGCTTTTTCACATCCCCCGTCATCCCCGCGAACGCGGGGACCCCTGCTGAGTGTCCGTAAGCCGCGTTATCGAGATGAGGCTCAGCATGGGTCCCCGCGTGCGCGGGGATGACGATAATCACATAAAATCAACAACATGATCCCCGACACCTCCCCCATCGCCGCCATCGCCACCGCCCCCGGCCGCGGCGGCATCGGCGTCGTGCGCGCCTCCGGCAAATCGCTGGCGCCCCTGATGACCGCGCTGTTCCCCGCCACCACGCTCAAGCAGCGCCACGCCACCTACCTCCCGTTCACGCAAGCCGACGGCACCGTGATCGACCAGGGCATCGCCCTGTGGTTCAAGGGCCCGCACTCGTACACCGGCGAAGACGTCCTCGAGCTGCAAGGCCACGGTGGCCCGGTCGTGCTGCAGATGCTGCTGGCCCGCGTGCTCGAAGCCGGCGCCGACTCCGGCGTGCGCCTGGCCGAACCGGGAGAGTTCACCCGCCGCGCCTACCTCAACGACAAGCTGGACCTGGCCCAGGCCGAAGCCGTCGCCGACCTGATCGACGCATCGACGGAGGCGGCTGCCAAATCCGCCTCGCAATCGCTGTCCGGCGCGTTCTCGAAGGCGATCCACGTACTGGTCGAAAAAGTCATCAACCTGCGCATGCTGGTGGAAGCGACGCTCGACTTCCCGGAAGAGGAAATCGACTTCCTCGAAAAGTCCAACGCGCGCGGCCAGCTGGCCGACATCGTCGGCGCGCTCGACCGCGTGTTCGCCCAGGCCTCGCAAGGCGCGCTGCTGCGCGAAGGCCTGAACGTGGTGCTGGTCGGGCAGCCGAACGTCGGCAAGTCCTCGCTGCTGAACGCGCTTGCCGGCACCGACGTCGCCATCGTCACCCCGATCGCCGGCACCACGCGCGACAAGGTCACCGAGACGATCCAGGTGGAAGGCATCCCGCTGAACATCATCGATACCGCCGGCATCCGCGCGCTGACCGATGACGTGGACATGGTCGAACGCATCGGCATCGAACGCACATGGGGAGAGGTAGGCAAGGCGGACGTGATCCTGCACCTGCTCGACGCCAACCTCGGCCCGACGCTGGCGGACGAGGGAATCGTCGGCGCATTCCCGGCGGGCGTGCCGGTTGTGCGCATCTGGAACAAGATCGACCTGTCCGGCCACAAGCCATCGGTGGACGCGGCGGAGGATGCCACCCACATTTACCTGTCCGCGCACGACAAGATCGGCATCGACCTGCTGCGCGCCGAGCTGCTGCGCATCGCCGGCTGGCAGCAGACTGGCGAATCGCTATTCCTCGCCCGCGAGCGCCACCTGATCGCGCTGCGCTCCGCGCACAAGCACCTGGACATGGCCGGCGCCCACGCGGCCCAGGACGACCAGTCGCTCGACCTGTTCGCGGAAGAACTGCGCCTGGCCCAGGCTCAGCTGTCGAGCATCACCGGCGAGTTCACGCCCGACGACCTGCTCGGCGTCATCTTCAGCCGCTTCTGCATCGGCAAATAATGTAATGGCGCCGTCCGCGCCACCCGTCACCCCCGCGAACGCGGGGGGCCCTACTGAGCAGCCTGTCCCGCCAGCGTCCCCAACTCCCCGTACAAGGAAAGGATGTTGGCGGCGCCGTCTGGATATACGCGGTTCGACAGGAACACGTAGAACGTTCCCGAAGCCGGATCGACCCACATGAAGCATCCGGTGAACCCGGTATGCCCGTAACTCCCCACCGGGAAGATGCTGCCGCGCGGCCGCGCAAACGGTGAGTTGATGTCCATGCCCATGCCGCGCAGCTCGGCGATGCCGTCCGCTGTCTGCGGAGTCGTCATCAGGCGCACGCTTTGTTCGCTCAGCACGCGCACTCCTTCCAGTTCGCCACCATTGAGCAGCATGCGCGCGAACCGGGCGATATCGCCGGCGGTCGAGAACACGCCGGCCGATCCGCCGACGCCGCCCATGCGGTGCGCCGTCGGATCGTGTACTTCTCCTTTAGAACCGGGCTGTGTCGGCGCGATGCGGTCATGCCATCCGCGTGCCAGCGGCAGGTACGAGGTGTCGCGCATGCCGAGCGGGCGGAAGATATGCTTGTCCGCGAACGCATCCAGCCGCTCGCCAGATACCGCTTCGACCAGGCGACCCAGCAGGATGTAGTTGATGTCCGAATAGCGGAAGTAGGTGCCTGCCGGGTGCGTCGGCACGGCCGCGCAGGCGAGCGCTTGCGCAGCTGCCGCGCCTTCCCATGCCGGTTTTGCCGGCAACCCGGCCTTGAGCCCGGAGGTATGGGTCAGCAGGTGACGCACCAGGATCGCGTCCTTGTCGCCGCCGCCGCATTCGGGGAAGTAGCGCGCGACCGGTGCGTCGAGGTCGATCTTGCCTTGCTCGACGAGCAGGAGCACCGATGGCGCAGTGGCCAGCACCTTGGTCAGCGAGGCCACGTCAAATATCGTGTCATGGGTGACCGCCGCGGCATCGGCATCGTAGCTGATGTGTCCGAAAGCTTGGGCATATACGCGCGGGCCCTGCTCCAGCCGGAACACGGCGCCGGGCATGCGCTTGTCCCCAATCACGGAGCTGATGGACTGCCCGATCGCGGCGGTGCGCGTTGCGTCGAACCCGCCGTCATCCAGGCTGGCGCAGCCCGCCGTCATTGCCGCCACCGATACCACTGCGCACATCGCCATCTTCCGCATTCCTGATCCCGTCTTGCTGTTTGCCGGGTTTGCCCAATGCAAACCAACCGTGCTCATCGATAGATTTTAGCGATACTTTGGCCGGCGGGCGATGGATCGCGCATGCGCGGGCTTGTGCGAAGTCGGCTGCCTTTGCGCAAGTCGTTGCCACGGCCGGGCCCGGTGGTACAGTAATGTAACGGAGGAGATCGCCATGACCATCCTGAAAAAAGCTGCCGTCCTTGTGTCGTGCCTGCTGCTCGCCTCGTGCGCCCTGTTCCTTGGCCCCCAGGATGTCGCGATACCGCTCGACAAGATGCAGGCACGCCTGGACGAGCGCTTCCCGCTCCAGCACCGCGTGCTGGAAGTGTTCCGGGTGACACTGGCCCGGCCTCAGCTGGGCCTGATACCGGAGGCGGAGCGGGTGTCCCTTGGCACCGATATCGAGGTCCGGCAGCCGTTCTCCAGCGGCGTGTGGATGGGCAAGCTGTCGGTTTCCGGCCGCATCTTCATCGATAATGCCAACAACGCGGTGCGCCTGCGGGACGCCAGTGTCGACGCGTTCCGCCTCGACGGCGTGCACCCGGACGCGCAGCGCCACCTGGCCCGGATCGCCAACGTGCTGCTGACCAACGTCTATACCGACATCGCCATCTACACATTCCGTCCCGAGGACCTGCGCCGCTACGGCGTCCAGTTCCGCCCGACGCGGGCGCGCATCGCCCGCGACGCGATCATTGTCACGCTCGAGCCGGTGCGCTGAAATTATTTTTCGGCCGGCTTGTCGAATCCGGGTCTCCCCGTTCGTCGTAGGGATGCACACCACCTATCGAAAGGATTCCTGACATGAACCAAGTAAAACCTGTGCCGGAAGGCATGCACACCGTCACCCCCCACCTCGTCTGCAACGGCGCCGCGGAAGCAATCGACTTCTATGCGAGGGCATTCGGCGCGACCGAAATAATGCGCATGCCCATGCCGGATGGCAAGCTGATGCACGCCGAGATCCGCATTGGCGACTCCACGGTGATGCTGGTCGACGAGATGCCGGAATGGAAGGCGACCGGCCCACGCACGCTGAAAGGCACGCCAGTGACGCTGCACATGTACGTGCCCGACGCGGATGCGCTATTCCGGCGCGCGGTCGAGGCTGGCGCCACATCGATCATGCCGGTCGAGGAAACCTTCTGGGGCGATCGCTATGGCGTGCTGGAGGACCCGTTCGGCCATCGCTGGTCGGTGGCGACTCATGTAAAGGACATGTCGCCGGAAGAGATGCAGACGGCGATGCAAAATTCGCCGATGTCTTGCTAAGGAGGTAACGATGCGCTTCATGATCATGGTAAAGGCGACCGCCGAGTCCGAAGCGGGCGTCATGCCCAGCGAAAAGCTGCTGACCGCTATGGGCAATTTCAACGAGGAACTGGTCAAGGCGGGCATCATGCAGGCCGGCGAGGGCCTGCAGCCGAGTTCGAAAGGAGCGCGCGTGCGCTTCCGTGGCAAGGAACGCACTGTCATCGACGGGCCGTTCGCGGAGACCAAGGAGCTGGTGGCCGGCTTCTGGATCTGGAACGTCAAATCGAAGGAGGAGGCGATCGAATGGGTCAAGCGTTGCCCGAACCCGTTCGAGGAGGGCGAATCCGAGATCGAGATCCGTCAGATCTTCGAAGCCGAGGACTTTGGCGCCGAGTACACGCCAGAGCTGCGCGCCCAGGAAGAGCGCCTGCGCGAAGAAATAGCCTCACGCTGATTCCCCGCCAACCCGTCATTCCTGCGGAAGCAGGAATCCATGCTGACTGTCCGACGTTGGTCACTCGGCATGGATCCCGGCATACGCCGGGATGACGGTGGCGCCAAACTCGGTTTGCCCATCTCGGCGCACAAATTCAATGCTCCGCCGGAATCGTGCGCGCCTCGGCTCCTGTTATGATTTTCACGACCGAAACTTGGCAATGGCCAAGCTGTCCGTGTTCGCAGGAGCTGCGCCATGCTGAGCCATTCCGATTCCCACGCCCTCGTGCCAACCGCGCAACACCGCGCGGCCGCTGTATTGCGGCGTCAACATAATCAGCGCACACTTGTGCGTCGACTTTGCGAAAAGCTTGCCTTGGGGCAGGCAATTGGTCGGCCAGATTTGCGCATTCTCATCGAAGCATTATTCCGCCGGAGTAATCTTGCTTTGAATAATGCCAGGGGGAGCCATGGGAACGATCTCTGAAGGGCTACCGGACCAGGAATCAGTGGCTGGATTGGCACACGCGTCCCCGCCATCTGGTCCAGCGGCGGCGCGCGTTGCCTCGCCGGCGCGGCAAAGCCTGCCTGCCAAGGGATCCTGTTGGTATTGTGAAAAGCCGCTGGACAGCGTAAAGCGCTTCTGCGGCAAGGGCTGCGCCGACGCGTTCGACGAAGAAGCCGAGTTCACCCGCTGAGATGTTGATGTGGGGGACTGTCCCTACGGGAATGTCCCCTGTAGCGACTTATTTGGTCGTGAACGACCAGTTCCTGGTCACCGGCGTGCCCCGGATCGTACCGCTGAAACTCACCTCGTAGACCGCATTCGACTTCAGCTTGGTCAGCGGCACGATCGCCGCGGCCGATGCCGGGGTATTGGAGTCGTTGGCATTGGTCAGCAGGCGCACCGCCAGGTTGGTCGCGGCGCCGCGTTCACGTATCGTGAAGCTGGTCGTGGTCAGCACCGCATCCAGGTCGCCCTGCACGCTCACCGGATACCCCACCTCGTTCACGTTCGGCACCGGATCGGGCGACTCGTAATCGCTGAGGAAGTTAGGCGCGACCCCCGTCTGCCCGCTGAAAGGCCAGGTGCTTACACCCGTGCCGAGACCGGGACCATAGCCGTTGTTCGCGGTGAAGTTGGCGGTGAAGTAGGTATAGCCGCCGCCGGTGGTGCCGGAACCGGAGCCGATCTCCTCGAAGCGCGGCTCGAAAATCACGAAGCGGTGGTAGATCGCCGTGATCAGCTCTTCCGCCATGTAGAAGCCGGAGTTGCTGGAGGTGGCGGAAATCACTTCGCCAAACGCGCTGTCGCCCACGAAGGCGAATCCTGCCGCCAGCAGCCGGTCTTCCAGGTCCTCGCCGGTAAATCCGGGCTTGCCGGGCGTCTCGGTGTGCGTGATGGTGTCGTTCAGGCGCTGGTAGTCCGAGTGCGCCTGGGCGGTCTTGTCGACGATGGCATTCTGCGTCAGGACCGACAGGCCGGCCTGGGAACGGCGGTAATTGATCCAGTTGCGCCCGTCGACCGCGGTGTTGTTGGTGGCGACTGGCGCCCCGGGAGTGCCCGGTTCGACGACTGGCTGAGGCGCCGTCTGGGTGGACCCGCCGCCGCCTCCGCCGCACGCGGCCAGCAGCAGGCTTGCCAGCACGGCAGCGGTAGTCAGTTTCCAGCAGCTCGGATCAGGTGCCCCGTTGCTCATCAAAAATCTCCAGGTTCAGCTTGTTCGTTCAATTCTAGGCGAAAACAAAAATGCTGCGAGTTCAACTGAGCAAGGCCCATCGTGCCAGCCTGTAGAATATGGACTTGATTGCATCTTCCTTGATCCAGACCTAGTGAATAACGTCCGCCGCCAGCGCCTCGCGCGCGCCAAGTTCGCCCTGCCAAGCATGGTTACGCTGCTTTCGATCGCCTGCGGCTTCGGCAGCATCGTGCTCTCGGTGGACAACGCGCACGTGGGCGACCCCGCGGGCTACCGGATGGCGGCGATCCTGCTGGTGCTGGCGGGCGTGTTCGATGCGGTCGATGGCTTCGTGGCGCGCGCCACCGGCACCAGCTCCGAGTTCGGCGTGCAGCTCGACTCCATCGCCGACGTGATGAATTTCGGCTGCGCCCCCGGCCTGCTGCTGTACTGCTGGGGCTTCGCCAACCTGGGGCCGGAGCACCCGACGCTGCTGCGCGCGGGCGGGCTGGCCGCATTCGTGTTTGTCGCCTGCGGCGCGCTGCGGCTGGCGCGATTCAATGTCTCGGTCGGCCGCACCGATCCGCGCTACTTCGTCGGCATGCCGATCACGGCTGGCGCCGCATGCGTCGCAGCGGTGGTGCTCGCGTGGCCCGAACCGCTGGTCACCGTCACCCAGCGCATGATGCTGGTCGGCCTGCTGCTTGGGGTGGGTACGCTGATGGTGTCCACGGTGCGCTTCCCCAGCTCCAAGCAGAAGATCAACGCAAAGACGATCGGCGTGCTGGTCGTGATGCTGGCGCTGCTCGCCGTGCTGCGCGAGCGCTTCTTCGTGCTGTTCTTCCTGGTCTACATCAGCGCCACGCTGCTGCTCAACATCGCATGGCAGCTGGGCTGGCGCGGCGTCGCGCAGCCCCTCGTCTACGAAGACTGACTACACCGTCATCCCCGCGAACGCGGGGATCCCTGCTGAGTATTCAATTCGCGAAAGGCACCGATGGCAGGTGTCGCCAGCACGGCCCTCCGTGTCGTGATTTGGCGGAATCGGCCATGTTATGGTCGATTCCGCCAAATTCAGGCGATGTCGTCCAGGCGCGCGGCGCGCAGGATGCGGAACCAGTCCGCCTTCGACAGGGATAGTCCGGTAGCGCCGGCCGCCAGCGAGATCGCTTCAATGCGCCCGCTGCCGGTAATCGGGATCGGCTTGCAGGGCAGCGCCATGATCCATGCAAACACCACGCTGGCAAACGGCTGTTCCAGCTCGTCTGCGATCTCCTTGATGACGAGGCGCAGCGCTTCCGCGTTGGCGTCGGTGCTGCTGAACAGGCGGCCGCCGCCGAGTGGCGACCACGCCATCGGCGGCACGCCCAGGTCCTGCAGGCCGTCGAAGGTCTCGTCGTAGATGGGCGCCAGGTGCAGCGGCGAGAACTCGACCTGGTTGGTCGCCAGCGGGAAGCGGCGGTTCAGGCATTCGAACTGGTGGCGCGAGAAATTGGAGACGCCGAAGTGCAGCACCTTGCCCGCCTGCCGCAGCCGGGTGAATGCGCCGGCCATCTCGTCGAAGTCCATCAGCGGATCGGGACGGTGGATCAGCAGCAGGTCCAGGCGGTCGGTGTGCAGCTGGCGCAGCGATTCCTCGGCCGACGCGATGATGTGCGCGGCGCTGGTGTCGTACGATTTGATGGTGTGGTGCGGACGCTGCGGCGCTACCAGCTTGATGCCGCATTTGGACACCAGTTCGATGCGGTCGCGCAGCGATGGCCTGGCGCGCAGCGCTTCGCCGAACAGGCCCTCGACGCCATAGCTGCCGTAGATGTCGGCGTGGTCGAAGGTGGTGACGCCCAGCTCCAGGCATTGCTCGATGAGCGTGATGCGCTGTTCGACGGACATGGCCCACTCGGTCATGCGCCACATGCCGGCGACCACGCGCGACAGTTCAAGGCCGGGGGAAGCGGTAGCGATGCGGGGGCAGGCAGTGGTCATGTATCGTCATCCCCGCGAAGGCGGGGATCCATGTTGAGTATATCGGTGAGGTGACTGTACCGCTGCTTGTGAGTCAGCAGGGGTCCCCGCGTGCGCGGGGAAGACGGAGGGTGCGCAGAGTGCATCCCCCGATCTTTCTACTGCAGCCAGAGGCGGATCGAGTCCCAGATGCGGCCCAGCCACGATGCCTGCGACACTTCTTCCAGCGCCACCACCGGCAGCTCCATCAGAGGCTTCCCGTCCACCATCATCTTCAGCGTGCCGACCTTGCCGTTGCGGGCCACCGGGGCCATCAGCGGATCCTGGCGTTCCAGCACCGGCTTGAGCTTGGCCGCCACGCCCTTCGGCACGGTCACCAGCACGTCGCGCGTGAAGCCGATCTTCACCGTGTCCTGGTTGCCCTTCCAGATGTCCGGGGTCGCGATCGCCTGGTCCTTCTGGTACAGGCGCACCGTGTCGAAGTTCTGGAAGCCCCAGTTCAGCAGTTTCTGGCTTTCCTGCGTGCGGGTCTGGTCCGAGTTGGTGCCGACCACCACGGAGATCAGGCGGCGCTCGCCGGCGGCGCCGTTCGGGCGCTTGGCCGATGCGATCAGGCTGTAGCCGGCCGATTCGGTGTGGCCGGTCTTCATGCCGTCCACGGTCGGGTCCAGCCACAGCAGGCGGTTGCGATTCTGCTGCGTGATCTTGTTATAGGTGAACTGCTTGATCGAGTCGATCTTGTAGAACTCCGGGAAGTCCACGATGATCGCCTGCGCCAGCTTGGCCAGGTCCTCGACGGTGGAATATGTATCGGCGCTCGGCAGGCCGTGCGGATTGGAGAAACGCGTGTTCTTCAGCCCCAGGCGTTCGGCTTCGCGGTTCATCAGCACCACGAAGGTGGCTTCGTCGCCGGCTACCGCTTCGGCCAGTGCGACCGCAGCGTCGTTACCGGACTGGATCATCAGGCCGTACAGCAGGTCCTTGATCGATACCGGGGTGGCCGGATCGATGAACATCTTTGAGCTGGACGGATCCACCTTCCAGGCGTTGACCGACACGTTGACCATCTGGTCGAGCGTGATCTTCTTGTCGCGCAGCGCTTCAAAGACGACATACGCGGTCATGATCTTGGTCAGCGACGCCGGCTCGATGCGCGCGGACGGATCACGCGATGCGATGACCTGGCCGGAGGTGGCATCGACCAGCGTCCATGCTGTCGCAGCGACGGTCGGGGCAGGGAGGGTTTGTGCCACGGAGGCGGACATGAGCAACACGCTGGTTGCCAGTGCGGCGATGATCTTCTTCATAGGTCCTGTAAAACAAAAGTGGTTAACATCGTCATCCCCGCGCACGCGGGGACCCATGCTGAGCGCATCGAAGAGGAAGTACTGCCTCAACGGCGAACTCGGTAGGGGTACCCGCCTGCGCGGGTATGACACTAATCGGGCCGCTCGCCCGGCCTGCGCCAGAGCTGGATCACCAGCGACTTGATGTGCCCGAGCTTGCGATGGAAAAAGTGGTCGGCGCCCGGGATCACGATCACCGGGATGTCCTGCGGCCGCGCCCAGTCGAGCACCTGCGTGAGCGTGATGGTGTCGTCGACTTCGCCGTGGATCAGGATCGTATCGTGCGGCACCTCGGGCATCGGCCATTTGCCGGCGGCGGTACCCACGAGCACCAGGCGCTCGGCCGGCGTGCCTTCCGCGATCAGGCGCTGCTGCAGCATCGACTGCACGTAGGTCCCGAACGAAAAGCCCGACAGCGCCACCGGCAGGCCGGGATACTGCTCGCGCATGTAGCGGTACATGATGTACATGTCGTCGGTCTCGCCGCGCCCGTCGTCGTGCGTGCCTTCCGAGGCGCCGACGCCGCGGAAGTTGAAGCGCACCGTCGCGTAGCCCAGCGTGACGAAGGTGCGCGCCAGCGTCTGCGCGACCTTGTTTTCCATGGTGCCGCCGTACAGCGGGTGGGGATGCGCGACCAGTGCGACGCCGCGTGGCTGTTCTGCCGGGAGGTCGAGCTGGCATTCCATGATGCCGGCGCCGCCTTCCAGCGTAAATCTCTTGGTTTGCTTGTTCATCTACTCAAATCTTCAGGCGGTCTACCGGCTTGCCTCCGATGAGGTGGCTGTCGATGATCTCGTCAATGTCGCTGGTGTCCACATAGGTGTACCAGGTGCCTTCGGGGTAGACCACCAGGCAGGGACCTTCCTCGCAGCGGTCCAGGCAGCCGGCCTGGTTGATGCGCACCTTGCCTTCGCCGTTCATGTCCAGCGCCTTGATGCGTTTCTTGGCGTGCTTTTGCGCGGCCTGGGCGCCATGTTCGCCGCAGCAGCGGCGGCCGTCCTCGCGGACGTTCATGCAGAAGAACACGTGGTGCTTGAAATACGGGGTATCGCTCATGGTGCTGCCATTCGATGTTGCGTCCAAACCTCAATGATACGCGGGTTTAGCTCCGATTGAGCCGATGCGCGGGAAGAAGCAGCCACCAGATCGCGAAAAACGGCCACATCAGGCTCAGGAACTGGGCCGCGCCGTTGAAGTTCAGGAATTTTCCTTGCGTCCAAGTTTGCAAGGTCGCAACGAAATAGGGGTTCACCGGAATCGTATTGACTACCAGCAGGCTGATCAGTAGCGTCAATACCGCTAGCCGCTGCTGCGCCACCTGCGGCGCGAACGCCAGCCCCGACACCATCAGCACGCCGATCACCAGGCCGCCTTCGGCGCCGGGCGTGACCCAGACCCACGCGTTATCCGGCGTGAACAGGATCGCGCTGGCCAGCGCCTTGACCACCAGCGCTGCGCCCACCAGCACCGCCACCAGCGTGCCGCGCGGGGCCGAGCCGCGCCGCATCAGGCACAGCAGGCACAGCGCGGCGCCTGTCAGGCCGCAGGCGGTGATGATGGTTTCGGACAGCCAGTACTGCTCCGGCGTCATGGCGCCGCCGCGGCGGATCATGCCGACCAGGTCGATGTCCATCTCCAGCAGGCGTGACAGCCAGCCCGAGATGATCGGCAGGACCTGGCCGTGGCCGAACAGGTAGGGCTGCGGGTAGATCTGGGCCAGTGGCCACAGGGCGATCAGGACCAGGCCCTGTCCCGCGTGCGGCGCGAACCAGCGCATGCGCAGCTTGTACAGGCGGCTGCGGTCCAGGTAGGTGCGCGCGCTCAGCGCACCGATGATGGCGCCGGCGAACGCGCCGGACGAGTTGGTGAAGAAGTCCAGGTTGGACGGCACGCGGCTGGGCAGGAAGGTCTGCACCGCTTCCATCGTGCCGGAAACCAGCATGCCGGCCAGGGCGGCCAGGATCACCGCCAGGATGCCGCGCACGCGCGGATACACCGAATACACCACCAGCACGCCGAGCGGCACGTAGCCGATCACGTTGACCGAGGCGTCGAACGCGGTCCAGTAGCGCGGCCAGTCCAGGTTGGCGAACGCGAACGGCGGCAGGCCGCTCTTGCGCCAGCCCGTGAACGGGAACCAGCTCGCGTACACGATCAGGAACAGGTAGGCCAGCAGCGCGGCCCGCGAGACTGTCGACGGGCGCGAGCGTGCCGGGACGTCGGCTTCGGTCATATTTGATTTCTTGGCAATTTTAATTCGACGCCATCATAGCGCAGAGCCAGGGGTTGGGGACTGTCCCCAAAGGGGACCGTCCCCTGCTCTTTAGCCGGCTACACAAAGAAAGAGCTGGGGACAGTCCCCTTCTACCGCGGCTGCGGCGGCAGCGAGGCAATCCAGGCGATGATGCCGTCGCTCACGGCGTCGGTAGCCCCCGCCAGCGCCCGCGCCCCGCCGGTCGCATCCGCGCTCGGCGCCGGCGTCGACTGGATGAAGGTCTTCTGGTCGATGAACCGGCTGCCCTCGAACAGCGACGCGCGCAGCCGCAGCACGCCCGCGCTTTCCGTCGCGCTGGCAAAGGTGTGCGCGAAGTCGTCAACCTCGATCCGCAGCAGGTAGGCGCCGTTCGACGCGTCCGTGGCCGACAGCACCTTGGTGCCGCCCTGCGCGATCCGCGCCTTGACCCGCTGCGTGATCAGCTCCAGCGGCGTGCTGGCCCAGTGGTTCTGCGAATAGAAGCGCGCCTGCATCGGATTGGCGTAATTGAGCCGGTACAGCATGCGCTGGTTGTCCAGCGCGGCCGGCCCGGTGACGTTGGGGATCACCAGTGGCGGCAGCTGCGTGGCGGTGGCAGGCGCGCTGGCCGGCAGCGGCCCGAAGTCGAACTGCACGTTGCCCGGCGCGCGTCCCCCGCGCGTTGCGGCGCAGCCGGCAAGGACGGACACGATGGCGATGGTGGCAAGCAGGCGTTTCATGGCGGTCCTCATTTCTGCGGTGGCGTGAAGCCGGGTTCACCCGGCCCCGGTGGCGTGTCGGGCGATCCGAACAGCAGGCTTTGCGGCCGGTCGTTGATGGTGTTGGCGGTGCGCTTGACCGCGCGCAGCGAGGTCTTGGCCTCGTCGGCCATGTCGACCAGGTGCGGCAGCGTCTGCAGCTCGACTTCGCTCACGATTGCCTCCACCGAGCCGCCCACGCGGTCCGCAGTCTGCGAGATGCGCGCGATCGGGCCGTCCGGCGCAGACAGGTCGTTCGCGATCTTGTTCCAGTTGTCGGTCAGGCCGCTGACGTCGCTGGCGGCCTTGTCGAACGAAGCGATGGCGGCGGGCAGCCGGTCGATGCTCGGCTGCAATTTGGCGGGGATGGCCGCGTACTGGTCGGCCGCCTGGCCGATCTTGTTCACGGCCGTCAGCATGGCCTGCTGGTTCTCGGGGCTGAGAAGATCGTTGGCTCGTTTTGTCAGCTCCTCGGTCTGGTCCAGGATCGCCTTGCCGCGTTTTTCGAGCTGGTCGAGGAAGCCGGGCCGCAGCGGGATTGCGGCCACCTTTTCCTCGCTGCTCGGCAGGCGCGGCGAGCCGGTGTGGTCGTCGTCGAGCTGGATGTAGGCGATGCCGGTCACGCCCTGGTAGCCGAGCGTGGCGTAGGTGGTTTTGGTGACGGGCGTCTCCGGATCGAGCTGCAGCGTGATCAGGATCTGCCCCGCCAGTCCGGTGTTGAAACGGATGTCGCCCACCTTGCCGACCTCCAGGCCGCGGTAGCGCACCGTCGCCTGCGGGTTCAGGCCCGGGATCGATTGCGTGGTCGCGATCAGGTAGGGAACGCGCTCGATGCGGTCGCGGTTGAACCAGATCCCCGCCAGCACCGCTGCCGTCAGCAATACCAGCGTGAAGATCCCGGTCATGAGTGCGTGTGATCTGTTTTCCATGTCAGGCTCCTGCTTCGTCCGGCGGCGTTGGCTGTTCGAGCACCTCCAGTGCCCGCTGCCCGCGCTCGCCGAGGAAGAATTGTTTGATGAACGGATGGTCCACCTTGAGTACGTCGCGGGTCGGGCCCACCGCGATCACGTGTTTTTCGGCCAGCACCGCAATCCGGTTCGACAGCGCGAACAGCGTGTCGAGGTCGTGCGTGACCATGACCACGGTCAGCCCCAGCTCGTCGTGCAGCGCGTGGATCAGGTCGACGAAGCTGTCCGACAGGTCCGGGTCCAGGCCGGCGGTGGGCTCGTCGAGGAACAGCAACTGCGGCTCCAGCGCCAGTGCCCGCGCCAGCGCGGCGCGCTTGACCATGCCGCCGGACAGGTCGGCCGGCATCTTCATCGCATGCTCCGGCGCCAGGCCCACCATGTCCATCTTCAGCAGGACTGCATCCCGGATCACGTCCTCGGGCAGCGTGCGCAGCTCGCGCATCGGCTGGGCGATGTTGTCGAACACCGTCAGCGCCGAGTACAGCGCGCCGTGCTGGAACAGCATGCCCCAGTGGTTGCGCATGCGCTGCAGCTGGCCTGCGTCGGCCGCGCTGATGTCTTCGCCGAACACCATCACCGATCCCTGCGACGGATGCTCCAGCCCGAGCATCTGGCGCAGCAGCACCGTCTTGCCGGTGCCAGAACCACCGACGATCGAGAGGATCTCGCCGCGGTAGATCTTCAGGTTCAGGTCCTGGTGCACCACGGTCTTGCCGAATTGCGTCCACAGTCCCTTGATCTCGACGACCGGTGGCCCGACGTCTTCGTCCGGCATCTTGTTGAGGCGCTGGGCGCGGCGGGCGAGGGTGGCCATCAGGAGTACAGCCCCACGTCGGAGAACACGATCGCGAAGACGGCGTCGGCCAGGATCACCACCGTGATGGCGGTGACCACCGACGTGGTCGTACCGCGCCCGAGGCTTTCCGTGTTCGGCTGGATGCGCATGCCGAAGTGGCAGGACACCAGCGCGATCAGCATGCCGAACACCGTCCCCTTCAGCAGGCCGATGTAATAGTTCGCGATCGGCACCGCGTCCGGCAGCTCGCGCAGGAAGTAGCGAGGCGACAGGTTCAGTTCCAGGCTGGCCGCCATCATGCCGCCGATGAGCGCCATCGCGTCGGTCCAGATCACCAGCAGCGGCATCGATATCGCCAGCGCCACCACTTTCGGCATGATCAGGCGGAAGCCGTGCGAGATGCCCATCACCAGCATGGCGTCGAGTTCTTCGGTCACGCGCATCACCCCGAGCTGCGCTGTGATCGACGAACCCGAGCGGCCGGCCACCAGGATCGCCGCCAGCAGCGGCCCCAGTTCGCGGATGATGCTCATGCCGAGGATGTCGACCAGGTAGATGTCGCCGCCAAAGTTGCGCAGCTGGTCCGCCGACAGGTAGGACAGCACCACCCCGATCAGGCAGCCGACCAGCGCGGTGATGCCAAGCGCCTGGAAGCCTGCGTGGTAGATGTTTGCCGAGATCTCGCGCCAAGGCCCGAGGCGCGGCCGCTTGGCGAAGCGCCACAGGTCTTCGGACACGATGCCGATCAGCTTGACGAAGGCGGTGAGGTGCTCGAAGAACGACAGCATGGCCTCGCCCAGCCGTTCGACCCAGTGGAAGTGGCCCTTGCGCGTGACCTTGACCTGCAGCTTGCCGGCGCGTTCGATGCGCGCAAAAATCTGCTCCTGCATCGGCGACAGCGACAGGTGCGGCGGGCGCGCCTTGCCCCAGGCGTTCCAGAACATCTGCGCGCCGATGTGATCCAGGCTGTCGATGCCGGTCAGGTCCCAGGCCAGCATGCCGGCGCGCGGACGGAGGTCATCGAGGGTGCGCGTGAGCGACTTGATCATGCCGCACTCCGCGAGCGCGTGCACCTGCCAGACACCGGTCGCGAGCACCGACGCCGCCGTTCCGGCGTCCGGGTTGCTGACGGTTAATGTTGGCGTCTTTTCAAGCATTGCACCAGTGTAAAAGCTTTTCGGGGAAGCCGCCACCGGCGCACGGTTGGGGTGCGCCTATGCCGCGAGGTGCCTTACCTGGCGCACGGTCGCGGTGTGGGCTGGTGCCGGCTTCGGCGCCGCATCACTGGAGAGCAGCGCGCGTGCCGGAACCTCGTCCATGCCCAGGCCCTCGCGCAGCCACTGTTCGACCAGCTTCACCAGGCGCTCCAGCGCGATCCGGTGCGTGGCATCGGTATTGGCGTACAACCAGTCCGCAAAACGCATGAAGTTGGCGAACGGAGATTCGCCCAGCAGCACGTGGATGGTGTTCGCAAAGCGGCCCGAGTTGGCCACCAGGTCCCAGTAGCGCGCGAACCGCACCAGCCGCTGCATGTCGGTGAAGCTGATGCGGTCGGTCGCCAGGATGGTATAGGGCGGATACGGGTCGAACGCCATCGCGAACGGCTCCGTATGGCGGATGATCGGCGTGCCGCGCAGGCGCTTGAGGATGCCGAACTGGATCTCGTGCGGTCCCAGCGCCCACAGCTTGTCGAAGCCAGCCGCGAAGCTGTCGATATCCTCGCCCGGCAGGCCGGCAATCAGGTCGACGTGCAGGTGCGCGTGCGACTGCGTCGACAGCCAGCGGATGTTGTCCGCCGCCTTGGCGTTGTCCTGGCGGCGCGATACCAGCGCCTGGACCTCGGGATTGAAGCTCTGGATGCCGATCTCGAATTGCAGCGCGCCGGGCGGGAACTGCGCGATGCCGGCTTTCAGCGCATCTGGCAGGTGGTCGGGCACCAGCTCGAAGTGCGCGTAAACCGGATCGTCCGGCGCCGCTGCCAGCTTATCGAGGAAGAACTGCATGATGCGCAGGCTGGTCTTCACGTTCAGGTTGAAGGTACGGTCGACAAACTTGAACAGGCGCGCGCCGCGCTGGTACAGCGATTCGAGCTGCGCCAGGAAGTCGTCCAGCGGGAACGGCCACGCAGTCTTGTCCAGCGAGGACAGGCAGAATTCGCACTTGAACGGGCAGCCGCGCGATGCCTCTACATAGATGGTGCGGTGCGCGATGTCCTCGTCCGAGTACAGTGCATAGGGCATCGCGATGTCCGCCATCGGCGGCTGCACGCCCGCATGCACCTTCATCAGCGGCTTGGGGCCGTCGAGGATTTCGGTGCACAGCTTCGGGAAGGTGACGTCTCCCCAGCCGGTCACCACGTAGTCCGCCAGCTTGACGATGGCCTGCTCGCCGGTTTCGTGGCTGACCTCCGGCCCGCCCAGCACCACCACGACCTGCGGCGCCACGCGCTTGAGCATGGCGACCACGCGGGTGGTGTCCTCCACATTCCATATATAGACGCCGAATCCGACAATCTTCGGTTCGTGCGCAAGGATGCGCTCCACTATTTCCGCAGTCTTCGCCCCGATCACGAATTCCTGGATGCGGGTGCGCTCCTGCAGGTCGCCCATATTGGCAAGCAGGTAGCGCAGGCCCAGCGAAGCATGGGAGTAGCGCGAGTTGAGGGTGGCGAGCAGGATGGACATGGGACGGCAAGTTGCGGGCGAAGCTGCGTATTTTACGCTGTCATGCGAGGCCCTTGCGGACGGCCGGCGCCTTTGCTATAGTCCCGCCCCTGCCGCGACGAACTGATGCTTACGCAACAGCGACACGGTAGAAAAAGAGGGGTTGACGAGCTGCACGAAACACCGCATAATCTCGCTTCTCTGCTGCTGACAAACACAACGCTTTGTCGTCAAGTAGCAAGCAGTACCGAATTCAAGTTCTTTAACAATCAACAGTCGATAAGTGTGGGCGTTTGACGATAGATGCCGTGGACTTCGGTCCGCGAATACTCAAATTATTGTTTCAAACGCTCGCACAAGAAATAAACGTGACCTCGAAAGAGGAACGTCAGTATCTTGAGTGAGTGACCCTGATGCGAAAGCATCAGACAACAGAGATTAAACTGAAGAGTTTGATCCTGGCTCAGATTGAACGCTGGCGGCATGCTTTACACATGCAAGTCGAACGGCAGCGCGGGGCAACCTGGCGGCGAGTGGCGAACGGGTGAGTAATAT
>DASWYE010000118.1:0-24400 GCA_036405115.1 Telluria sp. | reverse complement strand
ACCAGGTAGATGCAGGGCAGGTTGTTCTGGTCCGCGATCTCCTGCGCGCGCAGGTGCTTCTTGACCGTCATCGGATAGTAGGTGCCGCCCTTGACCGTGGCGTCGTTACAGACAATCACGCACTCCTGGCCGGATACGCGGCCGATGCCGGTGATGATGCCGGCCGACGGCGCCGCGCCATCGTACATTTCATAAGCGGCCAGCTGGGACAGTTCGAGAAAGGGCGTGCCCGGGTCGAGCAGCATCTGGACGCGGTCGCGCGGCAGCAGCTTGCCGCGTGCGACGTGCTTGGCGCAGGCAGCCTCGCCGCCGCCCTCGGCCACCTTGGCGACCCTGGCGCGCAGGTCGTCGACCAGCGCCTGCATGGCCGCCGCATTGGCCTTGAAATCATCACCGCGGGGATTGAGTTTGCTCTCGATGTGGGGCATGGCTGTCCTTTTTATTCTGGGAAGGTCCCGTCGACGTAGAACCAGCGCAGCGTGCCGTCCACGTCCTCGCGCTTGAAGCGGCTGATCTCGTGGAGGCGGTGGGCGCGGCCGTTGATGCGGTAGCGGGCGACGAATTCGACGAAGTCCTCGTCCGGCGCCGCCTCTGCTTTACGTTGACGTAAACGTAAAGCAGATTTTACCTCAAGTCCGAGCCATTGCAATTTCTCGCCGGGGTCGATGATCTGCTCCTGCGGGCGGGTGGACGGGTGCCAGGTCGCCAGCAGGTAGGGCTCGTTTTTCAGGGTGTAGGCACTGTAGCGCGAGCGCATCAGCCGCTCGGCGCTGTCCGGCACCGAGGAGCCTTCGAGACAGGGTCCGCAGCACGCCTCCAGCGAGGCGCCGCCGCACGGGCAAGGCTGTGATTTTTCCATTGCTGGATCGCTTAGGTGAAAACAGCCATTATCCCCGCTTTTGGGGACTGTCCCCAGAGGGGACTGTCCCCATTTCCCTTAGCGGAGGGTGAGGCCGTCGAGGGAGATCGCAGGCGACTTGCCGGTCATGAGCTGCGACAGCAGGGCCGCGCTGCCGCAGGCGAAGGTGAAGCCGAGCGGGCCGTGGCCGACGTTCAGCCACAGGTTCGACAACGGCGAGGCGCCAATGATCGGCGCGCTGTCCGGCGTCGCAGGCCGCAGGCCGGCCCACTGCGAGATCTGCGAGTAGTCGGCCGCATTCGGCATCGTCTCCCGCACCATGCGGATCAGTCCATCGATGCGGTGCTGGTCGATGCGTGTGTCCTCGCCCACGATATCGGCCATGGCCGCCACGCGCAGGTTGTCGCCGATGCGCGCATACAGGGTCTTGCGTTCGAAGTCGGTCACGCTGATCTCCGGCGCCACGTTGCCGCTGCCGATCGGCGCGGTCAGGCTGTAGCCCTTCAGCGGATACAGCGGCAGGTAGATGCCGGCGCTGTGCGCCAGCGTGCGGCTCTGGATGCCGGCCGCCAGCACATAGCTGTCGGCGGACAGCACGCCGTTCGAAGTGTCGATGCCGGTCACCCGGCCGGCCGAGGTGATCAGGCTGTGGGCTTCGGCGCGCACGATGCCGCCAAAGCGCGGGTGCGCCAGCAGGCGCTTTTCCAGCGCCTGGCAGAAGCCATAGCAGTCGGCCACCGCCTCGCCCCGGGTCAGGATGCCGCCTGCCAGGACGCCACGAGCTTCGCGCAGCGCCGGTTCGTGTTCCGCGCATTCGGCCGCAGTCAGCACCTGGCGCACGTCTTCGGATTCAGGGCGGGCCACGGCCGTGTCGAACGCCTTCTTCGAGCGGTACACCACCAGCTTGCCGGCGTCGCGCCAGCCGAATTCGGCCAGCGGCACGGTCGATTCCAGCTGCGCCATCGACTGGCGGCTCAGTTCACCCAGCTGCAGCAGCCTGGCGGTGGTCTTCTGGTTGGCCGCGCTGGTACAGTTGGCCAGGAATTTGAAGAGCCAGCGCCATTGGCGGATGTCCGCCTCCGGGCGGAACTTCAGCGGACCGTCCCTCTCGAACATCCACTGCAGCGCCTTCAGCGGCACGCCCGCATCCGCGAACGGCGCCACATAGCGGTAGCTGAGCTGCCCGCCATTGCGGAAGCTCGCAGCCGTGCCCACCTGCTCCTCGCGTTCGAGCAAGGTCACGCCAAAGCCGGATTCGAGGAGCCACCAGGCCGATGCAAGGCCGACCACCCCGCCTCCGATTACTATTACTTGCTGCATGCTGTGTCGCTATTCTTATATATGTCCGGACGAGCTTAGGGTGTGGTCGGGCGCACGGCTAATGAATGTGCTTGTCGCGACCATAACCTTCGCTTATTGATGGTCAGGCGGCGATCGCGCGGCGGTACAGGGCGGTCAGGATGCGCTCCTGCACCCGCGGCATCGACGAATAGCGGCCGCGCTGCAGCTCGGGCTCGGTGCTGCTGCCGCCAATCAGCATGACCATGCCGTTCCCGGTGGCCGGGTCCATGATGAAGGCCGAGCGCAGCCCATAGGCATAGCCGAAGTGGCCGATGCCTTCCATCCCGCCACCCTCGACCACCTGGTGGCCGGTGAGCGGACGGTCGGCGTAATGCTGGTTGCCCAGTCCCCAGGCATAGAACAGGTTGCCGTTGCTGTCGCCGTTCTCGCCGCGGCCGTCGAAGGTCCACTGGCGCGCCAGCATCGCCTGCACGGTTTCGGGTTTGAGGAACTGGCGCCCGTCGTGGCGGCCGCGGTTCATCATCATCAGCATCACCTTCGCCAGGTCGGGAGCCGAAATGCGCAGGCCGCCCGTCGGACTGAACGGCGTGGCATTGGTGCCGACGACGTAGCTGTCGATTCCCTTCGGCGGCACTGGCGCCTTGTTGCCGAAGTCGTCGACCTGGGCGATCCATGGGCCATCCGGATTCCATTTTTCGGTCGCCGGATCCTGCTTGCGGTACAGGGTGGCGATGTTGGCGACGTCCTCGGCTGGCAGCGCGGACGGGTTGTAGCCGCCGCGCAGGCCGAGCGGGTCGAGCACCAGGCGCTTCATGAGGCGGTCGAAGCGCTCGCCGCTGACGCGCTCCATCAGCGTGCCGATCACCGCCCAGTTGAGGTTGCAATAGGTGAAGAATTTGCCCGCCGGGGCCTTGTCCGACCACATCTTCCCGTCGCCATAGTGCGGCGCCCCGGGCACGAGGATGTCCTTCAGTGCGCGGTCCGTCCCCCATGAGTAGCCGGCGTCGTCGCGCAGCGAGGCATTGTGCGTGAGCAGGTGGCGCAGCGTGATCGGCTGGTCCGGGAAGTGTGGATTGCGCAGCGTGAATCCAAGCGCGTCGCTGACATCGGCGTCGAGCGTCACGCGGCCTTGTTCCAGCAGCCGCATCAGTCCAAGCGTCGTGACCATCTTGGAAATGGAGGCAATGCGGAACATGGTGCGCTCCGTTACCGGCTGCCCGGCCGCGCCATCGATCACGCGCCGCCCGAGCTGGTGCTGGTAGGCGACCTTGCCGTTGCGGATCGCGACCACCGCAACGCTGGCCAGTTCGCACGCGGGGTCCGCCGCAATTGCGGCCAGTTCGGCGTCCAGGCGCGCGTTATCCGGATCGCGCGGCGCACCGGACGTACCGCTGCTGGCCGGCATCGCATGCGCGCTCATCACGCGGCCCATTCCTCCAAGCAAAGCCAGGCCCAGCAGTGCGCGGCGTCCCTGTTGCATGCGGTCTCCCAAGATGAATGCTTTCCGGACAAGATAGGCTTCACCAAATCCACGAGCCAATGAATTCCATTCGGCAACGCATAACCATTGGATATGCCGGCTCCGGATGGCCTCGTATAACCCGCGATGATGTATATGCAATTTTTATTCATATGGCAGCGAAACATTAGGGATACATAAGACCAGTACACTGCCAATGCCTAATCACCGGATATGCCATGATCGCAGCAGACCAAACACCGAGGTCCAGGGACACGACCCCGCTCTACATGCAGGTTGCACGCAAGCTGATGCAGGACCTGCGCGCGGGCCGCTACCAGGCCGACCAGGCACTGCCGGCCGAGCGCGTGCTGTCCGAGCAGCTCGACATCTCGCGCGTTACTGCGCGCAAGGCGATCGACCAGCTGGTGGAGCAAGGGCTGGTGGTGCGCAAGCGGGGATCCGGTAATTACGTGGCGCCGCGCATCGAGCAGCCGCTGGCGCAGCTGTCCAGTTTTTCGGAGCAGCTGCAGGAGCGGGGCTACCGCGCAAGCTCCGAGTGGCTGCGACGTTCCATGTGCAGTGCCAGCAGCGAGGACCAGAAGGCGCTTGGCCTGGAGGGCAGCAGCCGCGTGGCTCGCCTCGAACGGCTGCGACTGGCCGGGGACGCCGTGATGGCCTACGAGGTCACACTCATTCCCGCCGCAGTGCTGCCCCGGCCCGAGGCCGTGCGGGACTCGCTGTACGAATTCCTGGCTTCGACCGGACGCCAGCCGGTGCGCGCGCTGCAGAAGATCCGCGCGCAGAACGCCGGCGCCGAGCTGGCGGCACGGCTCGCTGTCCCGCCGGGGCGGGCGGTCCTGTCCATCACGCGTACCGGCTTCGATGCCGCGGGCGTCGTGGTCGAGCTGACGCAGTCCTGGTGCCGCAGCGACTACTATGACTTCGTGGCCGAGATGCACCGCACTGCATAACATTACGGTATGACGGCATCCGATCCTTTCATGTGAATGGCAGTATTTTTGGTATTACACTGGTCCCATGCTAAAAACTGAAACTCCCAATACCGAACACGCCCAGCTGGACCAGTACCCGACCTCCCGGCTGGTGGAAACGCTGGTGGACGACCAGCTGACCGCGATCCAGGCCGTGCGCGCCGCGGCGCCGCAGATTGCCGCCGCCGTCGATGCCGCCGTGCCGCGCATGCAGGCTGGCGGACGCCTGATCTACGTCGGCGCTGGCACCTCCGGCCGCCTCGGCGTGCTCGATAGCGTGGAGCTGTATCCGACCTTCTCGTGGCCGACCGAGCGCGCGGTTGCGCTGCTGGCCGGCGGCATCGATGCGATGTTCGTCGCGGTCGAAGGCGCCGAGGACGACCTGGAGCAGGGCAGCGCCGACCTGCGTGCGCAGTCCCCGACCGCCAACGATGTGGTGCTGCTCCTGGCCGCTTCCGGCCGCACGCCCTACGTACTGGGCGCGCTGCGCACCGCGCGTGAACTGGGCGCGCTGACGATCGGCTTTGCCAACAATACGGAATCCCCGGTGGCGGGCGAGGCCGAGATCGGCGTCACCCTCGATACCGGCGCCGAGATCATCTCGGGCAGCACGCGCCTGAAGGCCGGCACCTCGCAGAAGATCGCGCTGAATACTTTTTCGAGCAGCCTGATGGTCCGCTTGCACAAGGTGTATGGCAACCTGATGGTAGACTTGAAGCCGACCAACGCAAAGCTCGTGGTCCGTGCGGTGCGCCTGACCATGATCGCGACAGGCGCATCTGAAGAACAGGCCCGCGCGGTGCTCGAAGAATGCGGTTTCCATGTCAAGGTCGCCGTGGTGGCCTTGAAACGACAAACCAGTGTCGGGCAGGCGCGCGCTTTGCTGGACGCGGCACACGGCAGCGTGCGACAGGCGCTCGCCGCGTAGTCGCGTCCACGCCGTCCCCAGCCCGGCTGACGAAAGAGTTATGCAAACTTCGCAATCGAAGAGCCCGTGGCTGTGGGTGCCGCCGCTCTATTTTGTCCAGTCCATTCCGTACGCCGTCGTGATGTCCCTTTCGGTCATCATGTACAAGGACCTCGGCGTCTCCAATACCGACATCGCGTTCTACACCAGCCTGTTGTACCTGCCATGGGTGATCAAGCCCCTGTGGTCGCCCCTGGTGGACATGTTCGGCACCAAGCGCCGCTGGACCGTGCTGATGCAGGTGATCTGCGCGGCTGCACTCGGATCGATGGCCGGGGTGCTGCACATGCCCGCGTTCTTCACGATCAGCCTGGCCGTGCTGTGGGTGATGGCGATCAGTTCGGCCACCCACGACATCGCTGCGGACGGTTTCTACATGCTCGGGCTGCGCCAGAAGGACCAGGCCGCGTTCGTGGGCGTGCGCAGCACCTTCTACCGGCTCGGCAACCTCGCGGTCCAGGGACCGCTGGTGTACCTGGCCGGCGAAATGACCAAGGCCAGCGGCGATCCGGCCCAGGCCTGGTCGGTCACGTTCGTGGCGATGGCGGTCGCATTTGCGCTGCTGGTCGGCTGGCACCAGTTCATCCTGCCGCGGCCCGACACCGACCACGCCGTCAGCAAGAGCGCCAATCCGTTCAGGGACTTCATCGATACGTTTGTCGCCTTCTTCCGCAAGCGCGACTTCTGGCTGATCGTCGGCTTCATCCTCACCTTCCGCCTGGGCGAATCGCAGATGCTCAAGCTGGTGGTGCCGTTCCTGCGCGACCCGGTTTCCGCGGGCGGCCTTGGCATGACCACCTCCGAAGTGGGGATCGCCTACGGCACCGTGGGCGTGACCGCGCTGGTGCTGGGCGGCCTGCTGGGCGGTTTCCTGATTTCGCGCTGGGGCCTGAAGCGCTGCCTGTGGCTGATGGTGTTCGCGGTGCACCTGCCTGACCTGGTGTTCGTCTACCTGTCGCAGACGCAGCCGGAAAACTTCTACCTGATCTCGGCCTTCCTCACCGTTGAGCAGTTCGGCTACGGCTTCGGCTTCACCGCCATGATGATGTACATGATCATGGTGGCCGAGGGCGAGCACAAGACCGCGCACTACGCGCTGTGCACCGGCCTGATGGCACTTGGCATGATGGTGCCCGGAATGTGGAGCGGACGGCTGCAGGAATTCCTCGGCTACCAGCACTTCTTCATCTGGACCTTCCTGGCGACCATCCCGGCCTTCATCATGGCGGCGCTGGTGAAGATCGATCCGGAGTTCGGCAAGAAGTAATGCAGCAAGCCGGCCGCCTGATCTCGCTCGACGCGTTCCGCGGCTTTACCATCGCGGCCATGGTCCTGGTGAACAATCCGGGCGACTGGGGCAATTTGTACGGGCCGCTGGCGCACGCGCCGTGGAACGGCTGGACCTTCACCGACCTGATCTTCCCGTTCTTCCTGTTCATCGCCGGCGTCTCGATGGCGCTCTCGCTGGGACGCCAGCTCGATGCCGGCGCGCCGCGCCCGGCGCTGGTGGCGAAGCTGGCGCAGCGCGCACTGGTGATCTTTCTGATCGGGCTCGCGCTCAACCTCATCCCTGCCTTTAATTTCGACACGCTGCGCATTCCGGGCGTCCTGCAGCGCATCGCCCTGTGCACGCTGCTGGCGGCGCCGATCGCAGTGTATTGCGGCTGGCGCGGGCAGCTGGGCTGGATCGCCGGGCTGCTGGCGCTGTACACCTCCCTGATGCTGCTGTTCCCGGTGCCGGGCATCGGCCCCGGCGTGCTGGAGCCGGGCATGGACTTCGGCGCCTGGATCGACCGCATGCTGCTCGACGGGCACATGTGGGCGCGCTCGAAGACCTGGGACCCGGAAGGCCTGTTCACTACCATTCCAGCCGTGTGCAGCATGCTGTTTGGCGTGCTCACCGGCCGCTGGCTGGCCACGGCCCGGTCGCGCCCGGTCCGGACCTTCTGGATGCTGGCCGCCGGCGCGCTGTTCGTCATCGCGGGCATGGTGCTCGATACCCTGCTCATGCCGGTCAACAAGAGCTTGTGGAGCACCTCGTATGTGATGCTGTCGACCGGCTACGCGCTGCTGGCGTTCGCGCTGTCGTACTGGCTGCTGGACGCGCGTCCCGGCCTCGCGCTGCGCGAACGCGCGCGCCTGCTGGCCAGGCCATTCCTCATCTACGGCATGAACGCACTGTTCATTTTCGCGTTTTCGGGGCTGGCCGCTAAAATGCTGGGCTATATCAAGTTGCGCCAGGACGACGGCAGCGAGCTGGCGCTGGGCCGCGCTCTGTACGCGCCCATCCGGGACCTGCCCATCGGCGCGGTCAACAGCTCGCTCGTGTATGCGGTACTGTTTAACACCATGATGTTTGTAATCGCCTGGGCGATGTGGCGCAAGAAGTGGTTCGTGAAGGTTTGAACAAAAGGATACGCATGAAACGACGCATATTTGCGCTCGCAACGATCGCCGGCGCGGTAGCGCTGGTCAGCAGCTGCACCACCACCGCCCCGGTCGCGCCGGACGTCGCCGCCCTGCCAGAGCCGCTGGTCGTGGCCGAGAATCCGCCGCCGGCGCCGCGCGAATTCCGCGCCGCCTGGGTCTCCACGGTGGCCAATATCGACTGGCCGAGCAAGACCGGCCTGCCGTCGGCGCAGCAGCAGGCCGAGGCGATCGCGATCCTCGAGCGCGCCAGATCGATGAACCTGAATGCGATCGTGCTGCAGGTGCGTCCGTCCGCCGACGCCATCTACCCGTCGAAGATCGAACCGTGGTCCGAGTACCTGAGCGGTGCGCAGGGCCAGGCGCCGCAGCCATGGTACGACCCGCTCAAATTCTGGGTCACCGAGGCGCACGCCCGCGGCATCGAAGTACACGCATGGTTCAATCCATACCGTGCACGCCATTCCGGCGCCAAATCGGCCAATTCGCGCGACCACATTTCCAGCACCAATCCGGCCGCCGTGAAACAGTACGGCAAGTTCCTGTGGATGGATCCGGGCGAGGAGAGCGCATCGCGCCAGACCCTCGACGTGGTGCTTGACGTGGTGCGCCGCTACGACATCGACGGCGTCCATCTGGACGATTACTTCTACCCGTATCCGGAGACCAGTAACAACGGCCTCGATTCCTCCGGCGGCAAGGAAGTCGATTTCCCCGACCAGCCGGCTTGGGACCGCTACCGCGCAGGCGGCGGCACGCTGGACCGCGCCTCCTGGCGGCGCGACAACGTCAATCGCCTGATCGAACGGCTGTACGCCGGCATCCATGCCGAAAAGCGCTGGGTCAAGTTCGGCATCAGCCCGTTCGGCATCGGCCGCCCGGACCGGCGCCCGCCGACGATCCAGGGCTTCAGCCAGTACGACAAGCTGTACGCGGACGCCGAGCTGTGGCTGCAGAACGGCTGGCTCGACTACTTCACGCCGCAACTGTACTGGCCGCGCGCGCAAACGCCGCAGGCGTTCGATACGCTGCTCGACTACTGGGTCGGCCAGAACAGCATGGGCCGCCACATGTGGCCGGGTCTCTTCACCAGCCGCATCGGTGCTCCGTCCAAGGACTACGAGCCGCAGGAGGTCGTGGACCAGATCGCGGTAGTGCGTTCGCGTCCGGGGGCCACCGGCCACGTCCACTTCAGCATGGTCGCGCTGACCGAAAACCGCAAGGGCATCAGCGATCAGCTGCGCGCCGTGCACTACACGGCTCCGGCGCTGATCCCGGCAACGCCATGGCTGGCGGGCGAAGCACCAGTGGCGCCCAGCGTGAAGGCTACGCGCACCGCTGGTGGCGTGGAGCTGGCGCTGGCGTCCGGCCCGGCCACCGCCCGCTACGCGGTCTGGGCGCGCTACGGCAAGCAGTGGCGCTTCGACGTCGTGCCGGCGCCACGCAGCAGCTGGGTGGTCGCCGACGACGCCTCGCTCGGCAGGGTCGATGCGGTGGTGGTCAGTTCCGTGGACCGGGTCGGGGTCGAAAGCCCGCGCGTGACTGTCGGGCTTGGCGCAGTTACCAAATAGTGGTCTGATATAACCTTTCGTCATGCGCTGACGTGAAGCTTTCATGCGCACGCAAAAGGCCTTGGTCGTACACTCGCAGCATGCAACCTACACATGATGGCCCCGGCCTCGGGATCGACGCCGGTGGCACGCAAACGCGCTGGGCGCTGGCGCAGCCGGACGGCAGCATCGTCGCCGAAGGCCAGGTCGCCGGCCTGTCCGCGCTCCAGATGGGCAGCGCCGACGGCCGCGCCGCGGTGCGCGCCACGCTGGCCGAACTGGCGCGCGCGGTAGCGGAACATGGTCGTCCGGTGCGCCTTCAAGCCGGCCTCACCGGCTTCGGCGGCGACTCAGGCCAGCTGGTGCAGTGGCTGGGCGAACTTCTAGGCATCCCCGAAACCGCGATCACGCTGTGCGGCGACATGGAGATCGCCTACCTGGCGCATTTCCAGCCGGGCCAGGGCTACCTCGTGTACGCGGGTACCGGCTCGATCGGCGCCTACATCGACGATTCCGGCGAGTTCCACCGGGCCGGCGGCCGCGGCGTGGTGCTGGACGACGGCGGCGGCGGCTTCTGGATCGCGCGCGAGGCGTTGCGCCAGGTCTGGCGTACCGAGGACGAGCAGCCCGGGGCCTGGCAGGCCTCGCCGATGGCGCGCGCCATCTTCGACTATATTGGCGGTTCCGACTGGGCGCAGTCGCGCCAGTTCATCTATGGACAGGAGCGCGGCGCGGTCGGCAAGCTGGCGCTGGCCGTCGCGGCCAGTGCCGGGGATGACCCGGCCGCGGCCGCGATCCTGCGCGCGGCGGGCGCGGAGCTGGCCCGGCTGGCGCATGCGCTTGTGGCCCGCTTCGGCCCGCGGCCGGTGGTGCTGTCCGGCCGCGCGGCGGAACTGCATCCGCTGATTTTCGAATCGATGCGCGAGGCGCTGCCGGCCGCGATCACGCTGCGCCAGTCCAGCGCCGGCGCGCACCTGGCTGCCGCCCGGATCGCGGCGCGGCCCCGATAAAATACAACGACAACGAGACAAGGGTACCCATCATGAAAAAGCTCCTCGCCGCCACGCTCGCGGCCATCCTGCTGGCAGGCTGCGCCACCGGCCCGCGCATCGACACCACCTACACGGCCAAGAGCCAGAGCAGCCGCGTGAAGTTCGTGATCGTCCACTACACGGTCAGCGACCTGCCGCAGTCGATCAATATCCTGACCAACCAGGTCGTCAGCAGCCACTACCTGCTGACCGACGAGGCCAGGCCGACGCTGTACCGCCTGGTGGACGAAAGCCGTGTCTCCAACCATGCCGGCCTGTCGACCTGGAAAAACTACTCGCTGCTCAACCCTAGCTCGATCGGCATCGAGATCGTCAACCCGGGCTTCACCATGAACCCGGATGGCACCCGCAAGTGGTACCCGTTCCCGCAAGCGCAGATGGATGTCCTGATCCCGCTGCTGAAGGACATCGTCAAGCGCCACAAGATCGAACCGAACATGATCCTTGGTCACGCCGACATCGCGCCGCAGCGCAAGCAGGACCCGGGACCGATGTTTCCTTGGAAGCAGCTGGCCGATGCGGGCCTGATCCCGTGGCCGGACGACGCCAGAGTGCGCGAGCTGACTGCGGTGTATGGCGCGCAGCTGCCGGAAGTGCTGTGGTTCCAGAAGAAGCTGAAGGCCTACGGCTACACGGTGGCGGAGACCGGTGAGCTCGACCAGGCTACCCGCAACGTCATCACCACCTTCCAGATGAAGTACCGTCCGGTGAACATCGACGGTACGCCGGATGCGCAGACCGCCGCGATCCTGGATGTGATGACCCCGGGCGACCCGACCCGCCCGGCCCCGGTGGCGCCGCCAGCACCGGTCCAGACCTCGCCGGTGGACCAGCCGCCTGCGACCGAGCCAGCGCCTGCCCCGGTGCCGGAGACGGTGCCGACGCCAGAGCCGGCGCCAGCGCCAACGCCAACGCCAACGCCAACGCCAACCCCAGCGCCAGCGCCAGCGCCAACGCCAACGCCAACGCCAACGCCAGCGCCAACGCCAACGCCAACGCCAGCGCTAACGCCAGCGCCAACGCCAGCGCCGACTGAGGCGCCAACGCCCGTGCCGCCGACTTCGCCAGTGCCACCCGCGCCGCCAGTGCCAATCAAATAACAGGAGCGTTACCGTCATTGCCGCGAAAGCGGCAACCCATACTGAACACGTCGGCCCCGGGCGTATGGATCCCCGCTTGCGCGGGGATGACAAGGGTGCGGCGAGGCGCATTTTCCGATATGCTGCGAGCCTCGGACAGTAAAGGATTCCCGCCATGCGCCTTCGTCATATCGAAGTCTTCCACGCCATCATGCAAGTCGGCACCATCAGCGGCGCCGCACAGGTGCTGCACATTTCGCAACCTGCGGTGACCAAGGTCCTGCAGCACTGCGAGCTGCAGCTGGGGATGCCGCTGTTCGAGCGCGTACGCGGCAAGCTATACCCGAAACCGGAAGCGCACCGCCTGTTCGCCGAAACCGAAAAGCTCAACCGCGACCTGCAGGGCATCCGGCGCCTGGCGGCCAGCCTGAAGGGCCGTGCGATCGAGACCATCCGCCTGGTGTCCACGCCGACGGTGGCAATTGCGGTGCTGCCGGAGGCAATGACGCACTGGCGCCGCGAGTTCTCGACGACGCGCTGCGAGCTGGCCACCCACCACACCGCTGAAATCGTCAACGCGCTGCGCCTGGGTGAAGCGGACCTGGCGCTGTCACTGCAGGACCCGCGCCATCCGGGCATCGTGGCCGAGCCGCTGGCGCAGGGCGTGATGACCGTGATCGCGCCGGCTGGCACCTGGACCGAGGCGGAATGCGAACAGCCGTTGTCGGCCGAGGGCCTGACCGGTGAGCTGATCGGCCTGGCGGATAACGACCCGCTGGGCGAGATGATCGTCGCGGCCTGCGAAGCGCAGGGCGTGCATCCGGTGTTCCACACGGTCGTGCAGACCTACCAGATTGCGCGCTCGCTGGTGGAGGCCGGCGCCGGCACCGCCGTGGTCGATCCGTTCACCGCCGCTTCCGCCGTCTCCGCCCGCGTGCAGAAGCGCGACTGGGCGCCCGCGATCCCGGTCCAGCTGTTCCTGCTGACCGCCAGCCACGCCCCGCTGTCGCACGGCGCCCGTGAACTGGCCAACAGCATCGGCGCGACCGCGCGCGCCTGTATCGAAAAAGGTTGTCAATGACGCAGCATCTCGCCATCGAGCACCTCGATGGCCACCCGGATTTCCGCCACCTGTCCACCATCGCCGGCATCGACGTCGACCTGCGCTATGCCTCGGCCGACAACTTCGTCGGACGTGACCTCTACTCCCCGTATGACTGCGCGTGGCTGCACACCGAGGCCGCGGCAGCGCTCGAAAGCGCCGTTACCTGGCTGGCGCAGCGCCGGCCCGGGCACAAGCTGCTGGTGCTCGACGCCCTGCGCCCGCAGCGGGTGCAGGAACAGCTGTGGGCCGCGCTGGAAGGCACCGACCTGCGCATGTACCTGGCCGATCCGGCGCGCGGCTCGATCCACTCGTTCGGTATGGCGCTCGACATCACCATCGTCGACGCGAGCGGCATGGAGCTGGACATGGGGAGCGGGTTCGACGAATTGAGCGAGCGCTCGCACCCGATCCTGGAAGCACGGATGCTGGAGGCAGGCGAGATCCGGCCGCACCACATCGCGAACCGCGAGCTGCTGCGCGGCGCGATGTTCCAGGCCGGTTTTGTGGGGATCAACAGCGAGTGGTGGCACTTCGATTGCGGCAACCGCGACCACGTGCGTGCCACCTTCCGTCGCGTGCTCTGACGCTGTCATCCCCGCGTACGCGGGGACCCCTGTTGAATTTGCTTGATCGGTAAGACTGGCGCTTGGATGAGCTCAGCAGGGGTCCCCGCGTGCGCGGGGATGACGTTGCGAGCGATATCGGTAGGTTATTTAAGGCGGGCGACCCAGTCGACCACGGCGTCGGTGATCGCGCGGCCCTTCCCGTTCCCAGCCTTGTCATCGTTGACGAACACCACGACAATATTGCTCCTTCCCGCCGCATCGGGCACGTAGCCTGCCAGCGCCACCACGTCACGCAGCGTGCCGGTCTTGAGCCGTGCGCGCTGTGCAGCCGGGCTGCCCTTCAGGCGCCGCCGCAAGGTGCCGTCCACGCCGGCGATCGGCATGCTCGACTGCAGCTCCGGCAGCCAGTTTCCCTTGGTGGCAGCGCGCAGCACGCCCGCCATCTGGATCGGCGTGATGCGCTCCAGCCGCGACAGGCCCGAACCGTTTTCGATGACCAGGCCGGCGTCGCTGATGCCGTTGGCCCGCATCCAGGCGCGCACGGTGGCGTCGGCCCGCACCAGTGTGGTCTGCGTTTCAATCCCGGGAATCGGACGGCTGCCGCGCACCGGATCGGCTTCCAGGCTGCCCATCGAGAGATATAGCGTGCGCGCAAACAGGTTATCCGAGCTCTTGTTGGTATCCCTTACCAGCTCCGGCAGGGAGCGCGAAACGTGCTCCGCCAGCACCCGTGCGTTGGCCGGGGTCTTGCCCTCCACGACCTGGCCGCGGAACTCGCCGCCGACGCGCTTCCACGCAGTGCGCATCGTCCGGCCGGCGTATTCCTGGCGGTCGACCACGCTGACCCGGTAGGCCGTGTCGCAGTTCTTCGGGAAGGTCCCGCGCAGCACGACCTTGAGGCGGCCGCCAGCTTCCGGCCGCACTTCCGGCGTCTTCCAGCCGTCTTCCCACTTGGCGCATGGGGCATCGATCAGCTCCATCTCGGAAGCCATGCTGACGCCTTCCAGCGCGGGCCACATCGCCAGCCGCATGGCGCTGCCGCTCGAGCGCATGTCCACTTCGATCATGTTCCCGTTGACGATCGCGGCATCCGGCAGCACGTTGTAGTACGCGTCCGGCGCCTCGTCGAACGGCGGCACGCCGATGTCGAGCCGGGCCGGATTGAACAGCGTGCGGTCCACTACCATGCGACCCGCGATCCGGCGGATGCCCTGGTTGCGCAGCGACTGCATCATCGTTTCCAGCACCGCCGGCGTCAGGTCCAGGTCGGCGCCGCCGCGCAGCACCAGGTCGCCCTGCAGCACGCCATGCTTCACGTCGCCCACCGCCAGCAGGTCGGTGCGCGCGCGGAAGGCCGGGCCCAGTACGTCCAGCGCCGCGGCGGTAGTCACCATCTTCATGGTCGATGCCGGCGCGCGGGCACGGTCGGCCAGGTGGTCCAGCACGATGGTGTCGCCCTGGATGACGAACACGCTGACCGAGTCCTGCGCGATGCCGGTGGACGCGACCACTTCCGCAACGGGCGCGGGCAGCCCGGCGTGGGCGAGCGGGATCCAGGCAAACAGTACGGCGGCAGCGATGCGGCGGATCGGCATGGCGATTCCCTTTAACCGAAGAACAGGTAGGCGACGAAGATCGCGGCGATCACGCCGGCCAGGTCGGCGATCAGGCCGGCGCCGATGGCGTAGCGGGTCCTGCGGATGCCCACCGAACCGAAGTACAGCGCGACGACGTAGAAGGTCGTGTCGGCGGCGCCCTGCAGGATGCTGGACAGTCGTCCGACGAACGAATCCACGCCGTAGGTCTGCATCGCGTCGATCATCATCGCGCGCGAGCCACTGCCGGACAGCGGCTTCATCAGCGCCGTCGGCAGGGCGCCCACGAAATCGGTGTTCAGCCCGAAGCTGGCGAAGATCCAGGTGAAGAACTGGACGATCATGTCGAAGATGCCCGAGTTGCGCAGCACGCTGATCGCGACCAGCATGCCCACCAGGTAGGGGATGATGGTGATCGAGGTCTGGATGCCGCCCTTGGCGCCCTCGATGAATGCCTCGTACACGTTGACGCGCCGCTTCAGCGCCATCACGATGAAGCCGACAATGATCGAGAGCAGCAGCACGTTGCTGACCACCTGCGAGACCACTTCGATCTCGGCCTTGGTCAGGTAGTTGTGGAAATAGTAGACCATGCCCGCGATGGCCAGCGTGAAGCCGCCCAGCCAGCCGATCACGCTGCGGTGCAGGAGGTTGATGCGCTGGCGCAGGCCGACATAGATGATCGCGGTCAGGGTCGAGCAGAAAGTGGCGATCAGGGTCGGGATGAAGATGTCCGACGGGTCCTTCGCGCCCAGGATGGCGCGCTGCGCCATGATCGACAGCGGGATGATGGTCAGGCCCGAGGTCTGGATCACCAGGAACATGATCTGCGCATCGGTCGGCTCGTCCGGCTTCTTGTTCAGCGACTGCAGGCTCTCCATCGCCTTCAGGCCGAACGGCGTCGCGGCGTTGTCCAGTCCCAGCATGTTGGCCGAGAAGTTCATCACCATGTGGCCGTTGGCCGGGTGGTCGCGCGGCACGCCCGGGAAGATGCGCGAGAAGAATGGCGCGATGATGCGGGCCAGCCAGTCCACCACGCCGCCTTTTTCACCGACGCTCATGAGGCCGAGCCACAGCGTCATGACGCCGGCCAGCGGCAGCGCAATGTCCATCACGGCGGCTTTGGCGGACGTGAACGTGCCTTCCACGACGCGCTTGAAGATCTCGGTATCGCCAGTGAGCAGCCATTGGAGGATCGCTGCGATGAATCCGACGATGAAGAAGCCGGACCAGATGTAATTCAGTGCCATGAGAAGGATTTCCAGTCGAGTTGCTCGATTGTGCAGCCAGAGTATAGGGGGAAGTCCCCTGCAATTGATGAAAGAATGCGCGTCGCGCATGCAAAAAAGTTATCCGCTGTTGTGGCCTTTTCATCGCAATCGCCCACGGCGCGGCGCTATGATACGGATCGCCTAACCGGGACCGACCCATGATTCTGATTCGCTTTGCCGCCGCCGCCCTGATTGCCTGCGCCGCCCAGGTGGCGGACGCACGCGCGCCTGCCGCGCCCAAGGTGCTGCACGCCTACCTGTCCACCAGCGAGACTGGCATGGACCCGGCGGTCGCCTCCGACCTGGCCACGCTGGCGCTGCTGGAGAACGTGTTCGACCCGCTGCTGCGCTACGACTACCTGGCGCGTCCGGTCAGGCTGCGCCAGAACACGGCCGCCGCCATGCCGGAGGTGTCGGGCGATGGACTGACCTACACCTTCCGCATCCGCCCCGGCATTTACTTCACCGCCGACCCGGCGTTCAAGGGCAAGCGCCGCGAGCTGACCGCGCAGGATTACGTGTACAGCCTGACGCGTCATTACGACCCGCGCATCCGGTCTCCGTGGCTGTACCTGTTCCAGGGGAAGATCGCCGGCGACGAGGCGCTGTCGAAGGACTTCAGCTACGACCGGAAGATTCCCGGCCTGCAGGCGCTGGACCGCTATACGCTGCGCATCCGCCTCAACGCCCCCGAGCAGAACTTCCTGTTCTACCTGGCCATGCCGGCATCGGGCAGCGTGGCGCGCGAAGTCATCGAAGCCTATCCGGGCCAGGCCGGCAACCACCCGGTCGGCACCGGGCCGTTCATGGTCGGCGAATGGAAGCGCAGCGACCGCATCGTGCTGGTCAGGAATCCGGAATCCACCGCCGTTTTCGATTCTGCCGGCGGGCCGGATGCCGCCGACCGGCAGATACTGGCGAACCTGAAGGGCAAGCAGCTGCCGCTGGTCGACCGGGTCGAGGTGCGCATCGCGGAGGAATTCCAGGGCCGCATGCTGGGCTTCCTGAATGGCGAATACGACTACGTCGAGCAGGTGCCAGAATCGATGCGCGACATGGTGATCGAAGGCGACGCGCTCAAGCCCGAACTGGCTGCGCGCGGCATCCGCCTGTACCGCTTCGTCCCGCTCCAGACCTACTACATGTGGATGAACATGGAGAACCCGGTCATCGGAGGCTATAGTCCGGACAAGGTGGCGCTGCGCCGCGCGATCGCGCTGTCATACAACGGCGCCGAAGACGTGCGGCTGCTGAAGAAGGGCCTGGCGCTGCGCGCGCAGTCGCCGCTGGCCCCGAACGTGATCGGCCACGACCCGGCCTACCGCAGCCCGGTGCAGTACGACCCGCAGCTGGCGCGCGCGCTGCTCGACAGGTTCGGCTACACGCAGAAGGACCCGGACGGTTTCCGGCGCGACCCGCAGGGCCGTGCGCTGACGCTGGTGATGCACAGCGAGGCGACGGTGGGAGGGCGCCTGCGCGACGAGCTGTGGCGCAAGAGCCTGAACTCGATCGGGTTGCGGGTGGAGTTCAGGAGCGACAAGAAAACCGAGATCATCAAGGCATCGCGGCTGGGCAAGGTGCAGATGTTCGAAAGTAACTGGTATGCCGACTTCCCGGACGGCGAGAACTTCTACCAGCTGCTGTACGGGGGTAATCGCGGGCGCGCCAACTACTCCCGATTCAACCTGCCGGCCTATAACCTGTTGTACGAAAAGTCACGCATCCTGCCTGACTCGCAGGAGCGGCGCCGTATGTACTTCGAGATGAACCAGCTGATCCATGCCTACAACCCATGGGTACCACTTACCCATCCGATCTCGGCGGACCTCACCCAACCGTGGCTAAAAAACTACAAGCGCCATCCTGTGGAGCTGACGCAGTGGCGCTACCTCGATATCGCGCCAGCGCAGCGAAAACAGGCAGGCAGCCAGTCCAGGTGAGGTGGGCAAACTCTTCATTCCCTAAAGTTATGCGTTGCGCAGGTTATTTCATTGGCTCAATATACAGGGCTGGGCGTAGCCTCGAACCACATCAAAAAGGCACCGGCAGTCGCGGTGCCAACAACATACGCAGCCCTGCACACCGCGGAGGCAGCGAGAACCCAAGGAGAGACCTGTGAAAGTCAAGAAGTTAGCGCACCTGATCGCACTGATTTGCGTCGCGGCCCCGGTCGCCGCACAGAACGCGGCGCCCCAGCAGCCAATCCAGCGCGTCGAAATCACGGGTAGTAGCATCAAGCGCATCGCCAAGGAAGGCGCACTGCCACTGGAAATCATCAGCCGCGAACAGATCGAAGCCCAGGGCATCGTCAACGCCGAGCAGCTGATCGCAACCCTGAACGTCAACGGCACCGGTTCCGACAACCTGGCCTCGAACGCCGACGTCACCTCCGGCGCACAGCGCGGCAACAATGGCGCATCGTCCGCCAACCTGCGTGGCCAGGGCGCCGACAGCACCCTGGTGCTGCTGAACGGCCGCCGCATCGCGACCCACGGCATGAAAGGTTCCGCAGTCGACCTGAACTCGATCCCGATGGCGGCAGTCGAGCGCGTTGAGGTGCTGAAGGACGGCGCTTCCGCGATCTACGGCACCGACGCAATCGGCGGCGTGATCAACTTCATCCTGAAAAAGAACTACCAAGGCCTGGAAGCCCAGGTCTTCAACGACTCCACCGAAGCGGGCGGCTCCAACATCCAGCGCCTGCGCGTGACCGGCGGCTTCGGCGAACTTGGCGAAGACGGCTTCAACGTGCTGGTTGCGGGTTCGCTTGGCAAGAACAAGGAACTGCGCGGCGACCAGCGCGACTTCGTGAACACCTTCCAGCCTGACCGTGGCGTGTCGGTCGACACCCGCGGCGCTCCGCACGCGAACATCTTCTCAGCGTCGAACTCGCTCGGCCCGACCCTGCTGTCGCCTACCTCCGCCGGCGCGACCGTACCGGGCAGCACCCAGGCTTACAGCGGCATCAGCATCCTCGACCTGCCGGGCGGCGAAGGCTGCAACTCGATCGACGGCATGGACGTCTACGACGAGAAGCTGTGGGATACGCCAAGCGCCGCTTACGGCTGCGCATGGGACACCGGCCGCGCGGCAGTGCTGCAGCAGCCAGTCGAATCCGGTAACTTCGTGACCCGTGCCACCTTCAACCGCGGCGACCACCAGCTGTTCGCTGAAGTGGTTGGTTCCAAGACCGAAGTGTCGAAGCGCTTCTCGCCGAACCAGATTTCGCCGGGCTCGAACTTCCCGCGCTCGTCGTTCTACCCATCGACCGGCTCTGCCTACGACATGGTGTACAACCGCCTGGTCGCTGTATTCCCTGGCGTGGCCGCCAACTACGGCCAGCCGATCGCCTACCGCTGGCGCTGCATGGAGTGCGGCAACCGCGAAATCGTGACCGAGACCGAAGCAGCACGCTTCCAGGTGGGTGCGGACGGCCCTGTGTCGCTCGGCTTCCTGGGCACCTGGGACTACAAGGTCGGCCTGTCGCGCGCGATGTCACAGTCGGAATCGACCCTCGGCACCGGCTACAACTACACCAAGGCACTGGCTGACGCGCTCGGAACCGGCATCGTCAACCCGTTCCTGCTGCCGGGCGAGCAGCAGTCGCAGCAAGCGATCGACCTGATCCAGAGCACCTCCGCTGCCGGCGTGGTCCTGTACGGCGGCCGCAGCATCCTGTCGCAGTTCGACGCAGCGCTGTCCGGCGAAGTGTTCCAGCTGCCAGCTGGCGCCGTCATGGCCGCAGTCGGCACCGACCTGCGCAAGGAAGAGTACCGCTTCAATGGCGACAAGCGCGCATCGGCCGAGCGCCCGGCGATCCTGAACGCGCCGTTCGACGACCAGAACGCGCTGGACCAGGTATCGCGCAACATCAAGGCGGTGTACGCCGAGGTCCTGGTGCCTGTCACCCAGGACCTGGAACTGAACCTGGCCGGCCGCCTGGATGACTACGACGGCTTCGGCAGCACCTTCAACCCGAAAGTGTCGTTCCGCTACACCCCGATCCCGCAACTGCTGTTCCGCGGTTCGTACAACGAAGGCTTCCGCGCCCCGTCGTTCAACCAGCTGTTCAACGGCGTGACCGAGTCCGACTACGCGGGCAAGGACCTGGCCGACCCGGCCACCTGCCCGAGCGGCAAGGTTGACGCGGCGGTGCCAGGCTGCGAATCGATCACTCCAGTGATCTTCACCGGCGGCAAGCGCACCCTGGGTCCTGAGACCGCAAAGCAGGGTTCGATCGGCTTCGTGGTCGAACCGATCCCTGGCTACTCGTTCAACGCCGACCTGTGGGAAATCCAGCGCGAAAACCAGATCCGCTCGATCAGCCTGACCACTATGCTGGCCAACTACAACCTGTTCCAGGACAGCTTCCTGCGTGACCCATCCGGTGAACTGATCGCGATCGACCAGCGCTGGCTGAACGCAGGTTCCTCGGTCACCCGTGGCCTCGAGCTGGGCGCCCGCGCAAGCGGCAAGATCTGGGAAGGCACCTGGTCCGCCGGTTTCGACGGCAGCCGCCTGCTGGAGAAGAAGTCCAGGCCGCTGGCATCCGCGGACTTCGTGAGCGAGATCGGCAAGTTCACCTTCTACGGCGACCTTGGCCTGAAGTGGAAGCACACCGCCTACGTGGCTTTCAAGAAGGGTGACTGGAGCGGCCTGCTGCAGAACGTCTACCGCGGCAGCTACGAGAACCAGGTCCTGCCTGGCGTGGCCAACGGCAAGGTGAATCCGCCGAACTTCAACCGTGAAGTCGATCCGTACTCGATCTTCAACCTGTCGGCAACTTACACCGGCTTCAAGAACCTGACCGTGACCGCAGGCGTCAAGAACATCCTGGATGAGGATCCACCGTTCGCGATCACCTACGACAGCAACACCGGCGCCGGCAGCACCTGGGAGCCGCGTGTAGCAGATCCGCGTGGCCGCGCTTACACGCTGTCCGTCAACTACAAGTTCTTCTGATTTAGAGTTTTGTAGTACGGCCCGTTGCATGAGGCGTCCCCCCCGCCTCCTGTAACGGGCTTTTTTCATTCCTGGACCGATATACCGAATGCACAGCAGCGACAAGATGAGCCGGCGCGGATTCGGCACGCTGATGGCTGCGGCGGCGCTGGCGCTGCCTGCATCTGCACACGCGGCAAAGAAGCCGCGCAAACGCATGACACACAAGCTGATCAAACCCCCGCGCCTGCACCAGGGCGATACCATCGCGATCCTGGCGCCGGGCGGACGCACCAACGATGAAGCTATCGCTCGCGCCGCCGAGCGCATCGAAGCGCTCGGATTCCGCGTGCGGCTGGGCGCCAACCTGCGCGAGGTGCACGGCAATTACGCCGGCACCGTCCAGCAGCGCCTGGACGACCTGCACCGCGCCTTTGCCGACCCGGAGATCAAGGGCATCTGGTGCATCCGTGGCGGCTCCGGCTGCATCTCGCTGCTGGCCCACATCGACTATGAGCTGGTCCGCCGGCACCCCAAGGTACTGATCGGGTACTCGGACATCACCGCTCTGCACCTGGCCCTGTACCGCAAGATCGGGCTGGTCACCTTCCACGGCCCGGTGGCCTCGTCCGGCATTGCCGACTACACCAACCGGCAGCTGATGAACATCGTGACCGATCCGCAGCCGCAATACATCATCGCCCAGTCGATGGAGAACCGGGTGCGCGCGCTGACCGAGCCGCACTACGGCATCCGCACCGTGCGCGAAGGGGTGGCTACCGGTCGACTCATTGGCGGGAACCTGTCGCTGGTCAGCGCGCTGGCGGGCACGCCTTATGCCGCCGATTTCGAAGGCGCACTGGTGTACCTGGAAGAGGTGAACGAGGAGCCCTACCGCCTGGACCGGTGGATGACGCAGCTGGACCTCGCGAGCCCGTTCGCGAAGGCGGCCGGCGTCATGATCGGCATCTGCGAGAACTGCGGGCCGGTCGAAGGCGAGATCTCGCTGACGCTCGACCAGACGCTCGACATCCACCTACAGCCGCTGCAGGTTCCGGCCGTGACGGGCTACTCGTTCGGCCACATCCGCAACCAGTTCACGCTGCCGGTCGGCGTCAACGCCCGCCTCGACACCGAAGCGGAGACGCTGACGCTGCTCGAGCCGGCAGTGTCGTAGGGAGCGCATTCATGTATCCGATCTCGGTAAAGGGTGTGCTGCAAACGGCCGATGGCGGCGTGGTGCTGCTGCAGAACGAGCGCAATGAATGGGAGCTGCCAGGCGGGCGCATCGAGGACGGCGAAACGCCGCAGGAATGCCTGGCGCGCGAAATCAAGGAGGAGCTCGGGCTGGGCGTGAACGTTGGCCCGCTGCTCGATTCCTACGTGTTCGAAGTCATGCCCGGTCGGCGCGTGTTCATCGTGACCTACGGCTGCACGCTGGCCGGGCCGTTCGCACCCGTGATCAGCGGCGAGCATAAGCAGTTCGGCGTGTTCGCGCCGGACTCGCTGCCACACCCGCTGCCGTCCGGGTACCGCGCATCGATCGACAACTGGACATCCGTCAAACAAGGAGCCTGACATGCCGTTCCACAAATCCATCCTGCTGCTGGCGCTGGGCGCCATGCCGGTTGCCGTATGCGCGGCCGAGCCGTTCGAGAAGATCGACGCCTCGTGGAACGAGCTGCGCCAGCGCTCGGACGTGGACGGACTGGAAAAGCTGATCGACGAGCGCTTCGTGCTGGTCCATTCGGACGGCCAGGTGCAGTACAAGGCCGACTACATCGCGCAGCTGCGCACGCGCACCCGTGTCAACGGCCCGATCCTCAACGAGGACGTGAAGGTGCGCAGCTACGGGAACACGGCCGTGGTGAACGGCGTGAGCGTGCAGTCGGGCGTCTCGAACGGGCAGCCGTGGAGCGGGCGCTTCCGCTTCACGCGCGTCTGGATGCAGCAGGACGGCAGCTGGAAAATCATCTCGTCGCACTCCTCGCGCATCGCTGAAAAAGCGCGCTGACACCAGAACCTCTGCAGCTCCCGCCGGTCTAAAATATATCTGACGACCGGGAGGGCTGCCATGCAAAACGTAGAAGGATCTGTGCAGGACGGAGACCTGCGCGCAGATGTGCGCGAACTCTCCCGCCACATGAGCATCCTCGACCACCGGCTCGACGGCGTAGATCACCGGCTCGACGGCGTGGATCGCCGACTCGATGGTGTGGACCACCGGCTTGGCGCCGTCGAGCAGCGACTGGCCGGGGTGGAGGCGACGCTGGCGCTGGTAGCGACCAGGGCGGACCTGCACGCTGCGATGGCCGGGATGCACCAGGCCTTGAACGCGCAAACCTGGAAGATCGTGGGTTTTGGCGCTGCCCTGCTGGGCGGCGCATTTGCGCTGGCGCGCTATCTCTGAGCCTCGGTAGCCGGCGCCGCAAGATGGGCGAACAGGACGGGGGCCTTTCTACGGCTGGATGTGCAACGACATGAGCGTATAGGCGTGACGCTCGCCATCGATGCGGTACATGTCGGCGAATTCGCCGATCATTGCAAAGCCTGAGCGCTGGTAGAGCGCGATTGCCGGCGTGTTCACCGACAGCACTTCCAGGTCGATCCACTCGAAGCCGTTTTCGCGCGCCCATGCCGCGGCGGCGTCGATCAGGCGCATGCCGAGTCCGAGCCGGCGGCTGCCCGGGTGGACCCCCATGCCCAGCATGGCCCGGTGGGCGCTGCCAGGTTCGGGGCGGGCGCGCAGGTCGACGTGTCCCGCGATGGCATCGCGCCCATCCACTGCGATCCACGCACGACGCCAGCCCGGCTCTCCCACCGCTGCCGCAAGGCCGTTGGTGAAGCGGCTACGGATCGCCAGCGGCAAGGACGGGTCATCGGTGCGCGGCACCGGCTGGAACAGCGGGTTGCCTTTCCGGCCGTTCTCGATGAGCTGCTCGCCCAGGTAGGAGAACAGCGCGGGAAGGTCCGCGGCTGTGACGGCGCGGATCGTGTGCGTCACAAGGCGCGGGCGATCAGGATCTTCTGGATGTCGCTGGTGCCTTCGTAGATCTGGCACACGCGCACGTCGCGGTAGATGCGCTCGACCGGGAAGTCGCTCACGTAGCCGTAGCCGCCGTGGATCTGGATCGCGTCCGAGCAGACCCGCTCCGCCATTTCCGAAGCAAAGAGCTTCGCCATGGAGGCTTCGGTCAGGCACGGCATTTGAGCCTCCCGCAGCGAGGCGGCA
>DASWYE010000117.1:0-18567 GCA_036405115.1 Telluria sp. | reverse complement strand
TTGGCCTGCGCGAAGTTGCCGACATCGTTGTTGGTTACGGTGTACACAGGTGTGCTGCCGCCGGCTACCAGCCCCAGCTGTTGCTCCACCAGGCTGGCGCCGGTCGCGCGCAGGTTGCCAAGCTCGGCATCGGAGTCCTTGATCGCATACAGCGACTGCAGGTCGGTATTGGAGACGTCCGGCACGTCCAGCAGGCGGCCGGTACCGAACAGCACCACCTTCTTCGCGTCCGACGCGGTCACATTGCCCGCGGCATCGACAGTGTCCATCTGGCACAGCGTCACTTCAGGCCGCGTGGTGATCGGCTGCGTCACGCCAGTGGTGCCCATCATGGTTTTCAGGATGGTCGTGCCGGTCATGTCGAAACGCCACATCTGGCCCTGGTTGTCGCCGCCATAGACGTGGGTGATGGTCGGGTCGGTCACCGGGTTGGCCGTGATCGCGGTGATCTTGGCGAATCCGGATGGCGTCCCGGTGTCACCCGAGCCGGTGCCGATGCGCTCGAGGATGGCGCCGGTGGCCACGTCCAGCACGAACAGGAAGCCCTCGCCCGTGCCGGTGGAAACACCATCGGTGCCCGGAATGTTGTTGTAGCCGGAAGTGACAAGTACCACCCACTTCGAAACCCCGTTGTGGGTCCACTTGCCGAACTGCGGATTGCCGAACGTCAGTCCCAGCTCGCCATAGCGCGCATCGCCGGACGGGCAGACCGAGGTGTCGGCGCAGATCTCCCACAGCGGCACCGGAGCGGTCGGATCGGTCACGTCCAGGGCGTAGTAGCCGCGCCCGCCCGCATTCAGGCCGGCCACCAGCACGGTGCGCCATTCGCCGTTGATTTCGACGTCGGCAACCTCGGGCGAGCCGTCCACCGTAAACTGGTGGTTGGTGCCGTAGGTGGTACTGGTCTGTTTGAACAGCTTGCTCATCGTGATGCGCGGCGCATAGGCCCACATCTCGTGGCCGCTGTCGTTCGCGCCGGCGGCGAATGCGTGCAGCATGCCGTCGTTGGCCGCGGCGAACACGGTCGGCTGGCGGTTCGCATGTGCCACTTTATAGTCGCTGTAGCCCGCCAGTGAATAGCCCTTGCGCGGTTCGCGCAGGTAGGCCGGCTTGGCCGATGCGATGTCGCCCAGCACGATCGGGATCGGGCCGGCCGCACCCGCAGGCGTGTGCTGGGTCATGGCATAGGCACGGAAAATGGTGTCGTTGGCATGCTGTTGCTGCCCGCGCAGCCAGTTCACCACGTTCTCGCCGTCATTGACGATGGCGCGGTCCGCCAGCGACAGTGCGCTGCACTGCGACAGCTGGGTGCATTTACCATCGAACCAGCTCTTTTCCTGGTCGGTCAGCAGGTCGTACCGGAAGTCCTTCAGGGAGCCATCGGCGAGATTGCGCATCTTGATGACACGGGAATCGGTATCGCTGCCAACCTGGCGGCCCAGCTGGTCGGTCGTGGTCCACACGATCTGGCTGCCGACGATACCGGTCACCGTGTCGATCTTGCGGTCGGTCAGCTCGCCGTACCACTTCACCGTGGTGAAGGTGTCCGAGAAGATGTCGTTGTCCTGCTGCGAGATGTTCGGGGTCGAGGTCGCCGCCGCAGCCGCCGCGCCGAGGCGTACCTGGATGTTGTTCAGGGCCGAGTTCAGGCCGGACACCACCTGCAGCGGGTCCGATGCACTGAAATACTTGCCGTGGCCATTGATCGCCGCATGCCACAGGTCGTCCACGCGCGACTGGTAGGCCGACGTGCTGTCGTCGCCGGTGACCGGGTCGGGCCACACATAGCGCCCGCCGCCGTTCCACGGGCAGCCCGAGGCGCCGGTGACCAGCTTGTAGAAGTCGCCGCCCGGCCTGCCGCCTTTGTCGTAGTTCGGCTCATAGGTCATGATGCCGTCCACGCCCAGGCCCAGGGTGTAGGTGTTCATGTGCAGGCGGGTGTTCTCGCCGGCGCCGGCAGGCACCATGCCCGCTGCCTTGGAATAGTCTTCCAGCGAGGGACGCAGAGAGGCAGTGCCGGTATTCGAGCCGCCGTTGTACCAGTACAGCGCCACGTCGGCCAGCGAGTTGAGCGATTGCGTGCGCGGATCGACGCAACCGGTAAGCTGCGAGCAGAAGCGCGTCAGGTTCTCGACGTTGTCGTTACTGGTGACGTCGCTGGCGGCCGAACCGTTCCAGTAGCCGTCGGTCGTCATGAAGGTGAAGTTCTGCTGGCACGGGAACTGCACCACCTCGGAGCCGGCCGCGTAATTGTAGGGTGAGCGGTTCGCATACATCTTGCCGACCGCGTGCAGGGCCGGTCGCAGCGGCGTGTAGCTGCTGCCGTTCATCGCATACAGCTTGGTGTACCAGTCGGTGCGTGCGGCGCCGGTAAAGTCGCGCGGCACCGTCATGGCGCCCTCGGCGGCAGCTGTCGACAAGGATACGATGCCGACCCGGAAGTTGCCGGTGATCGGCTGGAATGCGCGTCCGACCGCGGTCTTCATCATCTGGTTGCGCGTCTTGTAATACGCATACCAGTTGGCGAAATTGGTCATCTCTTCATCGTAGGTGCAGGAGCCGGCCACCGTGGTGCAGTCGGTGCGGGTGACCTCCTTCGGATAGCTGACGCGCGTCGGGACGATGTCGGTACGCACGAACACGGCCGAGCCGGCAGCCAGAGGGGCGAAGGTCAGCGGGATCGAATCGGTGGTGGCTGGCTGCCTGTCCGCGCTGGACGAGCTCAGCCGGGTCGAACCCTTGCTGTTGTTGGTCAGCGTACTGCTGACCGACACCGACAGCGATTCCGCTGCAGTATCCACGATGCAGACACTGTTCGAATACAAGGCGTCACAGGCGGGAGACACGGGGTCGCCGCCGATATAGGCCCGGATGGTGCCCTGGGTGCCGATCTTGGCGCGGATCGCGGCCGCGACCTCGCTGGCACTGTCGCTGCGACCGAAAACAAGCGTGCTGCTGAACAGGTTGACGCCGTTCACGCGCAGGACGCTCAGGCTGGCGTCGCTCCTCGAGGCCGTGGTGCCGGTCACGGTCACGATCCCGGTTGCCGGATAGTTCGGTGTGGTCACCGCCGGCGTCACCGCCGAGATCGGCCAGCCGGCACGGCTGCTGTCACCCAGCACCGAGCACTGCGACTTGGCGCTGCCTGCCGTCGGGCAGGACAGCGGCACCACCGCCACCACGTTGTTGGCGCCCAGCGTGATGCCCAGGCTGCTGCAGGCGATCGCCGAACCGGACGGCGTTGGCGTGCGCACGCAGGCGGTGTACTGGTTTGCAAGGCCGGTCTTCGCGTGGATCGAGGCCGCCAGCAGGGACGCGAGCGTCGCCTGCTTGGTGGTGCTGTTGGTGCCGCCGTCCGCCGTCACGGGGCCGTTGCTGATCACGACATTGCCGCCGCTCTCGCCCACTGTCACGCTGGTGACGGTCAGGTCGGTCGAGGTCTCCGAGCTGTCCACGGTGATGGTGCCGTAGGAAGCCAGCACGCCGCTGTTCGGGCTCGAGAAGCGCGGGTATTTGAAGGTCCCCATGAACTTCGCCTGGCAGTTCGTCAGCGCACGCGAATCGCACCAGCGCACCTTGAACGGTTCCGGATAGCCGGCCGGCGCAGGCGCGCCTACCGCGACGGTCTGGCAGGTAGTGCCGGACGTGTCGGTGCAATATTCCGCAGCGTGGATGGTGTAATAGTACGGGTTGGTGTTGATATTCGACGACGCATAATAGGTATCGTTCGGATAGGCGTAACTGGCCAGGTTGTAGTTGCAGCTGCTGGAACTGCCGGACAGGCACCACTTCTTGTCCGGGAAGTTGGTCACCAGGTTGGAAGTGGACGCACTATTGCCCAGCATGTCCTTGGTATTGATGCCGAAACCGTCGGTTGACACCGCGGTCCAGCCGCCGGTCTGGGCGCTGGTCATGCTGGGGTACGAGGTCCCGTCTGCCTTGACAGGCGGCGTGTACGAAATCTTCGGGTTGTAGTACTGCTTGTTGAAGTCCGGGCTGTTGAATGGCGGGTGGCCGGGCGAGCACGAGGTCACGCCGCCCGACATGGTGGCGCGCGAGCGGCAGGTGCTGTTGTCGTCGACGTAGTCGGGCGTGTAGTTGGACGCCATCGAGCCGGAGTTATCGTACAGCAGCATCAGGTTCGGCTTGACCGAGCCGGTGCCGGTAATGTTCAGCAGCGGCACCTGGGCGATATTCACCGGGCCGGACTGGGCGGTCTGGCCGGCGGCCAGCAGTGCCAGCGCGAGGAGGATCCTGATCTTCATGTTCATTCCCATCAAATGTGCGGCGTGGCAGCTTATGCGCCGATCATCACCACGGTCTGGTTGACCACGTTGCCGCCGCGCGCGCCGAAGATGCGCGCGGTGATCACGTAATGCAGCTGCGGGCTGCCGGCGAAGCTGGACGAGTCCGACGCCAGGCTGTCGCCCAGCGCCACCGCATTGTTCAGCGTGGAGGTGTTGGCCGAGGTCTGCACGCAGGTGTTCAGGGGTGCGCTCGCATCGTACGGCCCCGGCAGCTTGCACAGCCGGTGGATCACGTATTCGACCGTGTTGTTGTGTTCGTCGGTAACGGTCGCCGAGCCGGTCCAGAACGCGTCCGAATTCGGCGAGAGCGTGGTGTCGAAGGTGGCGCGGTAGCCATTCAGCTGGTCGTGCTGGTTGAGGGCGAGCTTGTTGGTCTTGGCGACATCGCTGAGGAACTCGAAGCCCGCGTGCAGGCCGAAGTCGGCGGCTTTGCTCATCGACATGTCATAGGCGACGTTGGCAGTAGCCAGGGTGGTCGAATTGCTGGCCTTGAAGGTGTAGATGCTACCGGCGAGCATCACCACCAGGATGATCAGCATGACCGGAAGCGCGACGCCCTTTTGGCGTGAACGGAGCTGCTTCATGCGGTTGGCCTCCATGCGGCATTGCGCAGCGGGACGATGTTCTCGAATACGCGATAGCGGTAGCACTGCCACGGCACCGCGTCGTTGGCCACGGCCACGTTGACGGTCATCGGCACGGCGTCCACACCCGCGGGGCCGTCCACGGCGAACAGGACCGGGCGCTGCGGCGTTGCCGTGCATTCGCCGCCAGCGGGCGCGCGTTCGGGCGCCCTGGCGCGCGCCACCACCGCCACGCGCAGTGCCGCCACGCGCTGATAGTCGCCTGCGCTGCCGATCACGCCGTTGCCATCTGCGTCGATCATGGTGGGCGACCAGCGTGACACCGTCAGCCCGCTCTCGGGATCGAACGAGGCTGCCGGGCGGGTATCGAAGCCATACTGGGCCTTGATCGACACGATGTTGTCGGCCACCGGGGCCGGGGCTGAGCCGGATCCTTCCAGGTCGGTGGAACGCAGCTGCAGGAAGCCGTTGGCCACCGACCAGGTATGGAAGGAGAGCTGCCCGGCCGGGCCGAGGTTGAACAGGCGCGACTGGCTGCCCGTGTAGTCCGCGCCCAGGTCACCGGTATTGAAACGGAACGCGCCGCCGCTCTCGATCATCAGGAACTGCTGCGCCGGCGGCGATGGCAGGTCGTCCGTCTCGTTCGACACCTGCGCCAGCGAGCAGTCTGCCGCCCCGAGGGTCTCGGGCGCCACCAGGATCACATCGCCCCGGTCGAAGCCGTAGGGAACACGGTCGACCAGGATCTGGTTGCCGCTGTCGTAGTCGGTCACCAGGCGCAGGGTGGCAGTGCCGCCCGCCGAACTGCCGGAATAGAGCGTGATGCGGTCGGGGTTCTCGCCGTTCGATTCGATCACCGCGGGCGCCAGCGGCGTGATCGTGGTGGCGCCACGCGTGGCCGTGGCCAGGGCGAAGCCCTCCTCGTCCTCGAACACCGTATTGCAGCCGACAATCAGCGGGTCATTCAGGCCCCAGCCGGCCTGCGCTGCGTCGCCACTGATCGAGAACATCGCCACCATGCCGTTCTGCATGGAGTCGGAGCCGCCCAGCGCAGCCTGTTTGTTCTGCTCGGAGGTGGCCAGCAGGCGCGTGGCGAACATCAGCGCCAGCAGGCCAATCACGATACTGATCATCAGCTCGATCAGCGAGAAGCCGCGCGCGCGGCGGATCGGGAAGCTGTTCATTTGCTCTGCGAGATGTAGGTGACCACGCGGTGCGTGTTGGAAAAATCGGCGGCGCCGCGGCCCTGCCAGCCAATCGAGATCACCACCTCGGTGCGGCCGGTGCCGGCCACCGGGTTGACCTCGACCTCGGCCGAGCTGCCCGGGATGGCGGCGCGGGTCTCCTGGTACCAGTCGGCCAGGCGCGGACCCGGGTCACCGCCGGCGGCGAGTGCGTAGTCGCCCAGGTTGGCCTGGTCGACCGTCATCATGCCGATCAGTTTCTCGGTGGCGATGGTGGCCTCGCCGCGCTGGGTGGCTTCGTTCAGCGCCGAATAGGCGCGCGCCTGCAGGCCGATGGTCCCGAGCAGGCCGATCGCCAGGATCACGACCGCGACCAGTACTTCGACCAGGGCGATACCTTGTTGACGTGGTTTCATTTTCATGGCGGACATGCGCGCGAGTCGTTGGCAGCCACCTCCGGATCGCACTTGGAGGCGATGCCGGCCAGGGTCACCACCACAGCCTGGGTGCGGAACTCGGCGCCGCTGTTGACGGCCGGGGACAGCACGATGCGGCTCAGGCGCGGCGAAAAGGCGGTGTCGACCCAGCCGGTGGACCTGAAATAGATATCGGTAGCGCCCGACGGCAGCAGGCGCGGTTGCATCTGCGCGGCGTCGGGCAGCGCCACGGCGCTGCGGAACACCGACTTGAAGCCGGCGGCGCCGGCCGGATCGTCGCCCGCCGCGCTGGAGGTGGTGGACCAGGAGCCGCTGTCCGAATTGCAGGGAACAGAAGCGGTCGGGAAGCACAGGTCGACCTGCCAGTCCATCTGGCCGTTTTCCGCGTTCTCGCTCAGTACGATGCGGCTGGCCGCATTGTGGCTGCGGGCCGCTTCGCGCGCCATCTGGAAGCCTTCGACGTAGAACTGGGAAGCCGAGCCGGCCTTGGTCTCGAGCAGCCAGGCGGACATCGCAGGGATGCCCAGCGCCAGCGTGATCGACAGGATCACCAGCGCGACCAGCGTCTCGATCATGGTGAAGCCGCGCGCCAGCGCACGGCGGCGGCTCACTGCGTGCACGAGCCGTCCTTCCGGTCCACCCAGCAGTTGGCGTTCAGCGTCCAGCCTTGCGGCACGGCGGTGGTGGCGCGCGCACCGGACTGGTCGATGGTAAAGACGAAGCCTTCCACCGTGCCCATTCCGGTGGCGGTCACGGTGAAGGTGGTGTCGGTGTCGTTGCTGAGCGTGTAGGCGAAATTGTCGGTATTGCCGGGCAGCCGGTTGAAAGCGGTGAAGGTACGGTTGTTGCCCCAGTACTGCTCGGCCTGCGCCGGCACCCCGGCGAGCCCTGAAAACGCCTCGGTCAGGCGCGCGCGCACAATGTAATCGCTGTACATCGGCACCGCGACCGCGGAAAGGATGCCGATGATGGCGAGCGCCACCAGCACTTCCATCAGGGTGAAGCCACGTTGCAGTCGTTTCATGTGAGAGTCTTTCATGGTGGGCGGCCGGTTCTGGCCACTGGCGATTGATTCTTGAGGGCAATGATAACCCGCCGAGCTTTCATTTCCCTGAAGAAATGCTGACAAATCCCTGACAAACGCACAGAAGGCTGCCAGGCTCGACAATGTTAGCAGCAGCGTGGGGCGGTTCAGCCTTCGGCGCGGGGGAAGCGCACGCTGAAGACGGCGCCGCTGCCGCTGGCCGGAGCGCCGACCTCGACCACCGCCCGGTGCGCCCGCGCGATCTCGCGCACGATCGACAGGCCCAGTCCGCTGCCCTGAAGCTGGCCGTCCAGGCGCACCCCGCGCGCGAACACCATCGCGCGCGCCTCCGGTGCAATGCCCGGGCCGCTATCCTCCACCACCAGCACCGCCCCGCCCTGCGGCAGCGGACCGGCGCGCACGGTCACCGTACCGCCTGGCGGGGTGTAGCGCAGCGCGTTGTCGATCAGGTTGTCGACCAGGTCGCGCAGCAGGAAGCGGTCGCCCGCCACCACGGCCGGCTCCAGTTCGAATCCCAGGTCGATCTGGCGCGCGGCGGCACGTTCCACGAAGTACTGGACCGGCTCGGCCACCAGCGCGGCCAGGTCGAGCGGGGCCAGCGGCGCTTGCGGCAGCGGGCCGGGCTCGGCGCGCGCCAGCGCCAGCAACTGGTTGCTCTGGCGCGTCATGCGTGCGGCCAGCGACTGCATCAGGCCGATCGAATGCGCGCTGGCACTGTCGCCGGCATGGCGCGCGGCCAGCCACTCCAGCTGCAGCGTGAGACCGGCCAGCGGCGTGCGCAGCTGGTGCGCCATGTCGGCGAGGAAATCGTGGCGGGCCCTGGCGCCCGTGGCTACCCTGTCGAGCAGCTCGTTGATGGCGCCCACCACCGGCGCCAGTTCGCCTGGCACCGCATCGGCATCGAGCTGGGACAGGTCCTCGCCGTCGCGGCCGAGCAGGCTGGCGCGCAGGCGGTCCAGCGGCAGCAGGCCGGTGGTGACGGAAAACCAGATCAGGCCCACCACCGCGAGCGTCAGCAGGCCCTGCAAGGGCACCAGCGCGCGCAGGATGGCCGCGCGGGTCTGCTCGCGCTTGCGCAAAGTGGTAGCAACCGCCACCTCGGCGTCCTGCCCGGCTGCGTCCAGACGGAGCACGGCGATGCGCACCGGGCGGCCGCGCATGACGCCATCGAGCGCGCCGGCACGTCCTTGCGGCAGCCCCGCCAGGTCCGGGAAACCGGCATCGCCGGCCAGCGTGCGGCCACCGGACCGGACCACGAAGTAGATCTGGTCGCTGTCGTCGGCGCGCAGCATCTGCTGGGCCTCGCGCGGCAGGTCGAGCGCCAGCCCGGCCGGCCCGCTGCCCAGCCGTGCGACCAGCGCGCCGGCCTTGTCGGCCAGCGCACGGTCGAGCGCCTGCTGGGCCGGCAGCCACGCGAGCAAATACATCAGGGCGCCTCCGGCCAGGTTGAGCAGGAGGATAGGGCCGATCAGCCATTTGAGCAGGCGCAGGCGCAGGCTGCTCATGCGCCGGCCAGCGGTTCGATCATGTAGCCGAAGCCGCGGATGGTGCGGATCGAGACGCCGGCATCCTGGAGCTTCAGGCGCAGGCGGGAGACATAGACCTCGACCGCATTCTGGGTCAGGTCGTCGCCCCAGGGAAGGATGGCGTCGATGATCTGCTGCTTGGAGACCACCCGTTGCGGGTGCTGCAGCAGGTATTCGAGCACGGCCCACTCGCGCACCGAGAGCTCGAGCGGCCGTTCGGACACATGGGCGCGCCTGGACCCGGTGTCGAGCGCGAGCGCGCCCATCGACAGCACGGCCGGGCGCGGCGCGTTGCGGCGCGTCAATGCACGGATGCGCGCCACCAGCTCGGCGGTGGCGAACGGCTTGACCAGGTAGTCGTCCGCGCCCAGTTCCAGGCCGCGCACGCGGTCCTCGACGGCATCGCGGGCGGTCAGCAGCAGGACCGGCACCTGGCTGCCGCGCGCGCGCAGGCGCCGCACCACTTCGAAGCCGTCAATGCCGGGCAGGCCGATGTCGAGCACCGCCACGGCAACCTCGCTGCGCTGCAGCCGCAGGTCGGCCTCGCTGCCGTTGCCGACCACCTCGGCGACAATGCCATGGCCGCCCAGCACCCGGGCCAGGCCATCGGCAAGCACCGCGTCGTCTTCCACTAATAAAACATGCATCGGCTCAAATGATTGCGGGCCGCAGCGGCCGGTAGCGCATTATGCGACATTTTCTTGCCTCGGAACAAGCAAGCTCAGGCGATCAGAATCCGGCTATTTGTTGAGCATAGGCAACGAAATGGACGTTTTGTCCAGTAGGACTAGGCTGACAAATCGGCATGCGACGGGCCTACACAGGGGCGACTGCTAATCTTATGTTCGCAAACAGACTATAGCCTTAATGTACACACATCGACGCTTCATCCCGGCCGCATGGCTGGTCGTGTCAACGGGAATCCTGGTGTCCCGCACGTACATTAGAAAGATAGTGAGGAAAATATGAACAACCCACAACTCAGTGGTACCGCCCAGAAATCCCATTCGGTGTCACAGGTTCCGCTAGGCAGCCAGGAACCGGCAGTTGCGTCCAAGCCTGTTGTCAGCTACAGCGGCACCCAGCAGAACGAACTGCTGGCAGCGCTGCCGCGCCAGGACCTGGAAGCGATGTTCGAACACCTCGAACTGGTCAACATGCCATTCGGCAAAGAGCTGTTCGAATACGGCAGCAAACTCGAATACGTGTATTTCCCCACTACGGCCATCGTCTCGCTCGTGTACGTGATGGAGGACGGCGCCACTACCGAGATCGCGGTGGTCGGCCATGAAGGCGTGGTTGGCGTGTCGCTGTTCATGGGCGAGCGTGCCATGTGCAGCGCGGTGGTCCAGAGCGCCGGCTACGGCTACCGCCTGAAGACCCAGTTCCTGCGCGACGCCTTCACCAAGGGCGGCGCCCTGCCCCAGCTGCTGATGCGCTACACCAACGCGCTGTTTGCCCAGATGGCGCAGAACGCTGTCGGTGGCCGTCACAGCTCGATCGAGCAGAAGCTGTGCCGCTGGCTGCTGGACCGCCTGGACCGCTCGCCAGGCAACGAACTCAAGGTGACCCAGGAACTGATCTCGATCATGCTCGGCGTGCGCCGCGAATCGATCACCGCCGCCGCCGGCAAGCTGCAGGACGACGGCCTGATCACCTACCGCCGCGGCAACATCACGGTAATTGACCGTCAAGGTCTGGAAGAGTATGCGGGCGAGTGCTACAAGGTAGCGAAGACGGAGTATGACCGCCTGCTGACGGACGTGGCGCGTTAAGCGAATCAGTATCGGACGGCGCCTCCCCGGCGTCGTCCCGGTTCCCCAGCGGAACCTGGGCACACACCCGCGTTCCCACGTCGTTCACTCCGCGCTCCACCGCAAACGTCCCTCCCAGCAGCAAAGCCCTTTCGCGCATGCCGACCAGGCCGTGCGATTTCGGCTTGGCCACCGCATCGACATCGATCCCGATCCCGTCGTCCGCCACTTCCAGCGCCAGCATGCCGCCTTCGCGCGCCAGGTGCACCGTCACATGGCGCGCGCTTGCGTACTTGGCCACGTTGTTGAGCGATTCCTGCACGATGCGGAACACCGCGATCGAGCTGGACGGCGCGGCCTGGTCGACCTGGCCGTCGATCAGCACATCGCACTCGAGGCCGGTAGCGCCGGCGAAGTCCTTGCAATACGCATCGAGCGCGGCGGACAGGCCGAGGTTGTCGAGCAGGCTCGGGCGCAGGTCTTCGATGATGCGGCGCTTCAGCTCGACCGTATCGGTCAGGGTGTTGCGCGCGTGCTCGAGGGTTGCCGCCAGCTCCGGGTGCGAGTGCCTGAGCTTGGCGGTCACCGCCATGATGTTCATGCTGATCGAGGTCAGGTTGGCGCCCATTTCGTCGTGCAGCTCGCGCGCCAGCTTGGCCTTTTCGACCTCGGACACGTTGATCAGGTGGCGCGACAGGACCGACAGTTGCGCGGTGCGGTGCGCCACCGTCGATTCCAGGTTCTCGTTGGAGCGCTGCAATGCGCGCTCGGCCTCCACCCGGTTCGAATAGCTGTCGCGCACCAGGCGATAGAACAGCAGCAGCACCAGGATGGCCCCGACGTTGGTGCCTATCCCGATCAGTACGGCGTTGCGATACTCGCCATAGAAGCGGTCGCCGCGCTGCGCGATCAGTTCGTTCTGCTCCTCCACCATGATCACGGTCAGCAGGCGGATCTCGTCCATCACGGCCTTGTCGTCGGACACGCTGGCGATCTTGACGATGTCGTCCAGCCCGCCGTGGCGGTACACCTCGAGGGTGTCGTTCAGGCTGCCGATCTTGCGCGCCAGAAGCGTGCGCAGCTGGGCCAGGTTGCGCTTCTGGGACGGCGAACCGGCCAGCAGCGCCTCCAGCTCGCCGAGCTTGGCCTCGATCTCGGCCGGCGCGGCGCGCCACGGGCCGAGGTAGGCCTCCGAGCCGGACAGGAAATAGCCGCGCAGGCTGCTTTCCGCGTCGGTCACGATCACGTTCAGGTACTGGAGCTTGTCCACGGCGCGCGAACTGGTCACCTGGGCGGCGTTCGAGACGCGCAAGGATTGCAGGTTCATCGACAGGCTGATGGCGTTGCCGATCAGAATCAGCATACACACCAGCAGCAGCAGGGATGCATAGAACGGCAGGCGCGGCCTGTCCTGCGATTTGGTGGAGAGGTACATCGTGGTTTCCTGTAGCCGGCGAACCGCCCGTGCAGGAATTATAGACCGCGATGGTGTTGCGTGCCGCCAAGGAGAAAAGGGACTGTCGCCGCCGGGGACAGTCTCCTTTTACTTTAATCGAGCAGGTTGTTTTTCATGGCGTAATAGGTCAGGTCGCTGTTCGACTGCAGGCCCATTTTTTCCATGATGCGGGTACGGTAGGTGGAGACGGTCTTGATCGAAAGCGACAGCGCCTGGCCGATGTCGGACACGGTCGCGCCCTTGGCCAGGCGCAGGAAGACCTGGAACTCGCGGTCCGACAGCTCGGTGTGCAAGGCGGTGTTGGGGTCGCGGTCGAAGCTTTGCGCCAGCAGTTCACCCACCGTCGAGCTGACGTAGCGGCGGCCCTGGTACACGGTGCGCACCGCGGTCTTGAGTTCGTCGGCGTCGCATTCCTTGTTCAGGTAGCCGTTGGCGCCCATCTTGAACAGGTTCAGCGCATACTGCTGCGCAGGATAGCCGGACAGGATCAGCACCGGCAAATTGGGCTGGCCCTGGCGGATCGTGCGCAGGATGTCGATGCCGCTCTGGTCGGGCATCGCAATGTCGAGCAGGAGCACATCGCAGATCTCGCGGCGTGCGATGTCCAGCGCCTCGCGGCCAGTCGCGCCCTCGGCGACCACGCTGAAGTCCTCGGACTCCGAAAAAATCTGTTTGAAGCCTGCTCTTACTATCTGGTGGTCGTCACAAATGGCAACGCGAATCATATCTTCCCTTAGTTTTTCCCGAGTAGGAAAGCGTCCGGGCTCTTAAGGTCCGGACTGCATATGCGTTGTATCAGTACTCTGGCAACTTTGTAATTCTAGCACTTCGCCACGCGTGTGCATGTACGATTTGTGCGCTGGCGGACCTAGGTCCCGCCCTTGAGCAGGTCTAATATTGCGGCCAGTTCGCGCCGAATCAAGCCCCTGTCGGGCAGCCGGTTGCGGCTATCGGGCGCGACGTGCAACTCCTCGGCCATGTCGATCGCCTCGTCCGCGATCTGGAGCGAGACTTCGTTGATCCGGCTGTCCAGCCGGTTGCGCGCGCCACTGATGGTAAAACCCTGTTCGTACAGCAGCTCGCGGATGCGCCGGATCAGCAGCACCTCGTGGTGCTGGTAGTAGCGCCGGTTACCGCGGCGCTTGACCGGCTTGAGTTGCGTGAATTCCTGTTCCCAGTAGCGCAGCACGTGCGGCTTGACGCCGCACAGCTCGCTGACCTCGCCAATCGTGAAATAGCGCTTCGCAGGAATGGAAGGCAATACGGCGGCTTTCGCCTCGGCCTTCAGGACGCGGTCGGTCATGGCTTATCAGGCGGCGCGGGCGAGCGGGTTGGTCTCTTCGACCATACCCTTGAGCTTCTGGCTGGCGTGGAAGGTCACCACGCGGCGCGCGGTGATCGGGATTTCCTCGCCGGTTTTGGGATTGCGGCCCGGGCGCTGCGGCTTGTCGCGCAGCTGGAAGTTGCCAAAGCCCGACAGCTTGACCGATTCGCCGCGCTCGAGCGCATTGCGGATCTCGTCGAAGAAGGTCTCGACCATGTCCTTCGCTTCGCGCTTGTTCAGGCCGACCTGCTCGAACAGCAGCTCGGCCAGCTCGGCCTTGGTCAAGGTGGGGAGTTCTTTTTCCGCCGCCTGGCGCACCTGCGACACCTGCATGGCACGCTGCAGGTTGGCCAGGACGCCGGAATCCACGTCGTTGTTAGTAATTTTCAAGCCCTGCCTATCGGTGATTTCAGGAGCGCGGCTTCGCGCCACCCAAGCTTGCGGCGTTGATCATCGCGGCCATGGCGGCCTCGACGACGGACTCCTGCAAAGTGTTTTGAGTATCTTGCAAGCTAAAGCGGAACGCAAGGCTTTTTTCGTCCGCCTCGAGTCCCTTGCCACGATATTCGTCAAACAAAACAATGGCTTGCACGATCCGCGCTTCCGGGCTCGACTGCCGCACGGCCTCGAAACGGTCGAGCAGGTCCTGGGCGGGAACCGATTGTTTTACCACCATCGCCAGGTCGCGCGTGGTGCCCGGGAATTTGGAAATCTCCTCATAGCGCGGCACCACACGTTGCTGCAGCGCTACAGCATCCACTTCGAACAGGACCGGTGCGTTCGGCAGGTCGTATTTCTGCATCCAGCGCGGGTGCAGCTCGCCGATCCAGCCGACCGCACGGCCGTCCAGTTCGACCCGGGCGGAACGGCCCGGGTGCAGCGCCGGGTGCTCGGCTTTCGCGAAACGCAGCTGGCGCGGGGCGAACAGCGCTTCCAGGTCCGCCTTGAGGTCGAAGAAATCGACGTTGCGGGTCGGCTGGCCCCACTGCTCGTCGGCCACCGGGCCGTAGGCGATCGCGGCCACGCGCTTGGGCTGGTCGAAACCGGCCACCGACAAGGGGCCATCGACGGCCTCGGCGTTGCGCAGGAACACGGCGCCGGTCTCGAACACCCGTACGCGCGCCGCCTTGCGGTTCAGGTTGTAGCGCACGTTGGCGACCAGGCTGCCGATCAGGCTCGAGCGCATCACCGACAGCTGGCTGGCGATCGGGTTCTGCAGGCGGATCTGGTTGTCGTTGCCGGCGAAGTCGCTTTCCCACGCGGACTCGACGAAACTCATGTTGATCACTTCCTGGTAGCCCAGGTCGGCCAGCTGGTGGCGCACGGCGAACAGCGAGCGGGTGTTTTCCGGCTCCAGCAGGATGTTGTTCGGCGCCACCGGCGGTTTGGCCGGGATGTTCTCGAAGCCGTAAACACGCGCAACTTCCTCGATCAGGTCTTCCTCGATCTCGATGTCGAAGCGGTAGGACGGTGCGGTCACCGCGAACACGCCCTCTTCCATCGTGAACGGCAGCTGCAGGCGGGTGAAGATGTCGGCCACCATCGCATCGGTGATCTCGACGCCGATCACCTTTTGCGCGCGCGCCGTGCGCATCTTGACCGGCGCACGCACCGGCAGGTTGACCTGCTGGTCGTCGACCGGGCCGACGCGGGTGGCGCCGGTGCCGCAGATCTCGACGATCAGCGCGGTGATGCGCTCGATGTGCTCCACCGTGGTCGCGTAGTCCACGCCGCGCTCGAAGCGGTGCGCCGCGTCGGTCGAGAAGTTGTACTTGCGCGCGCGGCCCTGGATCGAATCGGGCCACCAGAACGCGGCTTCGCGGTATATGTCGGTGGTGTCGAGCGTGACGGCGGTCGAGTCGCCGCCCAGGATGCCGGCCAGCGATTCGATTTCCTTGTCGTCGGCGATCACGCCGACCCATTCGTCCACTTCGACGGTGTTCCCGTTCAGGAGCTTGAGCGTTTCGCCCTTTTTGCCCCAGCGGATATCGAGGCCGCCGTGGATCTTCGCCAGGTCGAACACGTGCGACGGGCGGCCCAGCTCCAGCATCACGTAGTTGGAGATGTCCACCAGCGCCGACACCGGGCGCTGGCCGCTGCGCTCAAGGCGCTGCTTCATCCAGGACGGGGTCTCGGCGCGTGCATTCAGGCCGCGAATGACGCGGCCGGTCAGGCGGCCGCACAGGTCCGGCGCGCTGATCTTCGCAGGCAGCACCTCGTCGGTCGTTACCGGCACGGCGCGCGCGGTCGGCACCGACAGCGGGGAGCCGGTCAGCGCCGACACTTCGCGCGCCACGCCCAGCACCGACAGGCAGTCCGCCTTGTTCGGAGTGAGCTTGATGGTGAACTTGAGGTCGTTCAGCGCGAGGTAGTCGCGCAGGTTGGCGCCCACCGGCGCGTCGGCCGGCAGTTCCATCAGACCGCTCGCCTCTTCCGACAGCTTCAGCTCCTTGGCCGAGCACATCATGCCCTGCGACTCGACGCCGCGCAGCTTGCCGACCTTGATCTCGAACGGTTTGCCGTCCGCGCCTGGCGGCAGCACCGCGCCGGCCATCGCGCAGATCGCTTTCATCCCGGCGCGCACGTTGGGTGCGCCGCACACGATGTTGAGGTGCGTGCCGGTACCGACGTTGACGGTGCAGACGTTCAGGCGGTCCGCGTCAGGATGCTTGACCACGTCGAGGACTTCGGCCACCACCACGTTGTTGAACGGAGGGGCGACCGGCTCGACTTCTTCCACTTCGAGGCCGGACATCGTCAGGAGGTGCGCCAGCTCGTCCGAATTCATCTTCGGATCGACCATGGTGCGGAGCCATTTTTCGGAGAATTGCATAGTGTTCTTAGCCCTCGAATTAGTTGAACTGCTTCAGGAAACGCAGGTCGCCTTCGTAGAACAGGCGCAGGTCGTTGATCCCGTAGCGGAGCATGGTCAGGCGCTCGAGGCCGGAGCCGAACGCGAAGCCGATGTATTTTTCCGGATCGAGGCCGAAGTTCTTCACCACGGTCGGGTGGACCTGGCCGGCGCCCGACACTTCCAGCCAGCGTCCCTTGAGCGGGCCGCTGCCGAACGCGATGTCGATCTCGGCCGACGGTTCGGTGAACGGGAAGTAGGACGGGCGGAAGCGCACCTGCAGGTCGTCGGTCTCGAAGAAGGCCTTGACGAAGCTGAGATACACGCCTTTCAGGTCGGCGAACGAGATGTCCTCGCCGATCCACAGGCCTTCGACCTGGTGGAACATCGGCGAGTGGGTGGCGTCGCTGTCGACGCGGTAGGTGCGGCCCGGGGCGATCACCTTGATCGGCGGCGTGTGCGTGCGCGCGTAGCGCACCTGCATCGGGCTGGTGTGGGTGCGCAGCAGCAGCGGCTTGCCGGTGCTGTCCTTGCCCTCGATGTAGAAGGTGTCCTGCATCGAACGGGCAGGATGGTTTTCCGGGCTGTTCAGGGCGCCGAAGTTGGTCCAGTCGGTTTCGATCTCGGGGCCGTCGGCCACGTCGAACCCGATCGAACGGAAGATTTGCTCGACACGCTCCCAGCTGCGCATCACCGGATGGATGCCGCCCATCGCGCGGCCGCGGCCCGGCAGCGTCACGTCGATCGCCTCGGCGTTCAGGCGCAGCTCCAGCTGCGCGTTCGCCAGCGCGTCGCGGCGGCCGGTCAGTGCGGACTCGATGCGCTCCTTGGCCGCGTTGATCAAGGCGCCCTGCTGCTTGCGCTGCTCGGGATCGAGCTTGCCCAGACCCTTCATCTGCTCGGTGATCTGGCCGGTCTTGCCCAGGTACTTGGCCTTGGCGTTTTCCAGTGCGGCTGCGTCTTCGGCGGCGGCGAAATCAGCCTGCGCGGAGACGACGAGTTCTTCCAGGGAGTTCATGCTTTTTTTTCCAGTCTGGGAAATCAAAAACGGGACACAGGTCTGCACCGATGTCCCGCTCTTTTCACGCTGCGCCGAAGCGCAGCATTACAGCTTGGCTGGCTTTAGATCGAAGCGAGCTTTGCTTTCACCGCGGTGACAATCGCTGCGAATGCAGGCTTGTCCATCACGGCCATATCGGCCAGGACCTTGCGATCCAGTTCGATACCGGCTTTCTTCATGCCGTTCATGAATGCACTGTACGTCACGCCATGCTCACGGGTAGCGGCGTTGATACGGGTGATCCACAGGGCGCGGAAGACGCGCTTCTTGTTGCGGCGGTCGCGGTATGCGTACTGGCCAGCGCGCATGACTGCTTGCTTGGCGACGCGATAGACACGGCTGCGGCGACCACGGTAACCTTTTGCAAGGTCGAGGACTTTCTTATGACGGGCACGTGCAGTAACCCCACGTTTTACTCGAGGCATTGTAGCTCCTTTAGTTTATGTGAGATTAAGCGGACGGCATCATGCGGTAGACGCTCGTGACGTCGGACGCATTGATGTTACGGGTACCACGCAGCTGACGCTTGTTTTTGGTGGTTTTCTTGGTCAGGATGTGGCGCTTGAAAGCCATACCCGATTTGACGGTACCACCTGGGCGCACGCGAAAACGCTTCTTCGCGGAGCTTTTGGTTTTCATTTTTGGCATAGTATTACTGTCCTTGAGGACAGCTCCATTATGAACTGGATTGCAGGTGGCAGCCCATTGCTGCTCTTAGATGCCTGCTTTCACAGATCCCGTCCTTGGGAGAACGAGAGCCGGAGAGTGTACCACAGTTCGTCCGGCGTGCGCATGCCAAAATTTGCCCGTTACCGCTGCCGCTTACCCGTCATCGCCGCCCCAAGGACGCCAAGGCCCGCGAGCAGCATCGCGTACGTGGCCGGCTCCGGCACCGGCAGGGTCGTTCCGCTCACCCAGTGCAGGCGGTAGCTGGCGCACACCGCATCGCAACCGGTATCCTGCAAGGCCATCGGCGCCTCGCCGTCATACCAGTAACCGGCCGACAGCGGGCCGGACGGGAAATTGCCGAACCAGGACA
>DASWYE010000116.1:0-3910 GCA_036405115.1 Telluria sp. | reverse complement strand
AGGTGGCCGGGGGCGCGGGCGGGACGACCGTGGGAGGATGGGATCTGGCGGCTAATAAAGTGGTGTGATCGCGCGAACTGAAACTTGATGCGAACTGAAGAGCTGGGGACGGTACTGCCGCCTTGGCGCCTGTGGGGACAGTCCCCCTCCCCTATCAGAGGCCGAGTTCGGCGAGGATGGCGTCTTTCATCTGCTGCATCTTCGGGCTCGACACCTTGCGCGGATGCGGCTCGCTGACGATGAACTCCGCCTGGATGCGCGTCGGGCGCGGCGACAGCACCATGATGCGGTCCGCAAGGTGCAGCGCTTCCTCGACATCGTGCGTGATCAGCACGACGGTGTGGCGCTCCTCTTCCAGCACGCGCAACATCTCGTTGCGCATGCGCAGGTTCATCAGCGCGTCCAGCGCCGAAAACGGCTCGTCCATGTACAGCACCTCCGGCTTGACCACGAGCGCGCGCGCGATCTCCACGCGCTTGAGCATGCCGCCGGACAGTTCGCGCGGATAGCTCTTCTCGAAGCCCTTCAGCCCGACCATCTCGGCGTAGTGGTCCGCCAGCGCGGCCTTGTCGGCCTGGTTGTCGCCGGCCAGGCCGAACATCAGGTTCTCCTGCACCGTCAGCCACGGGAACACGGAGCCGTGCTGGGAGATGACGATGGCCTTTTTGGTCGGTTGCGTGATGCGTTCGCCGTCCAGCGCCACGTAACCGCTGTCGGGCCGCTCGAAGCCGGCGATCATCTTCATCAGCGTGGACTTGCCGCAGCCGGACGGGCCGACGATGGCGACGAATTCGCCATCCGCGATCGTCAGCGACACGCCGCCGACAACCGGCAGCTCGTTGAAGTTCTTTTTGAGGTCGTCGATGACGATCTTAGCGACCATAACGCCACCTGATGGATTTGAGCTGCTCCAGACGGCGCATGCCGGTATCCAGCAGCAGGCCGATGAGGCCGATGATGATCATTACGCCGATCACGAGGTCGTAGCGGCTGCCCGCGTTGCGCGAATCAATGATGAGGTAGCCCAGGCCCGATACCGGCGCGATCATCTCCGCCGCCACGACAACCAGCCAGGCCACGCCAAGGCCCACACGCATGCCCACCAACACCTCCGGCAGCACGGCGGGGAAGATCACCTGGCGCAGCAGCACCGCGCGCGAGACGCCGAAGTTCTCGGCGGCGCGCAGGTAGCGCTGCTCGATCGTGTGCACGCCGGCCGAGGTCTGCACGATCAGCGGGAACACGGACGCGAGGAAGATCAGGAAGACCGGCGAGGTATTCCCCACCCCGAACCACAGGATGGTGAGCGGAATCCACGCGATGGGCGAGATCGGGCGCAGTATCTGGAACAGCGGATTGAGCGTGCGGTATGCGCCGTCCACGCGGCCCATCCACAACCCCATCGGCACGCCGACCAGCACCGCCATGACGAAACCGGTGGCCACGCGCATCAGCGACGAGCCGATGTGCACCCACAGGCTGCCGTCCTGCGCCAGCTGGAACATGCCGGTGAATACCTGCAGCGGCGTCGGAAAGATCAGGCTTTGCGTCTGCGCGACGACGAGCCACCACAGCGCCAGCAGTCCGACCACGACGGCCGACGGATACAGGATGTTCTTCAGTTTGTTCATGCGGGGACGATGGTTCTGAGTGCGGACCTGGCGCGCCAGATCAGGCGCGGCAATCCGGGCGTCGGCTCGGGATCGACGATCACGGTCATCTGGCCGGTGCTGTGCGCGGTGCAGTCGAACTGGTTCTCCGCCGCCATCTCGAACGGCAAGCGGAAATCCTGGCCCGGCATGATCAGCACCGGCCCGAACATCTGCGGCACCTTGTCGCGGTTGCGCAGCAGGAGAATGTCGTTCACGCCGACAGTGAGGAAGATCGTCTGCGGCAGGATATCGACCTTGTCACCCGCCATGCGCCGCGCCCAGGTCCCCTCCGGAATCTCGAACAGCTCCTCCCGCGTCGTCGCATCGACAGGCGCAAACGCCGCCGCGATAAGGATCAGCAGCACCGCGACGCTGCCAGAAATGATCCACCGCCGCCACAAGGGGACTGTCCCTCCGGGACTGTCCCCAGTTCTTTTGCCCGCAATGCGATACCCCATCACCGCCCCACCAGCACATCAAAGTCATGCACGATATCCGCCGGCGAATGCCCAAACGGCATCAACGCCCGCAGCTTCCCTTGCGGATCGATCAGGTAAAGGAAAGTCGAATGACTAATCACATAATCATTCTTCCCCTTCCCCAGCGGATGGCTCTTCGCCTGGATTCCATACGCATCGCGAATGGCCGCCATCTGCCTGGCCGTCCCCGTAATCCCGATAAAGCTCTTGTCGAACTTTGCCAGGTATTCCTTCAGCGCCTGCGGCGTATCCCGCTCCGGATCGACGCTGATAAACACCACCTGCAGCTTGTCCGCGCGCGCCCCCAGCTTCTTGCGCGCCACAGCCAGCATCCCCGCGGTAACCGGGCACACATCGCCACAAGCCGTGTAGCCAAACACCAGCACGACCATCTTGCCGCGATGCTGCTCCAGCGAGAACGGCGTGCCGTCCACCGCGCGCATGGAGATCGCAGGCGCATCGCGCGGCGGATCGAACACGCCAGCCTTGAGGCGCGGCGCGTCGGCGGCGCAAGCCGAACCAACGGCAAGCGCCAGGAGAAGAGGAGCAAATCGACGCAGCATCAGATAAGGATAGGGACAGGCGTGACGGCTTTGACAAAGCGCTCGTCCGCATATTGATCAAATGCCGCAGGCCGCTTCAGCGTCTTCGCCTGCAGCGACAACTGCATCAGCTCATCGAACTCGGGCCGCAGCATGCGCAGGTCGCCATAGGTCACGCGGTCCGACGGATTCTCCATCACGAACTGCAGGATCTTCGGATCCTGGTTGAAGAACTGGCGCGACGCGGCGATGTGCGCCGCCCTGGTGCGGTTCTGCGGCCCGGCATCGAGCCAGTCGCCCGCAGCCTGGATGTGGTTGACCAGGTCCTGCACCACTTCGGGCCGCTGGTCGATCAGGTCCTGGCGCACGGTGAGCACGCAGCAGATGTAGTTGGGCCACTCGTCGCGCGTCATCGACAGCGGCCGCGCGTATCCCGCCTGCTGCGCTGCGGAGCCGAACGGCTCGCCGGTGCAGTAGGCATCCACCGCATCGGCGTACAAAGCAGCCGGCATCTCGGGTGGCGCCATTTCGTAGATGGTGAGGTCGTCCGGCGTCATGCCCTCACGCGCGAGCATCTTGCGCAGGAAAAGGTAGTCGACCGCAAAGCGGCTCGGGATCGCGACGCGCTTGCCGCGCAGGTCTGCGAAGCGCTTGAACGGCGAGTTAGTATGCACCATGATCACGGCGCCGGAGCGGTGGCCAAGCGAGACCACCTTGAGCGGGATCTTTGCGTTGGTGAGGTCCATCACGAGCGGCGCGAGCATGTAGGCTGCCTGCACGCGGCCCGCCATCAGCGATTCCTTCAGCTCCGGCCAGCCGCTGTATTTGGCGTAGCGGAACGCGGTGGGCGCACCCTGCGCTTTCAAGAGGGACGCAGTCTTGGCCGCGCATGCGATCGGTAGCGTGAGATTGCATGTCACCGGCAGGCCGCCGACGACAAGTTCGTCCCGTTTCTCCGTCGTGTCGCACGCGCCGAGCAGCGGAACCAGCGGGGCCGCGAGCGCCGTCCGCAGCAGGCTGCGGCGGTGGGTGAAGAATGCGGATGTGTGCTGGTCGGGGACTGACATGAAACGCCGTTGGAATGACACCCGGCGATTGTAGCACCCGACTACTTGCGTATTGAAAACCCCGACCGGATGTTGCGCATCAAAGTCGGGAGTTTCCAGCGCAAGATCAGTAGTGGTGGCGGCACGAAATGATGATGAGCTCTTCCTCGACGACCGTGTACACGATGCGG
>DASWYE010000115.1:0-2810 GCA_036405115.1 Telluria sp. | reverse complement strand
ATCAGCCCGGCCAGCAGCGTGCACAGGATCAACCCGCCGTAGCCGTACTTCTGGATGACCAGGAACACCACCGGGATGAACGCCGCCGTCGGCCCGCCGATCTGCACCCGCGAGCCGCCCAGTGCCGAGATCAGGAAGCCGGCGATGATCGCCGTGTGCAGCCCTTTCTCCGGCGTGGTGCCGGAGGCGATCGCCAGCGCCATCGCCAGCGGCAGCGCGACGATGGCGACGGTCAGCCCGGCGACGGCATCGGCCTTGAACGTGCGCAGCGAATAGCCTTCGCGCAGCACCGTGAGCAGCTTCGGCTCGAACATCCGCAGGTAGGCGCGGCGGTCGAAGTGCGGCCGCGCGGCCATCAGCGCGGCTCCTTCAACCGCACGCCGCGCCCGCTCCCCTGGCTGGGCTGGCCGTTGCCGATCAGCTCGATGCCGGCGGCCTCCAGCGCGGCGACGATCTTGGTCAGCGTGGAGACGACCCCGCGCACGTGTTCGTCCTTGCTCGCCTCCATGCGCTGGATGGTGGGCAGGGAGACGCCGGACATCGACGCCAGCGTGCGCTGGTCGATGCCGAGCAGGGCGCGGGCGGCGCGGAGTTGGGCGGCGGAGATCATAGGGCTATGCGGTGGTTCGGATGGTCTATTTTCTGCGACAAAAGATTGCCAATGCAATCATGAAGATTGATTTTTGATGTTATTTACATCTTTCATGATCAGGAAAGGACGATCACGGATTGCGGATCAATCCGACTGACTGGTGGTGCGCTGCGGCCAAGACTGGGTTCGAGCAAATGGGCGTAAATAACCTATTTGCAAAATTAACCTAGAAGGTTATAATGGCCACGCAGAAAGGAACTCCGCATTGCAGGTTGTCGAGAGTGAAGGCGCTGGTCGCGGCAGGACTGGTGCGGGTCACGCGAAGTGCGTCCAATGGTGCCCAGGCATTGGGCATCGAGAACATCGATGGGATGTGTGCGGTGGTAATGGCGCTCACGCCGCGCGACTTCCACAAGAGCATGACCACCCACATCGACCATCGCGTTTGGCAGGACGTCTACCACGCGCGAACGACAGCCGGCATGGCGGTTTACTTGAAACTCACCGTGATCGACGACGTGTTGATCGTTTCCTTCAAGGGACTATGACCATGATTTGCCTCGAATGCGGCGCGGCGGAGCTGGTGCATGACACCCGCGACGAGCCTTACACATACAAGGGCCAGACCACCACGATCCCGGCGGTGACGGCCGACTATTGCCCCGTGTGCGGGGAATCCGTGCTGGAGCGTGAGCACGGCGACCGCTACATGCGGCTGATCGGCGAGTTCCAGCGCCGGGTCAACGCCACCCTCGTCGATCCGGCCTACATCGCCGGCGTGCGCAGGAAGCTCGACCTCGACCAGCGGCAGGCGGCGGATATTTTCGGCGGCGGCGTGAATGCGTTTTCGCGCTACGAAACCGGCAGGACGAAGCCGCCGCTGGCGCTGGTGAAGCTGCTGCGGGTGCTGGAGAAGCACCCGGAGTTGCTGGACGAGATCAGGTAACTCTCAACTTTCGCTGTAGCTGCGATCCAGCAGCGGCTTGGCCTTCTCGAAATCGGCCATCGATGCCAGCGTCAGTTCCAGGTCGCCGGTGCCCCAGTGGCCGATCTGCCGTACGTCGCGGCTGAAGCCCGGTTCCAGCGCCACGCTGTCGGGATCGACCTTGAGCATGATCAGCATCCGGTTCGGATACATGACCACGCTGGCGAAGTTCTTGAGCCGGCGAAATGCCGTGTAGAGCTTCAGCTTGCGCTCCTGCACGTCGTCGCCCAGCGCCAGCAGGTAGGCCGCCAACGTTTCGTAGGCTGCGCGGATGTCCGGCGTTGCCAGCGCGAGCTGTTCGTCGAAGGATTTGTCCTTGCCTGCGGCCTTCGGCTTGGCCGCAGGTTCCGCATCCGGCCGCGCGGCGGTGGCGTCGGTGACGCTGACCGAATTGACCAATTCCAGCAGCAACAGGTCGTCGTCGAACAGTTTGTAGCGCAGTAGTTCGATGTTGCGCGGAATCTGCTGCACGGCGTGCTGGTCGTAGCGGGTGAAGTCGGCGGCGATGCACAGCAGCCGCGTGCCGGCCCAGTCGATGCCGTCGGCGGTGTCCTTGCCGAGTTTCTCCATCACCAGCCATTGGAACTCGGCGCGATGGTCGAGCAACCAGTCCAGATAGAACAACCCTTGGTTGATGACGTTTTCGTTACTGTGCCGCTTGTATTCCACGATGACCGGACAGTTGTTCTCGTCCAGTCCGAGCGAGTCGATCCGCCCCTTGTGGGTCTTGCCCGTGGCGTACTCGCTGGCAAGGAAGCGCACACCGAGGAATGCGGGCATGTGTGCCTCGATCAGCGCCTGCAACTGTTTTTCCACTGCCGCCGCGCGGCCCGGCAGTTCGGTGATGTGGCCTGTCGCCAGCCGGAACAGCTGTATTTCGCTCATGTCGGCATCCGCAGCGATGGCTTACAGCACTTCCGACGCATAATCCGCCAGCCTCGACCGCTCCCCGCGCCGCAGCGTCACGTGCGCGCTGTGCAGCCAGTTCTTGAACCGATCCACCGCGTAGGTCAGGCCGGAGGTGGTTTCGGTGAGGTAGGGCGTGTCGATCTGTTCGACGTTGCCCAGGCAGACGATCTTGGTGCCCGGGCCGGCGCGGGTGATCAGGGTCTTCATCTGCTTGGGCGTGAGGTTCTGCGCCTCGTCCAGGATCAGGTAGCGCGACAGGAACGTGCGCCCGCGCATGAAGTTCATCGAGCGGATCTTGATGCGCGAGGCCAGCAGGTCGTTCGT
>DASWYE010000114.1:0-3659 GCA_036405115.1 Telluria sp. | reverse complement strand
TGCAGGCGCAATACCCGTTACCGTACAAGACGGCGTCCAGCCTGACCCCGCCGCCCAACGCGGCGCTCTACCCGAGCATCGGCTGGGTCGCGATGCACAGCAATATGCAGGACCCCAACCGCACCTCCCTGTACTTCAAGTCCAGCCCATACGGCGCGTACAACCACAGCCATGGCGACCAGAACAGCATCATCCTGAACAGCGGCAACCGGCCGCTGCTGATCGAGGCGGGCTACATGGACTATTACGGCTCGCCGCTGTTCCACGACTGGTACCGCACCACCAAGGCGCACAACGCCGTGACCTTCGATAACGGCATCGGCCAGATGATCACCGGGAACACGGTCAACCTGTCGCGCAATGGCAAGATCACCTCGTTCTCGACCAGCCCGCAGCTCGATTACGTCGAAGGGGACGCCACCGCCGCTTATGGCGGCACGCTGACCTCGGCGGTGCGCAAGGTCTGGTACCTGCGCCCGCTCGACGCAGCCATCGTGCAGGACAAGGTCAGCGCCCCGATCGCGCGCGCCTGGGAGTGGAACCTGCACGCGGCGGCGCCGATCAACAAGGCCGCCGACGGTTCCGTTTCGATCGTCAACGTGGACCGTTCCGTGTGCGTGCGGCCCTTGCTCAACGCCAGTGCGCTCAACTACCAGGTCCGCACCGGCCCGGCGCCGAAGGCCGGCATGGTCGAGGTGCATGGTGCCTTCGTGGCCCCGGCCAGCAAGGCGGGCGAATTCATCATGCTGCTCGACGTCGGCTGCAAGAACCCGGCCGTGACGATGACCGAAACCGCGACCTCGCGCACCTTCACCGTCGGCGGCCAGGCCGTCACGATGCCTAAATAAGCAGTAGGGCCCCCATCCCGCAGCGGCACGGTCCCCACCGTGCCGTTTTTTTTGCGCGGACGATAGCATCCTGTCCATGCATTTTGCGATTCAGGTTGTCTTCAATGCAATAAAAGGCGTGTATTGGCCAAGCTGTCCAGGACCGCTAGCACCTCGTTATCGGCCTTCCAGCCTCCGCTGACATGGCGATAACTTCATGATTTGTTTGACCTTGTTCATGAAAATTCACACAGTTATTTCGTGAAAAAGCGAGATTTTTTCTTTCGTTCAAAATCTTTCCTAGTGGAAACTTCGGTATAGTGCTGGCAGAAGGTTGGGTTTGGGACCGGAGAAGAATGCACTCTGCCTTGGAGCTCGAGAGTGCCGGATGTGGTTCCTGCCTGCTGTTCGCCCACTCACAACACTTCCGGAGTTTTATGAACGTTCGTACGTCCCGGCTGCAGCTCGCGGTCGTTTCCACTTTCCTGTTCGCAGGCGCCGCCCAGGCGGACTGGGTTGTCTCCCCTAACGTCGAGGCCGTGCGGCCCGCGCCGGAGCATCTCCAGACGACGCCGCAGAACCCGCCATCGTTCACCTGGTCGCGCCACAACGCCAACCCGCCCGGCTACGTCCTCGAGATCTCGAAGGACGGCGCCGTTGCCTATACCTACACGACCGACCGCAACTGGTTCCTGCCGACCGCGGCGTTCCCGGCCGGTACCTACAGCTGGCGCGTGCGTCCGTCGACCACCAGCGAGTGGTCCACCGCGCGCTTCTTCAACATCAACGCAGCCTCGAAAACCTTCCAGGTGCCGGATAACGCGACCCTGCGCAACAACGTCGTCAACAAGGTCCGCCCGCGCCAGCTGCCGGCCGGCTTCCTGACCGCCAACAACTGGCCGAGCGACCTGTCGGCCGAACGCGGCGCGTCGCTTAACTCCCTCAAGAACGAAATCAACTGGAACATCGGCAACATGGCGCCGGTGTCCGACTCGCTGTGGCCGCTGGTAAAAGGCAGCGCGACCACGTCCGCCCTGAACGCGCAGGCCGCCGACATCCGCACCAAGATCAACAAGGTCGCGCGCCAGGTGGAAGCGTCGTCGCTGCTGTACCGCCTGACGCTGGACGTGAAATACCTCAACGAGGCAAAGAAACGCGGCGACGAGATCGCGGCCCTCAACCCGAACGGCCCGACCAGCTACGCCAACCAGGACCAGGGCAACCGTGCCATCGCCATGGCGCTGGCGAAATCGGCCGACCTGCTGTACAGGGAGCTCGAGAGCACCCGCCGCGCCAAGTGGAATAGCGTGATCGACGCGCGCGGCACCGCGATGTTCAACTCGCTCTCGGGCAACAATGGCTACACGGACCAGTATCCGCTCGACTCGCACGCCGGCACCAACCTCGGCTACCTGTCGCTGCTGGCAACACTGGCCGTCGGCGACATCCCGAACGCCAGCAAATGGTTCGACTACGCCACCCGCGCCTACATCAACACCGTGTATGCCTGGAGCGGCCCGGAAGGCGGCTACGGAAACGGCACTGCCTACGGCGGTTACACCGCCGGCTTCGCGGTCGACCTGTGGCAGCCGCTGTCAGCGGCCACAGGCGTGAACCTGTTCGCCAAGCCATGGTCCGACGGGTTCATGAAGTTCTTCGCCCACTTCGTGCCGCCTGGCTCGCCGAGCAACATGTTCGGCGACGAAGCCGAAGTGGCGCCATACTGGGCCACCCTGAAGGGCTTCGCGTCGCGTTTCAAGACCCCGGAAGCCGCCTGGTACGCCGTCAGCATCCGCGGCAACGAAGACGCGGTCACCCTGCTGCAGGCGCCATACCCGATGCCATACCGCCAGGCGAGCACCATCGTCCCGCCTCCGCGCGGCGCGCTCTACCCGAGTATCGGCTGGGTCGCCATGCACAGCATGATGGAAGACACCGCCGGCCGCACCTCTCTGTACTTCAAGTCCAGCCCGTATGGCGCCTACAACCACAGCCATGGCGACCAGAACAGCATCGTCCTGAACAGCGGCGGCCGCAAGCTGCTGACCGACACCGGCTACATGGACTATTACGGCTCGCCGCTGTGGAACGACTGGTACCGCACCACCAAGGCGCACAACGCGATCACCTATGATGGCGGCATCGGCCAGCCGACCAACGGCAACACCATCAACCTGACGCGCAACGGCAAGATCACCGCGTTCTCGCATACCCCGGCGCTGGACTTCGCCGAAGGTAACGCCACGCCGGCATACGGCGGCGCGCTGACCTCCGCGGTGCGCAAGGTCTGGTACCTGCGTGCGCAGAATGCCGCAGTGGTGGCGGACAAGCTGGTCTCCAGCGTGGCCCGCAAATGGGAGTGGAACCTGCACGCGGCTGCGCCGATCGTAAAGGGCGCCAACAACTCGGTATCGATCACCAACATCGACCGCTCGGTGTGCGTCCGCCCGCTGGTGGGCGCCAGCACGCTCAGCTACCAGACCCGCACCGGTCCGGCGCCGAAGCCGGGTACCGTGGAAGTGCACGGCGCCTACGTCCATCCGGCCAGGACCACTGGCGAGTTCGTAATGCTGCTGGATATCGGCTGCAAGAACCCGGCCGTGCGCATGACCGAAACCTCCACCTCGCGCAGCTTCGTGATCGGCACCCAGATCATCACCGTCCCGAAGTAAGTCTGGATCAGGTGGTGGCGCAAGCCCACCACCGTCAGCCCCCGCGCACGCGGGGGCTGCTGAGCATGAAGCAGGAGGGGACTGTCCCTACGGGACTGTCCCCCGCCTTTTCTTCCAAGCTCCATACATCAGTGTTAACATCATGCCCTTCATTCGAAAG
>DASWYE010000113.1:0-3525 GCA_036405115.1 Telluria sp. | reverse complement strand
TGCAGTACCGTCGTGCATGGGGTGCCGCTGGCTGCAGCTCACCAGGGTTCCCGCGAAGGGGGCCGCCATCGGCCGGGATGACGAAGTTTGCGCGCCGCGGCCTCATCAATTCGAATACGATAACAACATGACCGAAACCTTCATCCAAGCCTTCATCCTGCTCATCCTGGTCACCGACCCCTTCGGCAACGTCCCGATTTTCGTCAGCGCGATGCAGAACGTGGAGCGCTCGCGGCGCTGGAAGGTGGTGGTACGCGAGTGCCTGATCGCCTACGGCATCCTGCTGCTGTTCATGTTCTTCGGCCGCCACCTGCTGTCGGCCATGCAGTTGTCCGAGATTTCGCTGCGCATTGGCGGCAGCGTGATCCTGTTCCTGATTGCGATGCGGATGGTATTCCCGCAGCCGGGCGGCCTGTTCGGCGACACCGAAGGCGACGGCGAGCCCTTCATCGTGCCGCTGGCGATCCCCGCGATTGCCGGTCCCTCGGCCCTGGCCACCGTGCTGCTGTTCTCGTCGCGTTCGAACACCGAAGTGATGATCAACGTCGCCGCCCTGACCGCGGTGGCGGTCGTCTGGCTGGCCGTCTTCCTCGGCGCCGAGAAGCTGCAGAAAGCCTTGGGCCCGCGCGTCATGACCGCCTTCGAGCGCCTGATGGGCCTGATCCTGACCGCCATGGCCGTCGAAATGTTCATGGCCGGCATCCGCGAGTTCCTCAAGTCGCTGTAGGCAACGCCGCCAAGCCGCCATCGCTAATGTCCGGCCGGAGCGGACGTTTGACCGCCCTGCGGCGGCGCCGTTGACGGGTCCTGCATCTGGTACACCATGCCATGCTGCCAGGCGTCTGCGCCGGGATCGATCGGTGGGGAGGGGATGTCCGCGCGTTGCTTGCGCTTGTCCGTTGACGAGATGCTGAAGCGCTTGTCGCGGTCGGCAACCATGGCTTCGCTGATCTGGCCGTCGGCGGTGAATCCCATCATCAGTTGCGGCGCGCCGAACGGCAGCGCGAGCTTGCGGTCGGTGTGCCAGGTGTGCCACGTCTTGCCGTAGGTGCCTACCAGTTTCTTCATCAGCGCGTGTTCGGCGACCTGCGGGATACCGGGCGCCACCAGGCTTCCCGATTTGACCTCGTGTACGTGGCTGTGCCAGAACGCCTTTTCGCGCCCCGGCAAGGTCTGGAACAGCTTGCCGCTGATGATGTATTCGACGCCCATCAGCTTGGCGCCCGCCGTGTTGGCGTCGTAGATCACGCACTGGATCACGTCCTCGTTCAGGATGGTGCAGTAGTGGTGCGCCTCCATCTGCGCTTTCATGTTGCCGTTGTAGAAATGGAAGCCGTCCAGGTAGGCGTTGATGGCCTCGATCGGCGGCTTGTTCTGTAGTAAATCGGCGCCGACTTCCAGGGCCCTGGTTTGCGGCGCCTGCGCGTCGCCCGGCGGCGTTACTTTCGATTCCGTGGTCTTGCCGCCGCACGCGGCCAGTGCGGCGGCGAGCGCTCCGGCGAGGATCAGTCTCATGAAATCTCCTTGTTGGGTTACCGGATGCTAGCGCGTTCGCCGCGGCTGCAGCGCCGTGATGGCGCGACGCAACCGTTCGTGCGGCGGCGGCGTGGCAGCCACGCTATCCTGAAGCCATCGGATGGTGGCGAGGGACATGATGAAGAGCTGGAAAATCGCGATCGAAGAAGCCGCGCTCGACCGTTCCTGCAAGGGGTCGAAGGAAGCGGGCGGGCACTGGAACAGCATCGGCACCGGGGCGCTGTACACCGGCGCGACGGTGGAGCTGTGCGCGCTGGAGAAATGGGTGCACATCGACGAGGAGGACCCGGACGCGAAACTGGTGCTGGTATCGGTCGAGATGCCCGATGGCCCGGGCCTGTGCCGCACCTTTACGGCAGGCGAGCTGCCGCACGGCTGGGATGACGTGCCGGTGTCGGTGCACGCGCAGAAGTTTGGCACGCAGTTCCTGAAGGCGTGCGAATACCTCTACATGTGCGTTCCTTCCGTGCTGGTGAACGAAGCGTGCAACTACGTGATCAATCCCGAGCATCCTGCGTACCAGGATGTGAAGCTCGAGATCGTGCGCAGCTTCAGCTTCGATCCGCGCATGTTCAAGCGAGGGTAGCCAGAGCGGCCACCGCTCGCGAGCGTCACTTGGTGCCCCAGGTCTTGCGTGTCCTGAAGATTTCCTTGAAATAGCCCACCAGGCAGGCAGGCTGCATCACGGCGCCATACAGCAGGGCATAGCCGAGGAAGCCGGCCAGGTTCCTGCGCACCTTCAGTCCTTGCGTATTGAACATCCCCGACTGGATCACGAAAATCTGCAGGTTGAACAGCATGGCCAGCGGCAGCAGCAGCAGCGTCATCGGGCCGGCCAGCCAGAAATAGCCTGCCAGCGCGAGCGCGATCCCCGGCACGAAAGTCAGCGTGTACACCAGGTCCACGTACGGGACGAACAGGTTGTACCAGATGAACACCGTGGACAGGCGCTTCTTGAACAGCAGGCGCCAGTGCGACTTGAACGCCTCGATCAGGCCGCGCGACCAGCGCTCGCGCTGGCGGATGAACTGACCGATCGTGTCCGGTGCATTGGTGAACAGGACCGCATGCTCGCAGTAGCCAACCTTGTAGCCGCGCTGCAGGATGGCCCAGCTGACCACGATGTCCTCGCCCACCGATTCGGGCCAGCCGCCCACTTCGCGCAGCACCGCGGTGCGGTACAGCGAGAACGCGCCCTGCGCCACCAGCGTGCCCTCGTACATGCTCTGGATCCGCTTGACGGCCGCCATGCCATGGAAATAGTCCCAGTCCTGGACCTTGGTCACGGCGTTCTGGCGCGAATTGCGCACCATGACCGCGCCGGCCACGGCCGCGGTGTCGGAACTGGACTGCACGTAGCGGCTGACCAGGTTGCGCAGCGCATCCTTGTAGAGGCAGGAGTCGCCGTCGATGGTGATGGTCAGCTGGTGCCGGGCCAGCTTCAGGCCCTCGTTCAGCGCGCGCGCCTTGCCGCCGTTCTTTTTCAGGTCGAGCACGCGCAGCCACGGGTACGACACGCTTTCCAACAGCGCCATCGTGCGGTCGCGCGAGCCGTCATTGATCACGATGACGTCGACCGGTCCCGGATAGTCCTGCTCGTTGATGCTCGCGAGCGTGGACAGGATCGACGCCTCCTCGTTGTATGCCGCGACCAGGATGGTCACGCCGGGAAGTGTGGCGTACTGCCGGCGCGGCGGGCGCCTGTCCATTGCCAGGCTGGCCACGATGAATGCATTCGCCATGCCGGGCACGACCAGGATCGCGAACATGAGCGCATAGGTCAGCGGTTGGCCGATCAGCGCACCCAGGTCCGCCATCCATTTGGTCGCGAGCCACAGCGAGACGCTGGTCCAGCCGAGCGCGCAGGTAACGGCGATGGCGAACTTGGCGCGTACCGGCAAGCCGGTGGCCTGTTCAGGCTCCGGGGGAAGTTCGCGGACGGTGGCCGGCGGGAAAGCCGCGTATGGGCTGAAACGCGGGGGAGACTCG
>DASWYE010000112.1:0-14330 GCA_036405115.1 Telluria sp. | reverse complement strand
CGCCGTTGCCGATGAAGTTGGTCAGGGCACGCGCTTCGCTCATGAAGCGGTCGATGCCGAGGATCAGGGCCATGCCGGCCACCGGGATGGTCGGCACCACGGCCAGGGTCGCGGCCAGGGTGATAAAGCCGGCGCCGGTGATGCCCGATGCGCCCTTCGAGGTCAGCATCGCCACCGCCAGGATGGTCAATTCCTGCATCAGGGTCAGTTCGGTGTTGGTGGCCTGGGCCACGAACAGGGCCGCCATCGTCATGTAGATATTGGTGCCGTCCAGGTTGAACGAATACCCCGTCGGCACCACCAGGCCGACCACGGTGTCGGAGCAGCCCAGCTTTTCCAGCTTGCGGATCAGGGCGGGCAGGGCGCTTTCCGACGAGCTGGTGCCCAGCACGATCAGCAGTTCTTCCTTGATGTAGGAGATGAAGCGCAGGATCGAGAAGCCGGTCGCCCGCGCAATCGCTCCCAGCACGATAAAGACGAACAGGAAGGCGGTCAGGTAGAAGGTGCCGACCAGCTTGGCCAGCGGCAGCAGCGATTCGAGGCCGTATTTGCCGATGGTGAAGGCCATCGCGCCAAATGCGCCGATCGGGGCAAGCTTCATGATGATGCCGACCATGCCGAAGATCACGTGCGACAGCAGGTGCACGCCCGCGGTGACCGCCTTGCCGCGCTCGCCCAGCAGCGCGAGCGCAAAGCCGAACAGGATCGCGATCAGCAGCACTTGCAGAATGTCGCCCTTGGCAAAGGCATCGACGAAAGTCGTCGGGATGATATTCATCAGGAAGTCGATCGTGCTCTGGCTCTCGGCCCGCGCGGTGTATTGCGCGATCGCGGAGGTATCGAGCGTGGCGGGATCGACGTTGAAACCGGCGCCGGGACGGACCACGTTGCCCACGATGAGGCCGATCACCAGCGCGATCGTCGAGACGACCTCGAAGTAGATCAACGCCTTGCCGCCAACCCGGCCGATCTTCTTCATGTCCTGCATGCCGGCAATGCCGGAGGCGACCGTCAGGAAGATCACCGGGGCGATGATCATCTTGATGAGTTTGATGAAGCCGTCGCCTAGCGGCTTCATCGCCTCGCCGAGCGAAGGGTAGAACGCGCCCAGCATCACGCCGATAAAGATGGCGAACAGGACCTGGATATACAGGACGCGATAGAAGGGTTTCTTTAACGTAGCCATGGCGACGCCCCCGAGGAACCGTAGGTCACTTTCCCCCCATCGGATGAAGTGCGGCGCACGAAACCGCAGTGCAACGCCATCTGGAGTGGGAGTTTTGGCATCAGGCATAATGGCGCACGCCATATTTCTCTCTACAAGGAGTCGCATGAAACGCAAGTTATTCGCGGGGATCGCCGCAATGCTGGTTGGCGGAAGCGCCTTTGCCGCATCGGTGCAGGATGTCGCAGACCGTTATACGAAGCTGGTGCTGGCCATTGGCGTGCACGATTCCTCGTACGTGGACGCGTACTACGGTCCGGCGGAACTGCAGAAGCAGGTCGCGGACGAGAAGAAGAGCCTGGCCGCGATCCGCACCGAGGTGCAGGCAGCGCTGAAGGACCTGTCCGGCCAGCGCGCCGGCAACGAGGACGAGGCGCTGCGCATCGAATTCCTCAAGAAGCAGCTGGGCTCCATGTTGACCCGTATCGATATGCTGGGCGGCCAGAAGTTCGCGTTCGACGATGAAACCGCGCGCCTGTACGACGCCGTTTCGCCGCACTACGACCGCGCCCACTACATGAAGCTGGTCGCGCAAATGGACAAGCTGCTGCCGGGCCAGGGATCGGTGCCGGAGCGCCTGAAGGACTTCCGCGCGAAATTCGTGATCCCGAAGGACAAGCTGAAGGCCGTATTCGATGCCTCTATCGCAGCGTGCCGCGAGCGCAGCGCGAAGTACATCGACCTGCCCGCGAACGAGAACTTCGTGATGGAGTTCGTGACGGACAAGCCGTGGAGCGGCTACAACTGGTACAAGGGGAACGCGCAGAGCCTCATCCAGATCAATACCGAGTTCCCGATCTATATCGACCGAGCGGTGGACCTGGGCTGCCACGAAGGTTATCCGGGCCATCACGCCTACAACGCGCTGCTGGAGAAGGCGCTGGTCAAGGGCAAGGGCTGGACCGAATTCAGCGTGTATCCGTTGTATTCACCAATGTCGCTGATCGCCGAGGGCAGCGCCAATTACGGGATCGAGATGGCGTTCACCGACGAGGAGCGGCTGGCGTTCGAGCAGAAGGTGCTGTACCCGATGGCAGGCATCGATCCGGCGCTGGCGAAGCAGTACGCCGAGGTGCTCAAGCTCACCGCGCAGCTGAGCTACGCGGACAACGACGCCGCCAAGAATTACCTGGAAGGGAAGTGGACCAAGGAGGAGACGGTGGAGTGGCTGGTGAACGTGCAGCTGTCGCCGCCGGAGAAGGCGGAGCAGCGCATCAAGTTCTACGACGCGCTGCGCGGCTACGTCATCAACTATAACCTGGGCCGCGACCTGGTCAAGGCGTATGTGCTGCGCCACGTGACCTCGAAGGATCCCGAGGTGGCGCGCAAGCAGAAGTGGGATGCGTTCCGCAAGCTGCTGTCGTCGCCGCGGCTGGCCAGCAGCATCCGCTGACCCCCGTCATCCCCGCGCGCGCGGGGATGACGAATCAGCGGCGGATTGCAGCCCCGTAGCGCCTGATCCGGTCGGCGGGCGTGATCTTCGACGCCAGTTCACCGAGGAATTCCGCGACTTCCAGTTCAGTGTCGCGCATCGTTACTGGGCGACCCAGCCGCCGTCCATGTTCCACGCCACGCCGCGCACCTGGTTCGCGGCCGGGCTGCAGAAGAACACAGCCAGCGCACCCAGCTCCTCGGGCGTGACGAATTCGCCTGACGGCTGTTTTTCGGCCAGTAGCGCCTTCTTGGCCTGTTCGGTCGGGATGGCGTCGCGCGTGGCGCGGTCGTCCACCTGCTTTTGCACCAGCGGGGTAAGCACCCAGCCCGGACAGATAGCGTTGCAGGTAATGCCGGTGTGCGCGGTTTCCAGTGCAGTCACCTTGGTAAAGCCGATCAGGCCGTGCTTCGATGCGACATAGGCCGATTTGCCCGCCGAGCCGACCAGCCCATGCACCGAGGCCAGGTTGATCACGCGGCCCCAGTTTTTCGCCTTCATGCCTGGCAGCGCAAGGCGGGTGGTGTGGAAGGCGGAGGTGAGGTTGATGGCGATGATCGCATCCCACTTCTCGGGCGGGAACTCGTCCACGGTGGCCACGTGCTGGATGCCGGCGTTGTTGACCAGGATGTCGACGCCGCCGAACTTGTCGGCTGCGTACTGCATCAAGGCTTCGATCTGGTCGGGCTTCGACATGTCCGCGCCGTGGTAGCCGGTGCGCACGCCGAACTCGCGCGCCACGCCGGTATGCAGGGCCTCGATCTGGCCGGCGTCGCCAAAGCCGTTGAAGACGACGTTGGCGCCCTGCGCCGCGAGCGAACGCGCGATCCCCAGGCCGATGCCGGAGGTGGAGCCGGTGACGAGGGCGGTTTTACCGCTTAACATGGTCGAGTTCATGCAAATCCTGGATAAAAGTTGGTGATGGATTCAGGCCGCCTGCGCCCCGCGGCACACTTGGGTAGAATTTTAAGCGCAACGAACGGTAAAATGTCATTTCAGCCAGAAGTTTTAAGGCCAAAACGCGCCCCGCGCCCTGCAATGCATCAAGGATTGTGCCCATGACCGAACCCCGCCTGAAGTCCGTGCAGTGCATCTCGCCTGCCGGCTTGCATCGCGTCGCGTACAAGGAGTGGGGCGATCCGGCCAATCGCAACGTCTTGATCTGCTCCCATGGCGTTACCCGCGTTTCGGACGACTTCGACAACCTGGCGCGCGCGCTGTGCGATCACTACCGCGTGGTGTGCCCGGATACCGTCGGGCGTGGCCGCTCCGGCAGGCTGGCCAACCCGCAGTTCTACCGTGTGCCGCAATACGTGAGCGACATGGTGACCCTGATCGCCCGCGTGACCGAGGACGAGGACCAGGTCGACTGGTTCGGCACCTCGATGGGCGGCCTGATCGGAATGGGCCTGGCCTCGCTGCCCGGCAGCCCGGTGCGCAAGCTGGTGCTGAACGATATCGGGCCGACCATGGATGCGACCGCGCTGGCTCGCATTGGCGACTACATCGCCCAGGACCTGCGCTTCCCGACCTATGATGAGGCCAAGTGCTTCGTGCGCGATGTGTCGCTGTCGTTTGGCGAGCACTCGGATGAAGAGTGGGACAAGCTGGCCTGCGATGTGCTGCGCCAGGCCGACGATGGCCATTGGGTGCGCCATTACGACATGGGCCTGGCCGAACCGATCCGCGCGGTGACGCCGGAGTCGTGCAAGTCTGACGAGGCGATGCTGTGGGCCGCCTACGACGCGATCACCTGCCCGACGCTGCTGGTGCGCGGTGCCAAATCGGACCTGCTGTCGCACGAAACCGCCGTGGCGATGACACGGCGCGGCCCCAAGGCCAAGCTCGTAGAAATCCCGAATGTCGGCCATGCGCCGACCTTCCTGCATGAAGACCAGATCGCGATTGCGCGACAATTTTTAGTGGGCTGATGCCCAACGTTGAGAGAAAAATGGAAATCAAACGACTGCACGTAGGCCGCCGCCTCTCCGAAGTGGCAATCCACAATGACACCGTCTACCTGGCCGGCCAGATCGCCGAGGACACCTCGCAGGACATCAGCGGCCAGACCCGCGAAGTGCTCGGCCACGTCGACCGCCTGCTGGCCGAAGCGGGCAGCGACAAGACCTGCATCCTGTCGTGCCAGATCTACATCAAGGACATGGCTGACTTCCCCGCGATGAACGAGGTATGGGACGAATGGGTGGCCCAGGGCCACACGCCGCCGCGTGCGACCGTGGAAGCGAAACTGGCCAATCCTGAAGTGCTGGTGGAGATCGTGATCACCGCGGCCCTGCGCTGACAAGCAGATGGTATCGATTGCGGCGCTCGGTAGTGCCACGACCCAGCTCGTCCAGGGCCTGAGCCCCGAGGACGCCGCACGCGTATCGCAGGCGCTCGAATACGTCGGCGAGGCCTACGGCGGCAAGCTCACCGCGTCCGGCCAGGACGCGTTCGAGTTTTCGCTCGGGGTGGCCAGCACGCTGGCGCTGCTCGACCTCGATGCGGACACCCGCGTCGCGGGCCTGGTGTTCGAACTCACCGTGATCGACCCGCAGGCGGTGGCCAACCTGGAGGTCCGGTTCGGCAAGGACGTGCTGGACCTGGTGTCCGGCATGCGCCAGCTGATCCGGCTGCGCGACATGACGGTGGGGCAGGGCAGCCGCGACGCCAAGGCCGGGTCCCAGCTTGAATCGCTGCGCAAGATGCTGCTGGCGATGGCCACCGACATGCGCGTCGTGCTCATGCGCCTGGCCTCCTGCGTCACCACGCTGCGCTACTTCGCCGACCAGAAAATCTTCAACGAGCTGACCCACGCGTACGGCAAGGAGACGCTCGACCTGTACGCACCGCTGGCCAACCGCCTCGGTATCTGGCAGCTCAAGTGGGAGCTGGAGGACCTGGCGTTCCGCATGATCGAGCCGGAGACCTACAAGCAGATCGCCAAAATGCTCGAGGAAAAGCGCATGCAGCGCGAAACCTTCGTGTCGGCGTCGATCCAGCGGCTGGAATCGGCCCTGGCCGATTCCGGCATCGAGGCCAGCGTGTTCGGCCGGCCCAAGCACATCTACTCGATCTGGAAGAAGATGCGCGGCAAGGAGCTCGATTTCTCGTCGCTGTACGATGTGCGCGCGTTCCGCGTGATCGTGGACGACGTGAAGACCTGCTACACCGTGCTGGGCGTCGTGCACAACATCTGGACGCCGATCCCGAAGGAGTTCGACGACTACATCTCGCGGCCCAAGCCGAACGGCTACCAGTCGCTGCACACGGTGGTAACAGCCGATGACGGCCGTCCGCTGGAGGTGCAGATCCGTACCCAGGAGATGCACCACTTTGCCGAGTACGGGGTGGCGGCGCACTGGCGCTACAAGGAGGCCGGCGGCTCCGACTTCAAGGGACAGAAGTACGACGAGAAGATTGCCTGGCTGCGCCAGCTGCTGGCGTGGAAGTCGGACGTCGCCGAGCACGTGGTCGAGGAAGAAGGCAAGCAGCAGCGCGAGTGGGTGGAAAAACTCAAGTCGGCGACGCTGGACGACCGCATCTTCGTGCTGACGCCGCAGGCGCGCGTGCTGGAGCTGCCGGCCGGCGCCACGCCGATCGACTTCGCCTACCACCTGCACAGCGAGGTGGGCCACCGCTGCCGCGGCGCCAAGGTCGATGGCGTGATGGTGCCCCTGAATACGCCGCTGAAGAATGGCCAGACCTGCGAGATCATCACCGCCAAGGGCGCGCCGGGCACCGCCGGACCGTCGCGCGACTGGCTCAGTCCGGGCTACACGGTCAGCAGCCGCACGCGCTCGAAGGTGCGTGCCTGGTTCCATGCGATCGACCTGCAGGAGACGCTGGCGCACGGCCGCGCGCTGGTGGAGAAATCGCTGCAGCGCGAGGGCAAGACTTCGGTCAACCTGGAAGCGCTGGCGCACAAGCTGGGCTTTGCCAGCATGGACGAGTTGTTCATCTCGGTCGGCAAGGAGGAGTTTTCGCTGCGGACGGTCGAGAATGCGCTGCACGACACCGGCGAGGTCGCTCCGGTGCCGGATGCGGCAGTGGTCAACAAGAGCCGCGCCTCGAGCGTGGAGCAGGGCGCCAAGTCGGGCGTCCTGATCGTCGGGACGGAAGGCCTGATGACGGCGCTGGCGCGCTGCTGCAAGCCGGCTCCGCCTGATCCGATCGTCGGTTTCGTCACGCGCGGCAAGGGCGTGTCGATCCACCGCACCAACTGCAAGAACTTCGCCGACATGCGCAGCAAGGCGCCGGAACGCGTGATCAGCGCGGATTGGGGCCTGACCAAGGCCGACACGGTGTACCCGGTCGACCTGTTCATCATGGCGAACGACCGGCCCGGCCTGCTACGCGATATTTCCGAGGTCTTCTCGCGCGACAAGATCAACGTCACCGGCGTGAATACGCAAAGCGCAAAGGGCGTCGCGCGCATGGTGTTTACCGCCGAAATCGGCTCCACCGCGGTGCTGCAAAAAGCCCTGTCCGCGATCAGCGAGGTCTCCGGCGTCCTCGAAGCCCGCCGCCAATAGGGACTGTCCCTTCCTGCAATCATGCCGCACGGATTCGCCGGACGCAGGTATGATTCCAAAAATGCATCCTCCTTCTTTCCTGCACGCAAAGCCGAGCCAGTGGGGAAAGGTCGCGCAGCGCATGGTTTCAGGGTGGTGGTACACGCTTCACCTGGGCGCGATCGCGATCGTGATGGCGCTGTCGCCGTCCACCTATACGCGCCAGAACCGCGTGCTCACGGCTCGCTACATGTATGCCTACACCTGGCAGGTGCTGCCATGGTTCACCATCCTGGCGGCGCTGGTCAGCCTGGTGGTGATCCGGATCGTGGTGGTCACGGCCGCCAGCTACGGCCTGTCCAACTTCGCGCTCGAGATGGTGGTGCGCGTGCTGGTGCTCGAGATTATTCCGCTGACCGCGGCGCTGTTCGTGGCATTGCGCGCGGGCCTTGCCTTCAACGCCACCGATGCGCTGGCCGCTGCCGCGACCGCGCCGGGCGATTCGGCGGCGGCACAGAACCGCCTGCGGCGCGACCTGGTGCCGCAAGTGGTGGCAAACACCTTTTCGGTCCTGAGCCTGGCCATGGTCAGCTGCGTGGTGGTGCTGGTGCTGGCCTACCTGGTGGTGTATGGATTTTCGCCTTGGGGCATGGGCTATTACACCCGCACCGTGGGCCGTGTGTTCGACCCGGTCGTGACCATCGGTTTCGTGGCCAAGACCATCGGCTTCGGTCTGTCCGTGGCGGTGATTCCGACCGCGGCGCTGCTTCAAGTGCAGCGCACCGGACACAAACGCAAATCGACGGTGCAGCCCGGAGCGATCGGGCTGCTGGTCGTACTGTTCATGATCGAGGCGCTGTCGCTCCTGATCAAATACATCTGAGGGGATCTCATGCAGCAAGGTCAAAACGAGGTGGCGCCGGAACCGGTCGCCAACGTGGAGGCGAAAGCGGTCGTCCTGCTGGTGCTGGTGGCGGCGCTGATCGGACTGTTCCTGCTCTATATCGCCTACGCACGCGGCGTATTCCAGCCCACCCAGCGGCTGGTGCTGGTGTCGGACGATTCGAAAGGGGTGGTGGTCGGCATGGACATGACCTTCTCGGGCTTTCCGATCGGGCGCGTGCAGCAGGTCGAGCTGGGCCCCGACGGGAAGGCGCGCATCCTGATCGACGTGCCGGTCGAGGACGCGAAGTGGCTGCGCACGTCGAGCATCTTCACGCTGGAGCGCGGCATGGTGGGCGACACCAGTATCAAGGCGTTCTCCGGCATCCTGACCGATCCGCCGCTGCCTGACAATGCCGAGCGTACCGTCCTGCAGGGCGATACGGCGGCCGAGATCCCGCGCCTGGTCGCCAGCGCCCGCGAGCTGCTGGACAACCTGGCGACGATGACGAGCGAAGGCTCGAGCATCAACGAGAGCCTGACCAACATCCAGGCCGCCACCGGCCGGCTGGGCGGCAAGTACGGCCTGCTGGGTGGTGCATTGGGCAGCGATGCCGAGGCGCGCAAGCTGGTCGAGACCATCGAGCGACTGAACACGCTGCTGGCCAGGACCGACCAGCGCCTGTATGGCAAAGCCGGCCTGGTGGAAGACGCGCAGGCCAGCGTGCGGCAACTGAACGTGGTCCTCAAGGACGCCAGCAACACGCTCAAGAAGGTGGATGCGGTGCTGGTGGAGGCTCAGGCGGTGGGCGCCAATGCGCGTGTCGCCACCAAGGACCTGGGCGCGCTGCGCGCGGAGGTCGATGCCAGCCTGCGCAAGGTCAACCAATTAGTTGACGATATCAACCGTAAGTGGCCATTCGCGCGCGAAAAGGAGATCAAGCTGCCATGATGCGACTCACCCTGATCGTGGCCGCGTGCGCGCTGGCTGCATGTTCCAGCAAGCCGGTGCCGCCGGCCTGGAAGGCGAATGCCTACGGATCGCTGAATAGCTTCAGCAATGCCTATCTGCGCGGAGATACGTCGATTGCGGAGACCGAGTTCCGGCGCGCGCGCGGCGAAGTGGCCAGCACGGGGCGGCCGGACCTGGTGGCGCGCGCGGAGCTGGTACGCTGCGCGGCGCAGGTGGCGTCGCTCGACTTCGGGCCCTGCGAAGGCTACGCGGCGCTGGCGCAGGACGCGGCGCTGGAAGAGCGCGCCTACGCGTCCTTTATCGGGGGGCAGTGGCAGGGACTGAACGTGGCGCTGCTGCCGGAGCAGCACCGCCCGGTGGTGGCTTCCGGCACCGCGGTCGGGGTAGAGGATCCGCTGGCGCGGCTGGTGGCGGCGGGTGCGCTGATGCGGGCGCAGCGCATCACGCCGGCCGACATCGCGGCGGCAGTCGAGACGGCGTCGGAGCAGGGCTGGCGGCGGCCGCTGCTGGCGTGGCTGGGCGTGCAACTCAAGCGCGCGCAGGCGGCCGGCGATGCCGCTACCGCTGCGCAGATCCAGCGCCGCATCGACCTCGCAGGCACTACGCCGGCGCCGGTCAACCCCGTCGACGAAGCCCCGCCCGGCATCGCCAAATAGGAAGGGGACAGTCCCCAGGATCAGGCGTAGCGGGCCGGCAGGGCGTTGTGGATGCAGGTCGCGGCGATGGCGGCCTGGCCGGTCGCTACTGCGATCTGGTTGAGGCCTCGCACGACGTCGCCGACTGCAAACAGGCCCGGCACGCTGGTCTGCTGGCGGCGATCGACTACCAGCTTCTCGCAATCGCCCACTTCGGCGCCGAGCGCCACCGCGAGGGTGGAGCGCGCGCTTTCGCCCAGCATCGGATACACCGAATCGAACTCGTACTCCTTGCCGTCGGCAGTATGGACGACCGGCTTGTCGTGGCCGTTCAGCGACACGCGCACGCACGGGGCCTCGATATGCCGCACCTGCGCCGACTTCAGGCGCTCGCGCTCAGGTTCCGGGTACGCTGCCTCACTGTCACGGTCGAACAGCGTGACGTTTTCGCAGAAGGTGCGCAGGAACAGCGCATGGTTGACCGGCTTCTGTTCGCTGGCGAGCACCGCGACCTTCTGGCCCTTGACGTCGTAGCCGTCGCATACCGGGCAAAGGCGGATGGCGCCGCAAGCCACCGCTTCCTGCCAGCGGTCCATCGGCATGCCGCCATCGGCCACGCCGGTCGCCAGCAGCACGGTGCGGGCCCGGACCTCGCCGGCCGACGTCTGCGCCGTAAAGCACAGGTCTTCGCCGAGCGCCAGCGCATGCACTTCGCCATCCGTTACCTCGCCGCCGTAGTGGCGCAGCTGTTCGCGCATCCGTTCGAGCAGCTCGGTGCCGTTCACGCCGTCGGGGAAGCCCGGGTAGTTGTGGCTGACCGGGATCAGGGAGAGGCGGCTGTGTCCCTTGTCGAGCAGTGCGACGGAGCGGCGGAAGCGCCGCAGGTACGTGGCGGCGGTCAGGCCTCCGGGGCCGCCGCCGACGATCAGCACGTCGTAGAGATGGTTGGAATCGAGCGCCATGCTCCGATATTGCCGAGGATGGGGCGCGGCAGGTATCGGTGTGCCGGCCTTGTGGCAGTCGGATGCGACCTACATGCGCCGGGTAAAAGAGCTGGGGTCGGTCCCCGACGGGGCTCGTCCCCTTTGCGCTAGCGGACTTCGGGCTGCAGGGTAATGTGGTCGATGCCGTGCTTCTCGAGCAGCATCGCCTTGACGTGCACCAGGATGTCCGGCCATTCGGACAGTTCGCGGATCTGCAGGTGCCCGATCAGCGCGGGCTGTCCGGGCGACATGTCCCACACGTGCAGGTCGTGCACGTCCAGCACGCCATCCACCTGTGCCAGGTCTTCGCCCACTTGCAGGTAGTCGATATGGTGCGGCACGCCTTCCATCAGGAAGTGGTAGGCGTCGCGCAGCACGTTGAAGGTGGAACGCAGGATCAGCACGCATACCACCACCGACAACAGCGGGTCGGCCTGGTACCAGCCGGTGAAGTAGATGATGCCGCCGGCCAGCAGTGCGGCCACGGAACCGAGCAGGTCGCCCATCACGTGGATCAGCGCGGCGCGCGTGTTCACGTTGTCTTTGTCGCGCGACAGGAACCAGGCAACGGTGATGTTGATCACCATGCCGATCACCGCGACCACCGTAACGGTTGCGCCCGCGACTGGCTGCGGGTGAGTCAGGCGCTGGAACGCTTCCCAGCCGATCCATGCGACCAGTGCCAGCATTGCCAGCGCGTTGACGAACGCGGCCAGCGCTTCCGCGCGCACCAGGCCGAACGAATGCTTGGCCGAGGGCGGGCGCCGTGCGATCAGCTGCGCCAGCAGGGCCAGGCCGAGCGCGGCGGCGTCGGTCACCATGTGGCCGGCGTCCGAGATCAGCGCAAGCGAGTTGGCGACGAAGCCGGCGAAGACTTCGACGGCTGCGAACAGCAGCGTCAATCCCAGCGCCCATGCGAGGACGCCCGGCTTGCCGCCTTCGATCGTGTGATGGTGGGCGGCGTCGCCGTCGCCGTGTGCGTGAAGGTGGGCGGAAGAGTGGTGGTGACCTGACATCGGACTTGCAGTTGGTTGGAGGTGGCGAGAGTGTAATCCAAATGACCTGCCACATCTCATTTCGACATGTTTTGATTCCCTTGGCAAAATGACCCTTGTCAGCATCGGAAGGAGTCTCTATAATGCTGTGCATCGGGCGGTTAGTTCAGCTGGTTAGAATACTTGGTCGACATCCAAGGGGTCGCAGATTCGAATTCTGCACCGCCCACCAGAATACATGTAAGAGCGAGAAAGGCACCACGGTTATGACACCGCGAACTACAACGCAGTTGTGGGAGCGACGCTAGTCGGCGGTGGGTCTTCTTTGGCTGTTACAAAAGAGAGAAAACGCGGCTAGTCCGCGTTTTTTTTTCGTCCCTATATTCCATATCCAATCCGAGCAGCAAGCAACTGGAGAGCATTATGTTGAAAGTCCGACTTCCCGATGGTTCCGAGCGCCCGTTCGACGGTCCGGTCACCGTGGCACAGGTTGCTGCGAGCATCGGCACGGGCCTGGCCAAGGCCGCGCTGGCGGGCAAGGTCGATGGCAAGGTGGTCGACACCTCCTTCCTGATCGAGAAGGATGCCGACCTGGCCATCATCACCGACAAGGACCCGGAAGGCCTGGACGTGATCCGCCACTCGACCGCGCACCTGCTGGCGTACGCGGTGAAAGAGCTGTTCCCGGATGCGCAGGTCACGATCGGCCCGGTCATCGAAAACGGCTTCTACTACGACTTCTCGTACAAGCGCCCGTTCACGCCGGAAGACCTGGCGGCGATCGAGAAGAAGATGGCCGAGCTGGTAAAGAAGGACGAGCCAGTCAGCCGCAAGGTGTTGCCGCGCGACGAAGCGGTGGCGTACTTCAAGTCGATCGGCGAAGACTACAAGGCCGAGATCATCTCCTCGATCCCGGCCGGCGAGGACGTCTCGCTGTACAGCGAAGGCGGCTTCACCGACCTGTGCCGCGGCCCGCACGTGCCGTCGACCGGCAAACTGAAAGTGTTCAAGCTGATGAAGCTGGCCGGCGCCTACTGGCGCGGCGACTCCAATAACGAGATGCTGCAGCGCGTGTACGGCACCGCCTGGGCGAAGAAGGAAGACCAGGAGCAGTACCTGCACATGCTGGAGGAGGCGGAAAAGCGCGACCACCGCAAGCTGGGCAAGCAGCTGGACCTGTTCCACTTCCAGGACGAAGCGCCGGGCCTGATCTTCTGGCACCCGAAGGGCTGGACCATCTGGCAGCAGGTGGAGCAGTACATGCGCCACAAGTACCAGGTCAACGGCTACCAGGAAGTGAAGGCGCCGCAGATCCTCGACCGCACGCTGTGGGAAAAGACCGGCCACTGGGAGAACTACCGCGAGAACATGTTCTCGACCGAGTCGGAGAACCGTTCGTACGCGCTCAAACCGATGAACTGCCCGGGCCACGTCCAGATCTACAACAGCGGCATGAAGAGCTACCGCGACCTGCCGCTGCGCTACGGCGAATTCGGCCAGTGCCACCGCAACGAGCCGTCCGGCGCGCTGCACGGCGTGATGCGCGTGCGCGGCTTTACCCAGGACGATGGCCACATCTTCTGCACCGAAGAGCAGATCGAGGCGGAAGTGACGGCCTTCCACGCGCAGGCGATGGAGGTCTATACCGACTTCGGCTTCGAGAACATCGATGTCAAGATCGCGCTGCGTCCGGACAACCGCATCGGCTCCGACGAAGTGTGGGATACCGCCGAAGAGGCGCTGCGTTCGGCGCTGCGCAAGTGCGGCGTGAGCTGGACCGAGCTGCCGGGCGAGGGCGCCTTCTACGGCCCGAAGATCGAGTACCATCTGAAGGACAGCCTGGGCCGCCCATGGCAGGTCGGCACCATGCAGGTCGACTTCTCGATGCCGGGCCGCCTCGGCGCCGAATATGTCGCTGACGACAATACCCGCAAGGTGCCGGTCATGCTGCACCGCGCGATCGTCGGTTCGCTGGAGCGCTTCATCGGCATCCTGATCGAGAACTTCGCCGGCGCGATGCCGCTGTGGCTGGCCCCGGTCCAGGTTTCGGTGCTGAACATTTCGGACGCCCAGGCCGATTACGTCAAGGATGTGACGGAACGCCTGCGCCGCGCCGGTTTCCGCGTTCAGGCTGATTTGCGGAACGAGAAGATAACCTATAAAATACGCGAGCATTCCGTCCAGAAGTTGCCATATATTCTAGTTATCGGTGACAAGGAGCGGGACGCCAACACTGTGGCCGTGCGAGCCCGTGGCAATGTCGACCTTGGCGTGATGTCGGTCGACGCACTGCTGGAACGACTCCGTTCGGAGCTCGAAACCAAGGCGTGATATCCTCGCACCGGTAATTATTAAGACTTTAAAAGGAACAACCATAGCTACTGATAAGTCGCAACATCGCATCAATGGCGAGATCACTGCCCCCGAAATGCGTTTGAACGGGGTGGACAATGAACCGCTGGGGATCGTGAGCCTTGCCGAAGCCTTCCGCCTGGCCGAAGAAGCCAATGTGGACCTGGTGGAAATCGCGCCGACCGCGAATCCGCCTGTTTGCCGCCTGATGGATTACGGCAAATTCAAGTATTCGGAGCAGAAGCGGCAGCACGAAGCCAAGTTGAAGCAGAAAGTCATCGCCGTGAAGGAAGTCAAATTCCGTCCGGGTACCGATGAGGGTGACTACAACATCAAACT